>CAYOLL010000034.1:0-45152 GCA_964404765.1 uncultured Gemmatimonadota bacterium | reverse complement strand
AGTTTCGCGGAGTTTTACTTCTTTGTGCAACTCCGCGTGATACTTTGCGAATCTTTCCGGTTACGTTTGCGGTTTGCTGTCGTCAGGTTAAAAATGTCATTCTTACTTTAATCGTTAGAGTTAAAATTGGCCGCCTGAATAAACGATTTGACTTTAAGCGGGTCTTTTTTCCCCACCTGCAATTCTACGCCGGATGAGACGTCCACACCGTACGGACGGGCGATCTGTATGGCCTGCCCTACATTTTCCGGCGTCAGACCACCGGCAATAATCACCGGTTTGCTAAGATTAGCTGCCTGCTTCCAGTCAAAAGCCGCGCCACTGCCTGCGCCGGGATCGAGCACAAAAGCAGCAGCATTGTATAGCGCCATTTTCTGTTCCAGCGTGGCAGATGTGTCATGGGGTTCAACTTTGATGCGTTTGATAAGCCGGTGGCGAATTTGACGACAAAAGTCCGGTGGCTCATCTCCGTGTAGCTGAATTGTGTCTATGCCGGTAACTTCGGCAATTTCCCGTACATCCGCCAGCGTCTGATTCATGAACACGCCGACGGTTACAACAAAGGGCGGCAGTTGCCGGATGATGTCGCGGGCCGTTTCCGGATCAAGCCGACGTTTGGCGTCGGCAAAAATAAAGCCCAGCGCATCCGCGCCGCAATTTGTGGCGTACAGAGCGTCTTCCAGATTCGTAAGACTGCAGATTTTAATCCGGACCATCGTCAGCTCCAGTGTAGTGCGGCGGGCTTGATTACATTGGAAAATAAGTTTTTATATCTCACGCGAAGGCGCAAAGACGCCAAAAAATACGAAAAGCTGTACTAGTCAACAACCTTTAGAACACTTTCTGAGATGTCATTCCGGCATGTTTCTAACCGGAATCTTCTTGCAGGCAAACAAGATGCTGGATAAGAACATTCCGGCATGACAGTGTTCGACAGGTTGTTGACCAGTACAAGAAATACGAAAAGCCTATCTTTCTTTATCTTTAACTTTGCGCCTTCGCGACTTTGCGTGAGACCTGAAAAAACTTAATTTACAATGTAATGAGCCGCAGCGATGCCTATTTTATGTCAGTCAATTCCCGTAGTTTGGTAGCCGGGTCGGGTTGGCGCAGCAGTGTTTCACCGACTAATATGGCGTCAAAACCGGCAGCAGCTAATCGTCGCGCATCCGCACCGGTTTTAATGCCGCTTTCGCTGACGACGATGCGGTCGGCCGGAATGTGTTCCCGCAGCCGCAGCGACACGTCCAGCGAAATGGCCAGTGTATCCAGATTGCGATTATTGATCCCGATGATCCGCGCCGGACTGTCCAAAGCCCGACGCAACTCTGCTTCGTCATGTACTTCAACCAGCGCGTCCAAACCCAACTGATCAGCCAATTGCAGAAAGTGGATCAATTCCGGCTGGGACAATATCCGCACAATCAGCAAAATAGCCGCTGCGTCATAATGCGCCGCTTCGTAAAATTGGTAGTCATCAATCATAAATTCTTTGCGTAAGATTGGCAGCGTCACGGCTTTTTGCACTGTCTGCATGATCTCCACGGAGCCGCCAAAATAGTGGCCATCGGTTAGCACGGAAATGGCGCGCGCGCCGCCATTATGATAAATTCCGGCCAGGTCCAGCGGCTGCAAATCCGGACGCAGCAAGCCACCGGACGGTGATTTTTGTTTGATTTCGGCAATTACCGATAAACCCGGTAACCGGAGCGCATCCAAAAGCATCCCGGTCTGTCGGTTCTTGGTCGGAATAAGTTGGGTGACCGGCAGTTTTTTGCGACAGGCAGCCACTTCCAGTCGTTTATGCGCAATAATTTCGTCTAATATATTCATTTTGTAGTGCTTATGAAAAAAAGATTTGTCTAACGCAAGATTATACAGCGGCGCTTTTCAGCCGTCTGGCCAAACCTTCACGGTCGAACAAGCGGCTCAGCGATTGGAAGTCAGCAACCCGACCATTTCCAAAGTTTTTCTCTGCGAAACTTCTCGCCACACTTTGCAAAACTCTGCGGCTATGCTTTTGGTTCCGGCTTGTCCGGGTTAGGTAAAACACGTTATCGTTTTTGATGTTTTCGGTTGGACTTTTGAAGATTTTGGCTTACGAGGGGAAATTCGGAATAACTCCGAACTACAGCTACGAAGCAATTTTAGCAGACTTGATCTGATCGCGCAAATGTCCCACAGCGTTAACGGATAAATGGCCCTGACTCGCTCGAAAATGCATCGTGAATACGCGACCGATGATGCTCCAGCACATCCATAGCAACGATTTCGCTGTGGGTAAAGTAGCCGACTTCCGCAACTTCTGACGTCGTTTGCAGCAGCCCGCCTATAACCTCACCCTCAAAATTGAGAATCACGGGTTGAAAGCTGCCACGATTTGGATATTCCAACAAAAAATTCGGGCTGCTATAAACGCCGATCAGACGCTTGACAACAATCCGCAAGCCGGTCTCTTCCCAAACCTCACGGATGCAAGTCTCGCTCACGCTTTCGCCCGGCTCCATGTGCCCGCCAGGCAAACACCAGCGCAAATTATCACTGCGCCGGGTCAGCAAGAGACGATGCTGCGCGTCATAAATAGCAGCGGAGCAGGCCATAAATAGCTGCCCCTGCCGACCAATACGATCTCCGCAGTGGACCTTCATAATTTGGATCTCCTGGCGAAAGGCCATACTTACAAATGCGGTAATTGCACAACAATAAGTTTGTTACCGGTAGTGGGGACAAGCAATAAATCACGCCAAATAACCGGACAAACGCGCACGGTTTCATCCAGCAAATATTGTTGATCAACTGTCCGCGTCTTTAAGTTAAACAGGGAGATTTCGCCCTTCTGCTGTTCTACCCAGATTAAATACTGGCCATATTGAATCAGTGGTGTAACCAAGGTCGGACATTGGATTGACTCTTGGAGCTGACCGGTTTGGATATCAATAAAAAAGCATTGCCCGGTCAGGGAATGAACAATCAATTGCTCGTTAACAAACAATGGCGGATTCAGATTAATGCCCGTGAGTTGAGTGCGCCATTTTTCAGTACCGTCACTGACCCGCAAACAGAGCAGGGTGTTATCTTCGGCTGCAAAAATGGTCAGACTGTCGGCTAAAACAGGGTCTACATTAAAAGCAGCGGTGTGCTTAACTAACCATTGCTGTTTGCCGTCCACTGCATTTAGGGCTACAATTTGCCCGGCCTCTGTGCCAAAGATTACTCGTTTTTGAGATAAAAGTGGCCGGGTATGAATTGCATCGTCCGCTTTAAAATCCCACTGGGTTTCACCGGTTGCGATGCGAATGGCTAAAAATCGTTTCAGTTCCGTGCTGACAAACAGCAGCGAGTCATCCAATGCCATTTCGGAAGCGGCCTCGCCGATGGGATGAACCCAAACTTCCTTTCGATTCGCCAAAAGTTGGTAGAGACGGGTTTCCGGAATGGATGTCATTATCAGTAAGTGACCATTAACGTCAATTCCCATTTGTGCAGCCGGCGCTTTAAGCTTTTTTTTCCAGACCAAACCCGGTTTGTCAAGATTAAGTTTGTACACGCTCCGGTCAAGCGACCCCAGATATAAATCATTCCCTTGCAAGAGCGGCTCGACCAAAATCGGCCCGCGGGTTTTGAATCGCCAAATGGGATGTAACGTGCCGGGCTTTGCGTCGATAGGCGCGGGGATGATGACAAACGGCTTGCCGCAGCCGGCCAGGCTGACTATCAGCAGTAAAAAGCCGACCCCAAGCGCTTGAAAAGCGCTCGACGTCTTAACGCGAAAACCGCTATTTAGCATACTCAATGGCTCTTGTCTCCCGAATAACGGTCACTTTAATTTGGCCGGGATATTGCATCTGGTCTTCGATGGATTTGGCGACCTTACGGGCCAGGTCGCTCGATTCCACATCGGACACCTGATCCGGTCGGACAATGATGCGCACTTCGCGACCGGCGCGGATGGCATACGATTTTTCGACACCGGGCAGGGCATCGGCAATTTGCTCCAGTTGCTCCAAACGTTTGACATAGTTTTCCAGGGTCTCGCGCCTCGCGCCGGGTCGCCCGCCGGAAATCGAATCCGCAGCTTTAACCAGCACCGCTACCAGCGACTCGCATTCCACATCTTCATGATGGGCATGGATGGCATTAATCACAATGTTGTTTTCACCGTAGCGCTTGGCAATCTGGACGCCGATTTCCACATGGGAACCTTCCACGTCCTGGGCTACGGCTTTGCCAATATCGTGCAACAAGGCCGCACGTTTTGCCAGCATTTGGTCAAGGCTCAGTTCCGCCGCCATAATACCGCATAAATGAGCGGTTTCAATCACATGCTCCAACACATTCTGGCCATAACTGGTGCGATATTTCAGACGGCCTAACAACTTGATAATTTCCGGATGAATACCATGCAAACTGAGTTCCAGTACCGCTTGCTCTCCCGATTGAATAATCAATTGATTGACTTCTTCGCGTGTCTTCGTAACAATCTCCTCGATACGGGCCGGATGAATGCGACCGTCAGCCGTCAGTTTTTCCATTGAAAGCCTGGCAACTTCCCGCCGGATCGGATCAAAAGCCGACAGAATTACGGCTTCTGGCGTATCGTCAATGATTACATCCACACCGGTAGCCTGTTCAAAAGCGCGGATATTTCGTCCTTCCCGACCAATTATACGACCTTTCATTTCTTCGCTGGGCAGTGAAACGACAGAAACGGTTGTCTCGGCAACATGATCGGCGGCATTGCGTTGAATAGCCAACGTCAAAATTTTACGTGCATCTTTTTCGGCATCGCGTTGCGCGCGGTCACGAATCTCGCGGGCTATTTGGGCCGACTCGCGACGGGCTTCTTCTTCAAGATTGGCAATCAATTCTTTCTTGGCCTCTTCGGCAGTCAAGCCCGCAATTTTTTCCAGCCGAATATTTTGTTCGGCGATCTTTCCATCTAACTCCGATTCTTTTGATACTAAATTCTTCTCACGATTCGCTAAGTTTTTGCCTTCCTGCCCTAATTCTTTTTCTTTTTGATTCATCAAATCGGCTTTGCGATCCAGATTTGATTCCTTATCCCGCAACCGGCGCTCAAACTTTTGCATCTCCAGACGCTTGTTTTGAGCATCTTTTTCAAACTCTTCTTTAGCTTTGTACCACTCTTCTTTTGCTTCCAGCAGAGCATCTTTTTTGAGCCGCTCGGCTTCTTTCTGAGCCTCAATCAAAATTTGAGCGGCCGCCTGCTCCACATTGGCAATTTTCTCATTTGCCATCTTGCGGCTTAAAAACCAACCCGCCCCAAAACCGGCTGCAGCCAATATCAGACTTATGATAATCCAGGTCACAATTTCCATCTGAAAAAATCCTCCAAAAGTATAATCTTAGTTTGTAAGCACTCGCCTAACCATCTGAAATCCTAAAGGGTTTCCAGTCTATATTTAAGAACTAAAAACGACCGAAAATTCTACAAATTCCGGCGCAAAAATTCTTAAAAATCTGCCCTTGGATACGGTTAAATGAATATTCACCTTAGTTTGGTAACGACTCGTTTATGAAAAAAGGCTCATGGGATACAATGGTGAAACCTTGCGAAGGCTTAATTTGAAATCCGCATGTTTTGTGCACTGAAGCCTTCGCAAGGTTGGGTTTCCACAAACTTATTCCATGAGCCTGAAAAAATATACTGGCACATGTCCTACACCTTCGTTTTCAATGCGCCTGTCATGCTGCAAGCATCTCGCTTCAAATTGGCTCTGCACTTGAACTCAAACAAAACGTTTTCAGAATGACAGCGCTGGATGAAAGCAAAAGATTGTGCCCTATGAAAAGATATGTGTTGCGCTTTAGTGCATCAGCGTTGGCGGGCCTGCTCCTGCTGAAACCAATGCCAGAAACGGTGTAAACCGTCATCGATTTGCACCTGGGGCGCATAGTTTAAAAATTTCTGAGCCCGTGAAATATCAGCCCAGGTTGACTCCATATCGCCGGGTTGTTGGGCCAAATACTCTTTTTGAGCCGAAATACCGGTAACCTGTTCAATTTTTTGAATGAGTAAATTAACGGTGATTTGATGCGTTGTCCCCAGATTAAACACATCATAGCCCGGTTGATCCAGGCGCAGTGCGCTCTCAATCCCACGCACAATATCATCTACATACGTAAAATCACGCAGCAAGACCCCATGACCATAAACAGGAATCTTTTCTCGCCGCAAAATCATAGAAAAAAAACGATGAATGGCCATTTCCGGACGCTGGCGTGGACCATAAACCGTAAAAAAACGCAGTACAACAATCGGCAGTTTATATAAATCCCAATAGGTATAACAAAGCAACTCCGCAGCCCTTTTTGTAGCGGCGTACGGCGAAGCAGGCTGCCCACAAGGCGCACTCTCCCGGAAGGGAACGGGTGTATCCTGACCGTAGACAGATGAGGAAGATCCAAAAATAAAAGTTTTAACTTTAAGTCGGCGTGCTGCTTCTAACAAAGTAATCGTGCCATCTATATTGACCGAGCTATACAGAAGCGGGTCTAAAAGCGAAGCACGTACACCAGCCCGCGCAGCTAAATGAACAATTCCGTCTATCTGTCGCTCACGGAGAACATCTTCCACAAACGCCGCATCACGAATGTCCCCGATTTTCAGACTTACATTAGGACGAAGTAATACGTCCGCAATATTCCGACGCTTTTGTTCCGGATCGTAATAGGGGTCAAAATTGTCGAGAATTGTTATACTCTGATAGCATTCCGCCAGGCGATCCGCCAGATGCGAGCCAATAAAACCCGCACCGCCAGTCACCAGAACATGCGCTAATTGGGCCATAAAAAAATCCCCGCCCATGCCGTGTGAAATGAATTATCGCAAACAGCAGTCCGATGTCAAATCAGACACACCGATTTGGAATATCAAATCATCACGAACATAGCAGGGACTTGTATAACGCTATGTGTAAATAATATAAAATTCTTTGGACGACAATGCCGGTCATGCTTCCGACTTAAGCGCCTGATCTAAAAGCTCATTCAAATTTTTGAGCTTTTTGTCTACATCATCAAACTGGACCCGCTTGCCGCCAAGTTTCTCTAACTCGTCTCGAACCTGGAATAACTCGTCGGCCACATTCAGCGCAGCCAGTACGGCCAGCCTGACGGTAGCCGTGGACGTATTGCCGCCCGTTAGTTCCAACATTTTTGAGTCCACATATTTGGCTAACTTGTTGACGTACGTAGGATCGGCTTGACCTTTTATTGAATATTCCGTACCAAATATGGCTACTTTTACGGTGAGAGATTTATCATCCATGACGGATTACCTAATCAGTTGATTTTAAAGAATTTATATCAATATAAAGCGACGAATTAATCCAAATGGTGGTGCCTGCAAAACAATCTATGAGCATGCTCGTCAAGCAGCCTTATAGCTTCATAATATCAAATTTTTCCAGCATTGTCTGAACTTTTTCTTTGATCTTTTCCTTGCTTTCCAGCAATGCTTTGTTCTCAAGCTCTAATTCTTTAACCTTTTTTTCAAGAACAGTAACCTTCTCTACTAAATTTGGGTTAACCGCATCCCCCGGAAAAGGAAAAGCGCCTTGTGGGGAACCCTCGCGCAGACGCTGGTTTTCCTCACGCAGTTGCGTAATCAAAGCAATAGTTTGCTTAATCTTCTCTTCCAAAATCACAAATTGATCAGTCATAAACAGCTCTTGTTTTTATGAAAAATGAAATCATCGGAATGCTTTAAAATATGGATAAAAGCTATTATGTGCGCAACGTTGCCTTAAATTCCCGCTCCAGCACGACCAATATACTGCGGATAATCGGGTCAATGTCGCTATCAGCAAGTGTGCGCTCATTAGAACGAAATGTTAGCGCAAAAGCTAAACTCTTTTTGTCCGCCGGTAAAGATCCACCCTGAAAAATATCAAATAATTGCGCATTCTCCAAATATGGGCCGGCGGCACTAAAAATTTGATCTAATATGGGTTGACTGGCCGTTACGGTATCAACAACCAAAGCCAAGTCGCGGGTTACCATCGGATAACGGGGCAAGCGTTTATATTTTTTGTTCACGCTTGCGGTCAGCGCAAGAATTGGCATCACATCCAACTCGGCCCAATAGGCGGGAGTCGGAATATCAAATGCGTTTTTTACACTGGTGCTTAGCTCGCCAAGTGTGCCAACAGACTCCGCGCCCAAAAACACTTCGGCTGCACGAGCCGGATGGTACTCCGCATTTTGAATTGGATTGTAAGTCACGTTGCTCAATTTTAAAATCGTAAAAAGGTCTTCCAGAGCGCCTTTTAGATCGAAGAAATTGGCGGCTCGCGCAGAAATTGCCCAATCACATGAATGGCTCATCCCGGTAATGAACAGGCCCAACCGAATTGTTTCAACCGGTTTTTGAATCGAATCATAGGCAAATGTCCGACTTAGTTCAAAGACTTTGAGATTCAAATTCTTTTGATAAATGTTATGTCGAATTTGCGGCAAAACTGTTGTCAACAAGTTGGGTCGTAGGCAGTTATACTCCGCGGTCAACGGGTTTTTAATACGAACAAGCGCCGACATCGTCGAATCAATTCCTAAATAAGGCATTTTTTTCAACGAGGATTCGTCTACGAAGCTGGTGGTAACAAACTCGGTATAGCCTGCGCCGGTTAAAACCTGCCGAATCAGAGCGGTGATTGTCTCGGCATCGTTGGCAACGCTTGTCGCTGCCGCGACATTAAGCCGATCCGGTATGTTGGCATAGCCGTAGTGGCGGGCGATTTCTTCGATTAAATCAATTTCACGCTCCACATCTCGCCGATAGGTCGGAATAATTATCGGCCATATTTCGGTGCTGTCGCGCAGAATTGTAAACCCAAGTCGCGTTAAAATGCGATAAATTTTTTCCGGATCAATCGCTATACCCAAGATACGAGAAACCTGATTCAATCGCAATGAAGTTTTTAGCGGCGCCAATGGTTTCGGATAATTATCAATAACGCCACCGGCCACACGCCCACCGGTAATATCGGCAATCAACCGGGCTGCGCGATTGAGTGCGCGCAAAACATTTTCCGGATCAGTCCCTTTTTCAAAGCGATTGGAAGCTTCCGTGCGCATGCCGATTTTTTTAGCCCCGAAACGAATGGTTTGCGGATTGAAGTACGCGCTTTCCAATAAAATTTGGGTCGTCTGTGCCGTCACCTCGGAATGTAAGCCGCCCATAATACCACCGACAGCCACTCCGCCTTTCTCATCGGCAATCAACAAAGTGCGCACATCCAGAGTATGGCTATTGCCATCTAAGGTGGTAAATGTTTCATCTTTGTTCGCGCTGCGCACAATAATATGGTGACCGCCGATTTGATCGTAATCAAAGGCATGCAATGGATGCCCCAGCTCCATCAGAACAAAGTTGGTAATATCCACCACATTGTTGATCGGACGTTGGCCAACGGCACGCAGTCGCTGTTGCAACCACAACGGCGACGGCCCAACTTTTACATCTTGAATGACGCGAGCCGCATAACGAGGACAGGCGGTTTCATTTTTTATCGTAACTTTGGCTAAAGTGTCAACCGGTGTCGCGGCTTCGTTTACCGAAGTATCCGGCAATTTTAAAGGAAGATCAAAAATGGCGGCAATTTCACGCGCAATTCCCAAATGACAAAGGCCATCGCTACGATTAGTGGTTAACTCGGCTTCCAGAGCATAATCGTCCAAGCCCAGCGCTATAACGAGCTGTTGCCCAACTTCACAACTGTCCGGCAACTCCATAATTCCAGCATGCTCGTGCGATAAGCCCAATTCGCGCTCGGAACAAAGCATGCCCTCTGAAACTTCACCGCGAATTTTGGCTGCTTTAATCGCCGTCCCATCAGGTAAGTTATATCCAGCCGGAATAAAAGCCGTCTTCAGATTGGCCCGAACATTGGCAGCGCCACACACGACACGATAGGTTTGCGTAGCAGTCGTAACCTGACACAGCGATAAATGATCAGAGTTGGGGTGTTTAGCAACGCTTTGCACCAAGCCAACGACCACGGCCTCAAGGCCGGCAGCCAAATGATGCACGCCGCTAATCTCCAGACCAACCAGCGTCAGCTTTTCGGCCAGTTCTGTCGGGGTTGCGTCAAATTGAACGAATTCTTTTAACCAGTTATAACTCAGGCGCATGGTGTCGTAAACAGATTAATGATGTTTTTTGCGCATTTTGCGCATTAGCAGCAAATTACAAGGCTCGAAAGCATGATAACTCATTTTGGTAAGATAATAAGCATACAAGCAAAATGCAAATATTTTATATCGTTTCCTAAAAAATTTAGGTGTGCTCTACTGCTTGACTGCCGCTTCCACAGCCAATTGATCGCAACGCTCGTTTTCCGGATGCCCGGCGTGACCGCGCACCCAGGTCCACTCAACCTTGCGTTGCTGGGTCAGTGAATGGATTTCTTCCCACAGCTCTTTATTTTTGACCGGCGTTTTACTGGCGGTCTGCCAGCCGGATCGAATCCAATTGGGCAGCCATTCGGTGATGCCTTTGATCACGTATTCGGAATCAGCGACAATTTTAATGCGGCTGCCTGTTGGTGTATGACGAAGACCTTCAATTACAGCCGTCATTTCCATCTGGTTGTTGGTGGCTCGGCTTTTGCCGCCGCTTTTTTCAATCTTTTGGTTTGTTTGGTGATCGTGAATGATCGTGCCCCAGCCGCCGACGCCAGGATTGCCTTGGCAGGCGCCGTCCGTATAAATCGTAAAGTTTTGGGCGCCATTTGGAGCCGAATTTGATGCAACTACCGGTTTGGTAAAGTTTTGGACGATATTTGGCGGAGTTGCCGTCATTAATTGACCCGGTGAAGATGCACTGCTTAACCAGGCCTGAACTTGCGCCGGGGTGATGAGGCCCGAAATTTCATAAGCAGCCGCCAAAAGTTTGATGGCATCTGCGCTCGCTTTTTCCGCTGAAATTTTTGTGGCAACAAAATCCGGAAGTTGAAATTGCACAATTGGCATATATCCTCGAAGTTAAACAGGTTAAACAGGTTAAAAACATTTTAATATATGCGATTCAGCGGCACATTCAAGAAAATTCGAGCACTGCCTAACAGCACAAAAAAATCCCGAAACCTTGTCAGTTCCGGGATTTTTGGGAGAAGTCTTGTGAAGGATGACGTTACTTTTTGATAGACTTGCGATGGCGCGAATGCTTTTTAAGCTTGGCTTCCTGATACCAGTGATGTTTGTCGTAGGAGGAAACGCCATTTTTAACGCAATCAATTGCGGTAATCGCGGTATTTTCGACCACCCAATCAAAGTTATCAGCGCCGATACGATGAGAATCAACCGCTGGTACCGGATTCATGAAATCAACGGCATAAGCTTTACCGTTTTTACCGATGGCAAACTCCACCACATTCATGTCATAACCGAGCACTTTGCAGATTTCGCGGCTCTTGCTTTCCAGACGCATTTTGAGATCAGATGAAATGTTTTTTACATCTTCCAAAACATAGCGGTGATTGATGGGATCGTAGGGCACCGTCAGCACATGTTTTTTGCCGATTGTCAGACAGCGCACGTACATATCATAATCAATAAGCTCCTGCAACAGCATCATTGCCTGGCCGCTTTGACTATATTGATAAAAAAGTTGGTCCCGAGATTTGATAATATATTCGTGCTGCCAGCCTAATTCGTTATATGGCTTCATTAAAACGGGCAGCCCGATATAATCAATTACTTTATCCCAATCCAAGGGGAAAACCATGTTCGATAAATCTTCGTTCGACACATCCGCATTGTAGGCACGGGACGGCAGGCAGACTGATTTTGGAACCGGTACGCCAATTCGCGCAATCAGGCCAAAGTTAAAAAAATGATCCACCATCTCAAACCAGAACGGGTCGTTGATAATGTATGTCCCGCTTAAAATGGCGCTTTTAAGAAAAGACACATAGTAAGGGACTTTGTAAGAAATGCGGTCCACGATCAAATCGTACGGGCAATCGTAATCCATGGGAATATCGCCGATTTTCAGCGACTCTGCCCGTATACTTTGCGCGTTCTTCTTGTTGATCCGCTCAATCAAGGCATGCGCGAATTCGGTTTCCTTGCCATGGAGGATGCCAATTTGTGGCTCTATTATCATAATTCCACTCCTTTGCTTGGAATTCATACTTTAAAGTCGTTAATTAAAAAACACATGCCAATTTTAAGGCAACCCGGCTTGAAAGTCAATAAAAAACGCATGAATCTGCTGATATTTCATAAGATTCCGTGGCATCCGCAATGCCGTGGAAAATGCGAAAGAACTTGACAATTGATAACTAATCAATAGATTACGCTCTCTTTGTACAGAATCGCGATCCGGCCACTTTGTGCCGGATAACCTGACGCGGCTTAACTTTGCACCCCAATTTTTAGGACGTTAAATGAGTCAACTGGAACGTAATGAGAAGATTCGCAATATTGCCATCATTGCCCATGTCGATCATGGGAAAACAACGATGGTTGATTTTATGCTGCGCCAAAGCGGCACTTTTCGTCTGAACCAGGAAGTCGGCGAGCGCATGATGGATCGGATGGACCTGGAACGAGAACGCGGTATAACCATTTCTGCCAAAAACTGCTCGGTTTTTTGGCATGGCGTTAAAATCAACATTTTAGACACCCCCGGCCATGCCGACTTTGGCGGCGAAGTGGAACGGGCGCTGACCAAAGTAGACGGCGTCGTACTGCTGGTAGACGCTTCCGAAGGCCCATTGCCGCAAACCCGCTATGTACTGAGCAAGGCGCTGAAGAATAAGCTGCATATTATTGTCGCCGTCAACAAGATTGATCGGCCGGATGCCCGCCCGCAGGAAGTTCTCAACGAAATCTACGATTTGTTTATCGACCTGGATGCTGACGAAAGTATGCTGGATTTTCCCGTGCTGTATACAATTGGCCGCGAGGGTATTGCCAAAAGAACGCTGGAAGGGGAAGGCGATTCGCTGACGCCACTATTCGACACGATTCTGGCCAATATTCCGGCCCCGGCCTATGATCCGACCAAACCTTTCCAGATGTTGGTGGCCGATCTGGATTATTCCGACTACCTGGGTCGTTTGGCCATTGGACGCATCTGGAACGGCAGCGCCCACATTAACGACGCTTTGGTACGCATCGGCAAGGGCAATGAAGTCGCACCGCTAAAAGTGGCCAACTTGAAAGTATACAACGGGTTGGGCCTGCAAGACGTGGAAATCGTCGAGCCCGGCGATATTGTTGTGTTGGCCGGTATCGACAATGTCTTTATCGGTGATACGATCTGCACCAAAGAAAGTCCGATCCCCCTGCCGCGCTTGGAAGTGGACGAGCCGACCGTGGCCATGAAGTTTACCATCAACAACTCGCCGTTTTCTGGTCGGGAAGGCGCTTATGTCCAATCCAATAAATTGCGCGAGCGTCTTTTCAAAGAAACGCTGCGCAATGTGGCCTTGCAGATTGAAGAAACAAGCGAAAAGGAAACGCAGATTGTTAAAGGCCGCGGCGAATTTCAATTGGCCATTTTGATCGAGATGATGCGTCGTGACGGTTACGAATTCAGCGTGGGCCGGCCGCAGGTGATTTTTAAGCAGCGCGACGGCAAAAAGCTGGAACCGATCGAGCATCTGCAAGTGGATTGCCCGGAAGAATTTATGGGTGTAGTCACGGAGACGCTTTCTCGTCGCAAAGGCAAGATGATCAACATGGTCAATCACGGCATGGGCCGCGTTCGTCTGGAATTTTCCATCCCGTCCCGCGCGCTGATCGGCTATCAGAACCAGTTTATGACCGATACCAAAGGACTGGGCCTGCTCAATTCTTATCTGGAAGGTTACGAGGAATATCGCGGCGATTTTGCCAGCCGCACCACTGGCTCGCTGGTGGCTGACCGCGCCGGCGAGGCCACGCCTTATGCCCTGTCCGGCCTGGAACCACGCGGGCGGATGTTTGTCGTCCCCGGCGAAGCGCTGTACGAGGGCATGATCGTGGGCGAACACAACCGTGACAATGACCTGAATGTCAACGCTACCCGCCCCAAGAAGCTGACCAATATGCGCGCTTCCGGCAAAGACGATGCGGTCTCGCTCACACCGGTTACGCCTATGACAGTGGAGCGCGCCATCGACTTTATCCGTGATGATGAATTGGTGGAAGTTACCCCCAAGAGTATTCGTCTGCGCAAGACAGTTTTGCTGGCCCAAAAACGCCTGCGAAACAAGCCGGAGGAGTTCGAAGAACAATAGTCGTTCACAGTCAGAAACGTGCAGCGTTTGGCAAAAAGGACGTTCCGATTGATAAATGATGTGAAAAATCCCCGGTTGTTGAAATATAGCCGGGGATTTTTATTTGCACTCCGTTTCATAGGATAAATTTGGTATGCGATCACACTTAGGGTTTCTCGTTGATTGTGACAACAAACCTTATGGGTTGAAATGCACTGCATTATTTTTTTGTACAATGGCTCAAGATCAGCATAACGTTTTTTATTTCAACACCTTAAAGACGTTAAAGGCATTTGAACCCAGCATTCGTAAACTATTCCCGGCAAAAAGGCATTGCCAAAAGTCAGAAAAAAGATAAAATGTTCTTAATATCTTGACTTAAAGCAATTCATATCCAAAACTCACCTCATTTTTTAAACGTAAGGAGTCTGACGAATGACGCACGGTGCGGTCGAGAAATTCAGTTATGACAATCACATTGTCAAGCTGTTCATGTTTGCCACGTTATTGTGGGGCGTAGTTGGGATGCTGGTAGGCGTTCTGGCCGCGGTCGAGCTTTTTTCGCCCGGGCTGACGATGGGTATTCCCTACATTACTTTTAGCCGGATTCGGCCGCTGCATACCAACGCGGTCATCTTTGCCTTTGTGGGCAACGCCATGTTCGCCGGCATCTACTATTCGTTGCAGCGGTTGTGCAAGGCGCGTCTGTTCAGTGATGGGCTAAGCCGGGTACACTTCTGGGGCTGGCAGTTGATCATTGTCTCTGCAGCGCTGACATTGCCGTTTGGTATCACGGTCAGTAAAGAGTACGCCGAGCTGGAATGGCCGATTGACATTGCCATTACGCTGGTTTGGGTCGTGTTCGGCATCAACTTGGTCGGTACGGTGCTCAAACGCCGCGAGGCCAATATGTATGTGGCTATCTGGTTTTATCTGGCCACGTTTTTTACCGTCGCTATTTTGCATGTTGTCAATTCGCTGGCGATTCCGATATCGCTGACCAAGAGCTATCCGGTTTTTGCCGGCGTGCAGGACGCCCTCACGCAATGGTGGTATGGCCACAATGCGGTAGCTTTTTTTCTGACTACACCTTATCTGGGGATGATGTATTATTTTATCCCCAAGGCCGCCAATCGTCCCGTGTACTCCTATCGCCTATCCATTGTCCATTTTTGGGCGCTCATTTTTCTGTATATCTGGGCCGGGCCGCATCATCTGCTTTACACCGCGCTGCCTGATTGGGCGCAGACGCTAGGTTCCGTTTTCTCAATTATGCTCATTGCGCCATCCTGGGGCGGGATGTTGAATGGCCTGCTGACATTGCGTGGCGCCTGGGATAATGTCCGTGAAGATGCGGTATTAAAGTTCTTTGTGGTGGCGCTGACGGCCTACGGTATGGCCACTTTTGAAGGTCCGCTGATGGCAATTAAAACAGTCAATGCCCTGTCCCATTATACCGATTGGACGGTTGGTCATGCCCATATCGGCGGGCTGGGCTGGAACGGTTTTATGATCTTTGCCATGATCTATTGGCTGGCTCCGCGTCTGTGGAAAACGAAGCTCTACTCGCCTAAACTGGCGAATACGCACTTTTGGATCGGCACGCTTGGTATTTTGTTTTATGCGATTCCGTTGTATTGGGCCGGCATTACGCAAGGCTTGATGTGGAAAGAGTTTACCGAAGAAGGCTTTTTGAAGTATCCCAACTTTCTGGAAACCGTTACACAGTTGGTGCCGATGTATATGTTACGTGCGTTTGGCGGCACACTCTATTTAGCAGGAATGATTATATTTGTCTACAACATCCTGATGACGGCCAAACAAGGCTCCTTTGCTGCGAATGAGGAAACGGAAGCCCCGGCGCGCATCGTTCATAATGAGGATTGGGACAAGCATTGGGGAATGCGCCATCGCTGGATCGAAAGCCGCCCGGTGCAGTTTATGTTCTGGACATTTGTTGCTGTGGCCATTGGCGGTGTGCTGGAGTTAATTCCGCTGGCAATGATCAAATCGAATGTGCCGACGATCACCAGCGTTAAACCATATACACCATTAGAGTTAGAAGGCCGTGACATCTATGTGCGCGAAGGCTGCTACACTTGTCATTCTCAACTTATTCGGCCTTTCCGCAGTGAAACGGAGCGCTATGGGGAATACTCCAAACCCGGCGAATTTGTTTACGACCATCCGTTCCAATGGGGTTCCAAACGCACTGGTCCGGACTTGCATCGCGAAGGCGGCAAGTATCCACATGCCTGGCACTATCAGCACATGCTGGAACCGTCGTCCATGTCGCCGGGCTCGATCATGCCGGCCTATCCCTGGCTGATTACCGACATTCTCAACACAAGCCATACGCCTGCTAAAATAAAAGCGATGCAGACGTTAGGCGTGCCGTATCCCGACGGATACGCGGATATTGCCATTGACAAGCTGAATGCGCAGGCCAACGAAATAGCCGCAACGTTAAAAGAAGGCGGCGTTGAAGTCAATGCCGACCGCGAAATTATTGCCATGATTGCCTATCTGCAACGCCTGGGCACGGATATTAAACGTGTCGAAGGTTCGCCGGAAGCGCAAAAGCTGGATGGGTATTTGAAATAACCGGAGTCATGGGAGGGGGAAGTGGAGTGGTGGAGTGATCACAGCTCCACAACTCCATTGCCCATTGCTTTGTATAAAATTGGGAGCGTATCATGTTGAAATATTTGCTGGAGTTTGACAAAACACAAGGCTGGATGGCCGGTTTTGCGCTTGCATTGTTTGTAGTCGCCTTTGTTATTATTGTAATTCAGGCGATTCAATTAGATAAAACCTACCTGCAGAAAATGGAAAAAATGCCTTTGGAAGGAGATGAAAGCCATGTCGCAACAAATGGATGAGTTGTTTGAACACGAGTATGACGGGATTCAGGAATATGACAATCCAATGCCTTTCTGGTGGCTGGGACTCTTTTATGTGACCATCATTTGGGCAGCTATTTATGTGGTTTATTATCATGTTGTCGGTATCGGTGATACCCAGGAGGCCGCCTATTATCATGAAGTTGACCCCACCTGGCAAAACCCAAACCCGCCATTTGTCCTGCTAAAAGCCTATATAGCGCCGCTGGCTTCACGTGGCTATGATCCTACGCCGCGCAGCCGGGCCGAGTCAAAAGGGGTTAATCTCTTTCAAGCGCCGGCTGAAGAAAAGCAGGAGGCTGTCAATATCACCGCGGCAACCGATCCGGCTTCACTGCAAAGCGGTCAGGCGGTTTATGCGAAAAACTGCGTTGCCTGCCACGGTCTGCAAGGTCAGGGCGGCGTTGGACCCAATTTAACCGACGACTACTGGATTAACGGCAAGGGCGATATTAATGGCATTGCCACGATTATCAAATACGGCGTGCCGGTCAAAGGCATGATTGCCTGGGGTAAGATTATCTCGCCGGATGACCTGGTGCATGTTTCCAGTTTTGTTTTGAGCATTCGCGGCTCAAATCCGCCCAATCCAAAGGCGCCGCAGGGAAGCAAAGTTACCGATTAGGCCCAATGCCTCGGACACTTGGGAACGTTAAGCCTGCCGAGCCTTGCGCACTTAAAGTGCCGGGACGTGATGTGGGCCGTAGAATGAGAAACTTATCGTAACGATTACGGTAGAACCTACGAAAGCAACGATAGCGTTTCCCCTTAACATTGGAGGTGGATTATGAAATTTCAATCCGAAAATCGTCATCATCCGCGTCTTGCTTCACTAAATCTGGTGGATTACATCCATCTTGACGAGAGTGGATATCCGGAATATGAAGATGTGGGCCGCACCATTGACCTGAGTGAAGGCGGCATTTTGTTAGAGTGTAATCGCATTTTCGCAATCGGCAGCCTGTTTGAATTGCAAATCGCCGTCCATGATACACTGATCAAGGCCAAAGGCAAAGTGGCACATACCGAAGTTGTGCCCGGCACGGACAAGTTTGATATTGGTCTTGTGTTTGTAAACTTATCCGCACCAGATTCCGAGCAGATTCACCGCTTTTTGGCTGCAGAGTAAAGAAGCTGTAAATAATGGCGTAATGGATCGTATCCATTACGCCAAAAAAACCTCATCTTCCTTCTCAGAAACTTGCCCAAATTTCTTTCGTCATAAGCCGTCCCTGTCGCGAGGTCGGGAATGTCGCTCTTGCGAATAAAAAAAGCCCCCGGACGGAGGAATCCGGGAGCTTACCGAATGAAAAGGAGGAGATGAAGAAGGAGATTTTTAAATAGACCTGTCAGGTTTCCAAAACCTGACAGGTCTTTTTTTTATAATAGATAGATAGTTAATGAGACATTACCTTTTTTTTCGCAAAACTATTGAAACCGAATCACTAAATAGTTGCCATCCAGAAATACCTGGTAATTGGGCTTGGAAGCACAATCAATAGCGATGCGGGTGTAGCCCATAATTTCGTTCTCTTTATCAACCGTCCGCTTGTGGTAAGCCACGCGAACATTCTGCACATAGCCAACGCCCACTTTTTTCTTCCCATCTTTCAGCGCGTAAATATTTTCCAGATCGAGAACAACCGTGTTGCCACTACGCGACTCCTTGAACTCTGCCTCATCACCATTTAGCTTGATCCGGACATCCACGGACTTGCCGCTGACTTTGTGGTCAAAATCCATGATTGCAGTGGAGGGCGTCGGGGCAACTTTAAGCGTCCCGGCTTCCAACATCTCATGCTTGTAAACGATCAGGTCGGTACGACGGTTCAGGAAGCGGTTCTCCGCCGACGTATTGGGCACAATCGGGCGAATTTTGCCATAACCGGTTAGTTGCACAAAGTTGCCGGCATTGAAACGCAGCCGATCAATCAGGTAATCCCGCACGCTTTGGCTGCGGTTTTGCGACAACGGGATGTTATATTCCAACGAGCCGATGCTGTCTGTATGGCCTTCCAGCTTGATTTTGCTGTTGGGATAGCGATTCAGCACCACCGCCAATTGCTCCAGAATTGGCTCCATATCCGGGCGAATGTTATACTTGTCGAAATCGAAGTTAATACGTAAAGTCACCAAAATACTGCCATCGGGCAATTCCGTTACTTTGATCGGGCCGTCAACCGGTGGTGTTGGGGTCGGTGGCTTGATCGGTTCAGGTAAGGGTGTGATCGGCTCACTAACCGGCACTTCCCAGGCCGAATAACCACGCTTCCAATTCAAGCTGAAGCGGTGCGAGGCCTTATCTTCCAGTTCGCTGATCGGCGCGTAAGCATAGTCAATAAAAAAGTCTTTGATACGAAAACCTGCGCCGACGGTCAAACCTTGAATGTCTTCGCCGATGCGATAACCGACACGACCAGCCACGCTATGATTAAAAAACCAAGCCTCGCCGCCCAAATTAATCTTAACATTATTATCCACCTGTTTAATGGCGTCCACACCCAGGTTAAACTCCTCGCGGCGGATGGGCGGGCCGTACGGGTCTTCATCGTCTTCGACCACGCCGCCAAAGCGCTTGGCCACACCGGCGCGAATCGTCAGCGGCTGATCTTCATCCACATCTTCAAAGCTAAAGGACGGCCCGGCATGTGAAACAGCCACGCCGGCCATAAAACCGTTCTGCGCATAGCGGACACCGGCCTCGCCGGCAAAAGCGCTGGCGGTGATCCCGGCCAGATCAATATAGGTAAAGCGCCCGCCCAAACCGACGGACAGCCCCTTCATCAGCTTGACGCCGATGCCCAGTTGGGCCGAAATGTCCGAGCTGGACTTGGTCTGGCCGGTCGGATACGGCACGCCAAAATCATCCAGCAAAGTCTCGTCAATTACACCTTCGTCGAAGTACTTCAACCCAAAGCCAACGACGCCAAAGCCAACCGGCAATGCAAAATCCACGGACGTAGTGCGCGTGTCGATCAACCACTCATGATGCGTAACCTGGACTTCCAGGTACTTGAGCCCGGCCAAACCGGCCAGATTGTAATCCAATGAACTCACATCATCGCTCATGCCGGTAAAGGCCTGACCCATACCCGCAGCTCGCGCCGACGGAATCACCTTGTGGATGCTCAAACCGTACGTGCCCACATCCTCGTGCGGACTATCCGGCCTTTGCGCCTGCGCCCCACCCGTCATACCTATCAGGGCTAAGGCGATGCTGAGCATGGACAACCAAACTTTTTTCATCTGAAATTCCTCCTTACCTTTCAGCGGTTAAGGAATCCCCGCAGAACCGTATTTTGAATGACGAATTAGAAATTACGAAGATTTATCAGCCATTGAGACACAGAGAGCGCTGAGAAAAAATTATGCAATTGCTTTATCTCCGGGCTCTTTGTGCTTCTGTGGCAAAATTATTATCGAATCACAACTAATTTAACCGTTTTGACTTGCTTGCCTTTTTTCGTATCGGCGGTGGTGATGTTCAATAGATACACACCACTTTTCACCAACTCGCCTTTTAAATTTTTAGTATCCCATACGCCCTTACAAACCTTGATATCCTGAGCAGTCGGATGATTTTCAATGACTAAATCCTCTTTGCGCAATTCTTTGACCCATTCCCCGGCGATATTGTAAATATTGACGGTCGCCTGAACAAAAAAAGCCGGGTTGATTTCGAAGCGGACTTGCACATCGGCGTTGCCGGCCAGATGCGGATTAGGCGCAATTATCAAATTATCGAGAGTTTGAACCGCCGCCGCCGCTACCGGCTTTTTAACATCCTCAGCCGCTGTTATCGCAACGCTGCCAAGGATGAAAAGTAGAATCGAAAGGAGCTTTTTCATGGATTCAATTTCCTTATTTCCTTATTCGCCACTAAGACACTAAGACACTAAGTTTCACGTTTCACGAAGATTGCATCTTAATCTATTCCAATATTTTAGTGATTCCTGATGTCTTCGTGTCTTTGTGGCTAATTTTTTAGTTCGGACGTGAAGCGTGGATCACCAACAACTTGACCGTCTGCTCCTTGGTGCCTTTGGTTTTATGGCGGCCAATGACATGCAGGAAGTAAGTGCCGCTGGCAACCGGATTATCGGCATGATTACGCAAATTCCACTCGGCCTGCCAGACTAAGGCGTTCGCCCGCGTCGGATGCGGCGCAAACTTGGTAAAATCATCGTTAGTCACCTCATCCACCCATTCCCCGGCGATATTGTAGATATGCACTTCGGCATGTTCAAAATCCTCATCCACATCAAAGCGGATAATCACGTCCGGGTCAGTATCATAATGCGGATTTGGCGCGATAATTAAGTTGTCAAAAGGCTCATCCGTCGGTTCAAAGGATGGGGGTAACTTCATAACCGCCGTATCGGACGAACTGTCAACAGGCGCGGCGTCTTTGTCGCGATAAACAGCGCGAATTCTATCCAAGTCCTCGGCAAACAACTTGTTGTCATTGGAAACCGCTCCACCTTCGTTGGTGCTTGCCAGACCGCAACGGAACTTCCCGCTATTTGGATTAGGATACTCGTCACAAGTCAGGAGTTCAAACTCTGCCGGAAGATCCATGTTGAAGACCGTTACAGAGATGTGTTCGGAAGTGTTGGAGTTGGTATTCTCATCCGGATCGCTTACCAAGATGTAGATATTCTCATCCTGAATACTATCATCCGGTATGCTGATGTTGAAAGTGTCGCGTGACGCGCCGGCGGCGTCCACAAACATCAAGGTGCTGGGCGTCGCATTGCTCACATAGGCTTCGTCCGTATTCGAATCGCCGTTCACGCTATCATGATAGAAAACGAGCAGCGTATCATTCGGCATAACCGACAGGATGCGGCTGCCGGGAGCGTCAGCCAGATTCCGGCTGGAAACCAGCAGCATCGGCACGCCCTTATCCGGCGTGTTGCTGAACAAGCCGACATTCAGGCTTAACTCCAGCAGCCCGACATTTTCGCGGTCACCGGTCTTTTTGCTGGTCAGCGTCACGTCTCCGGCGGGAATTTCATCGCGCAAGGAGCGATTGACATTACGGTCATCGTCTTCCAATTTCAGATAAATCAACTCGTTACCTTTGTACACCTTGGGGAACAGCATATCAGCGTCTTGCGTGGCAAAGAAGATCAAACCCGGCGTCGGCACACCGCCCCAACGCAGATGCCACATATCCAATTCCGGCGTCAGCGTCCGCTCGTTGTTCGAGAACAAATCCACGCGTAAGCGTAGTTCTTCGAATAAAGAGTAGTTTTTACCGCTCATACTAAACGGGGTAACCGTTATGTCGCCGTCCAATACAGCTTCGCCGGATGTATGCAGCACATCAATATTGCGATTGGTACCAAATGGCCGGTTGCCGGAAAAAGTCAACTCGTCCCACTCGCCTTGCGGGTCCAGCTTGATAATCTTGCTTGATGTGGCCTGACCGTGCGGCACATAGCCATAGCCCATCCGCACTTCCAACAAGCGCGGCGAAGCCGCCGGATCGTCCGTATCTAAGAAGGCGCGATAACGCAGCGCCTTGCCCGCCGTGCCGGCCGGCAATGTAGAAGTGAACAGGAAGGTGCCCTTGTCGGCGTCGGCTATCGGCTGACCGTCGGCCGGCGCATCTGTCCACGGGCCATCATCTATGGCAAATTGAAAGCGCACCCGCGTATTCGACACAATCTTGACCAACCATTGAATATTGGTAAAACTCTTGTTCTTGTCGGGATAACCGGTTTGACTGCTTGTATTTTCCGGCAGGGCCGTAAACAAGCCGCCGTTCAGCGTGTCATACTCGGTTGTGTAGATCAGGCGCAGCCATTCTACGCGCGGGGTGACGTTGGAGTTGTTCGTGCGCAGCTTCATCCGCCAGCGCAAGTCGTTGCCCGGCACGGCCAGCGTAATTTCTTCATTCGGATCAATATCCCGCCAGTTGGCCCCGCCGTCCACGGAAATCGAAGCCTGCGCCACGCACTCATTCGCGCCGCACTCGGCCATATCATAACGGGCGTCGAAGAAGACCTTGCGGACTTTCAAATCCGGATTGAAAAACGTGCTGTTGACTTTCTTGGAGACTGCAAAAAAATCGGTGTTGGCCCAATAATAAGGATTGTGCAGCCGTGCCGCCCTATCCCCCACCGCCCAGCCGCTGCCGTGGTTAGGAAAGAAAATGGCGTGCAAATCACGATTAAAAGTAGGATCTACATCACCGTTTGCTTTGTGCGCTTCCTGAAAGCGCCAGGCGACCGGATCGTTGATCGCCGTCCCGTTGGTCGTCTTATACATCCGGCCGGTCCGCGTGACCAGATAACCGATGTCCTTGGTGATAAAGAAGATGTCGGTCACTTCCAGATTCTCGATGCCGGAAGGCCGCAGGTCCGACCACGAAGCGCCGGCATTACGTGTGCGCAAAACCGTGCCGCTGGTGCCGACGATCCAGCCCAAATCCGACTCGAAAAAGAAGACACTATTCATGTCCTGCGCCTGATTCGGAAAACCGGTCACATTCGGCTGCGACCATTTATTGGTGCTGAAGTCGTATTCCAGATAGGTGTTAAAATCGCCAACCGCATAGCCGGCGCGCACCCCTTCTTTATCAAAGATAAAAATATGATTCAAATTGCTGTCGACGTTATTGACCGTCTGCTCTTCCCAGTTGCCGTTCACAGTCTGGTGCCAGATGCGGCCGTCGTTGGCCACAATCCAGCCTTCAAACTGATTGTTGGTGCGGATGTAGCAGACATCGTTCAAATCGCGGTTGCCAAAAAACTGCGGCGATTGAATCTGCTGCCAAGTCTGGCCGGCATTGGAAGTCTGCCAGACGCGGCCTTGCTTGCCGACCACCCAGCCGTTTTGCACGCCGACAAAGTTGACGGCCAGCAAATCGGACACGCCCATGATCGGGTCGGACGGAATAACGCGGCTCCAGGTCGTGCCTTTGTCGGTTGTTTTCCAAATCGCGCCGCCTTCGCCGACAATCCAGCCATTACTTTCATCCGCAAAAAAGACATCGCGCAGCCGGAAGCCCTGATCCAAATCCAGCGCGTCGATAAACCAGCGGTCATCCTCCGGTACGCGCAATTCGCCGGTATCACTGGTATCCCACTCGGCAGTGGTCAGGCCGGCTTCACGAAAATTGAACGTCTTAAATTCCTCATAGTACTCGCCGCGATTGAGCAACTCAATGTAATCGCCGCCGGTGACATCGTCCCCGTAGATCACCACATTGCGACTATTGGGCCGGTCGATCCGGTCAAAAAAGCGGCGGCCCGGCTCGTTCGTACCGTCGTCAAGACGGCCGGTACGGCCCGGCGATAAATAAATCAAGCCCGGATTGCGCGTATCTACAATGATGTTCGGATTATCCGTCCGATCAAAGTCGATAAAATCCGTAGTTAAAAAGTGATCCGTCCAATTGGATCCTTCATAACCCTGCGCTCGAATCGATGCCGCGAATGTCAGCACCAATGCGACCGTTGTCAATAAGGACAATGCCTTCCTTTGCATGAGGAACTCCTCCTTTTATTGTTCCCTGGGTAAGACCCGAAAAATCTTTAAAACGCTTTTTGTGCAGATGAGAGTGTGACAGAGCATAAAAAATTATGTTTTATATTGACGTTAAATACCGTCACTTAAGAAAACACTTTAACTACAAAACAGTATACGAATAAAAAAGTTTGATGTCAAGTGAAAAAATGCAGAAATAAGGAAATTTTTCGTTTTAAATAAGAAGGTTAGCAGATTTGCTTAAGAAAATACTTGAAGGGAATAAATAATGCGCGCTGGGTAATATGTAAGAGAAATTGCGCGCAAAACAACTGCCGCACTTCGCTACGCCTGCTTCGTGCTCATTGCTCAAAGCCATTTCAATGTCATTAAGTTCAGACCTCCTGATCCGCGTGAATCTGGAGTGAGACCATTTTGAAGCATTCAAAGTCTCCGACCCTTGTAAAAGCTGAATCCGCGTTGAATATTTTACAAAAATGGTCTCATGAGATTCACGCTTGGAGCGATCCCTTCTAGGGGAGGAAATCAGCGTTAACCGCTTATGCAAAAATAAGTTTCACGACTTTTAGCCGCGCACGGGATCAGGAGGTCTGAAGTTAAGCGCGTTGGCGGCAAATTCACCCTAAGGGTTTTCTTCTCGAACCCTTAGGGTGTCGTGTGAAATCAGCAGATCCTAAGGGTTAAAAGCAAACCCTTAGGGACAATTTGGCTTAATTTAATGACATTGAAAGCCATTTTGATAAAAAAGTGCATCGCTGACAAAACAAAAAGTCAACGCAATAACGACCACCATGCCCGCCTTTTAATTTCCCCGTACTTTTTCCTTGCTCTCCGTGCTTGCAAATCGCATATTAACCGGCTTGTTTTCTGGCCCTGACTCTGGCCATTAGTTAGTCGCAATATTTTTTTATGGCTTATGGAACAAGTTTGTGGAAATCCAATCTTGCGAAGGCTTTAGTACACAAAACATGCGGATTTCAAATTAAGCCTTCGCAAGGTTTCACCATCTTAATCCCATGAACCATTTTTTATTAAACGCGCCTGAGATAATCCGAAAAATTTACATCTAATCATCAAAATTCAAAACTGCCGAACTCTATAAACCGCTTCTTGATTGCGTTTTATGCTTTGCGTTTTGATGATGAATAAATCGTGCGGGCTAATTCAGCGCATCACCTTTCATTTTAGTTGCCGTTTTTTAGGAGGAGTAATTGTGATGGAGATAAAACAACCGCAAGGCAAGTTAGGCGTGCTAATTCCTGGAATGGGCGCAGTGGCGACCACCTTTATTGCCGGCGTTATGAGCATTCGACGCGGACTATCCAAACCCATTGGAAGTCTGACCCAAATGGGTACGATTCGCCTGGGTAAGCGCAACGAAAATCGCACCCCAAAGGTTAAGGATTTTGTACCGCTTGCCGATCTGAACGATCTGGTCTTTGGCGGCTGGGATATTTTTGAAGATACGGCTTACGAATCGGCTGTCCATGCCGGTGTGCTAACATCCGAACACCTCACGCCGCTTAAAGATGAATTGTCGGCCATCAAACCGATGCCGGCCGTTTTTAGCCGTGATTATGTCAAAAAACTGGATGGGCCAAATGTCAAAAAAGGCGCAACCAAAATGGACCTGGCCAATCAGCTGCGCGAAGATATTCGCAATTTTAAGAAGACGAATCAACTTGAACGCGTTGTGGTTATTTGGTGCGGCAGCACCGAAATTTTTTTGAGGCCAACAGATACCCATGCTACGGTCGAAGCCTTCGAAAAGGGCCTGCATGAAAATAGCGCCGATATTGCTCCAAGCATGATCTACGCCTACGCCGCCATGATGGAAAATCTGCCTTTCATGAATGGCGCGCCCAACCTGACCGTCGATATTCCGGCCATTATGAAGCTGTCCCACGACCACAATGCGCCCATTGGCGGCAAGGATTTCAAAACCGGCCAGACCCTGATGAAAACCATTTTAGCGCCGGGCTTTAAGTCACGACTGCTGGGAGTGAGCGGCTGGTTTTCTACCAACATTCTGGGCAATCGGGACGGCGAAGTGCTGGATGATCCCGAATCCTTTAAAACAAAGGAAGAAAGCAAGTTGGGTGTGCTTGACTATATTTTGCAGCCGCAACTTTACCCCGATTTATACAAGGATTTATACCACAAAGTGCGTATTAACTATTACCCGCCACGCGGCGATAACAAAGAAGGCTGGGACAACATCGACATTTTTGGCTGGATGGGCTACCCGATGCAGATCAAGCTGGATTTTCTGTGCCGGGACAGTATTTTAGCCGCCCCGTTGGTGTTAGACCTGGTGCTTTTTGCGGATTTGGCCCAGCGTTCCGGAATGCGCGGCATTCAGGAATGGCTAAGCTTTTATTTCAAGAGCCCCATGTGCGCGCCATCGCTTTATCCCGAACACGACTTGTTCATTCAATTAATGAAGTTGAAAAACACGCTGCGGTTCATGAAAGGCGAAGAGCTTATTACCCATCTGGGTTTGGAATATTACGATTAATCCGGCAAACATTGAGGGCATTTTTAGCAAGATGCACGTCGCTGCCAGGCGGCGTGCATCTTTGCCCGTTTTTTGAATTGCACATGACGAAAAAACCCTAAGGGTCTTGCAGCGGCATACTTGATCATAAGATACGCTATTCAAGACCCTTAGGGTTTGTGTGCAAATCATTTTCAGGTTTGGTATTATTCAGTGACTGAAACTCCGCGGAGTCTAATTGTATGCAAGAAACTTCATACAAGCCGACGAAACCTAACAGGTTTTGAAAACCTGTTAGGTTTGGGAAGTTACTTGTGAGCCTGCGCGTTCTTCAGACAATCCATATAGTGTTGCCACTCCTTTGATGGGTGAGGGTTTTGTTGAAAAAAGTGCAGTCGTTCCAGCCAATAAGCGCGAAATAAATCCGGGGCATTTTGCGGAAAATGATTGCCGAAGAGCTGCAGCGACTCACCGGCTGTTTCGCAAACAATGATCTCGCGAAATTTGTTATGCTCCACGACCAACGTATCATCCACCAGCTTCCAGCCGATTTGTTGTAAATATTCGCGCACAAGTTCTGCGTCTTTATTGGGACAGAGGATAAGGCGGGCATCGGGCCGGGGCTGCGGAATCTGTTGCCGTAAAATGTTGATAACCATGAGTCCGCCCATCCCGGCGATGACCAGATTACCGACCGGGGAAAGACTATTGGCGGTGGCATCCACTGCCATAAAATGCGTCGGACAATCCGGAAAATCGCTTGACTCATCCGTCAACCGCTCTTGCAAGTGGTTTATCACCCGACGAACCCGGTCAACAAAATATATTTCCGGAAAAGAACCGGAACGCCCGGCTGTCTCACCCAAATAGCCGTGGTCACAGCCAAAATCCCAAACGGGCCAACCCAGCCGCAAATAGCTGTATAGCAGACGAAGCCTTGCCTTCACAAGTCACTCACAAATAAATGGAATAGATACAGATTGTTTTTGATGATAAATGCCACGCACTCTACTTAAAAAGTGTATCTGTTCAATTTGCCTTTAACATTTCCACCGCTCGCTCGATAAGCGCGTCACGACCTTCGCGTACGCCCTTGCTGGTGCGGGTTAGTAACTGTCCCGGCACAATTCCGCTATGATGGAAATCCGGATAATTCGGCACGACCACGCGCATCCCCGTCCACATCACCCGATAGCCGCCCGGTAAATCCAGCAAGTTGATATTGCCCAGTGCGCCGGCCGTCAGCTGCCCGATAATTTCCCCCAACTTGTACTGTTCAACCAGGCTCAACAGCGCCTCGGCCTCGCCGGCGGTCCGCCCGTCGACAATAAAAACAGCTTTGCCTTTAAAACGCGGTGCTTTAGGCATTAGCTGCCAGGTGCGTTCATGATCGCCGGCCGGACGCTCGCGATCCGGATAAAGAATTTGCGGGATTTGCCACACTGGCGATTCAACGGGTCCATCTAACAAATGGCGCAGGATTTCCATATTTTCCAATAATGGACCACGCAGGTCAAAAATAAGGCCCTTCATTTCGGCGATTTCGGCCAGGCGGCGCTCAATCCGACTGGCGCTTACACGGGTTAAATCAATGTAATAGATGTCGTTATCAACTTTTTCCAGAGTAGCGCGGCGGAATGCGCCATTTAAAGGCTCGGTCTGGTTGTAAGCGCTCCGCACTTTTTTGGCCTTGCCGTTGCGTTCAAGGGTAAGCTGAACCGCCTTGCTTTTGTCACCTTGACCAAATTGCCCCAATGCCCGCATTCTTTCCCACTGTGGCGAGCCGGCGACGCGGGCTTCGAGATCGGCTAAATGCCGGCTGGCCGGTGCGCCATTAAACGCCGTAATCACATCGCCGGGTAAAAAATGGGCCGAATCCGCCGAAGCCGTAATGACTACCTGGTTTTCTATCCAATCGACCTGAAATGGCAAATATGCCCAATTTTTTTGAAAAGGATGGGCAATGCGGCTTTGGCTATCACCAGTCAACGCCACCAGGCGGGTCAAGGTATCGTAGAAATCAGTGCTGCCGGTATCCGCAGCGGCTTTGGTCAATGCGCCGGTTAAAGCGCTGTCCCAGGTTGCCGGGGAATTCTCAAAATTCGGGTAAAAGTGTTGGAAAACATTCCAGGCAATAACCACTGCGCCAAAACGGGTGGCCGACTCTGTGGCGCTGCGCTTTTTCAAATCAATAGCAGCGATTACCTCAGCGAACCCGGCTTGCGGAGATCCTTGTTTGGCGGCATCAGCCGGATAGATAGCCAACGGAATCTGTGCCCGCAAACCGGCAGCCAACTCCTTATCCATGACATCACCGGCTGTCGGATGCTGCTCAAAAAGTTGGCGTGAAGCTACATCCGGGCCGCTCTCGATTAATAGGCAGGTGGCATTCTCCGCCATCGAATCCGGTGCGATCCTATAGTGAAAGCGGGGATCGTTGATCTGCCAATTCTTGGGCCGACCTAACGAATCAGCGTCATTCAAACCCGGATTTAGCAATGGAATCTGGGTCCAGCTATTGTTTGGCGTCATCACCGAAGCCGAGACTTTGTCAATCCACACCCGGCCCACGCCACTTAGATAGCCGCCAACTTCAATGCGACTGGCGCCAGGCCCAATTCCGGTAGAAACCCGGACGTTTTTCCACTCTTTGGTTGTCACTGGTTTGTGCAGCCGGTCAAAAAAACCCAGACTGCCATCGGTCTTGTAAACTTTAAGCCAAAGCTGGCCGAAATTTTCCGAACCCACAACCTCGGCCTGCATTCGCGCTTCGATCCGGATTTCACGCGGCTGAATATTCTCCGGAATGAAGGCTTCCTGGGCAATCATTCCTGCGGGTGGTTTGCTGCGGAACAACCGGACGCTTTCGAAAACGCCGCCGGGTTTTAGCTCCACTCCGCGATGCTGCCAGACAATAACAGAATCCAGGCCACCCGTTGGTTTATACGGTTGATATGGCTGCGGTGCTTCACCAATTCGATAAATTTGTAATGTCGGCGCGATCGGCATAAACAGGCTGTCTAACACCATTTTTAATGCGGCGGTATCGGACGCATTAGCAACCCGCTCGGCCCCCAAAATTGCAAATTTATCCCAATCTATTGCAGCGGCGGCATCGCTGGGATGGAAAAAGCGTACATAGCCATAGAGTTTGGTAAAAGCCCGCAAATTGTCAATTTTCTGGTCATTGGCCGAGCCTGCCCAAAGTGGCATGGCGAACATCAGAAATCCAAAAAAAACCATTTTCTTCATAAAAATCCTCTCTAAAAATTACGCCAAACATGTGCGTTGTCCGCGAGATGCTTGTCAAATTCTGAATCAATTCGGGTGTAAAATTTTATTATGTCACTCCTGAATTATTCATCAGCCACTAAGACACGAAGGCTCAAAGAATCACTAAGATGTTTAATTAAAAGACCTTATGACGATTTTGAATCGTATAGGTCTTAAAAATTTAACTTTTCAACAAACTTCGTGAAACTTAGTGTTTTCGTGCCTTTGTGGCGAGTCTTGAATTTTTCAGGTCATAAACCTTTTGTGCATTTTGTGCATTTCGTGATGAATAATTCAGGCACTTATTTTGTAACATGGGCGCTATCCTTTGATTTCAAAAGAACCGTCCCAATTCTGCGGCGGTGGGTTGTGTTTAAAATTGGTGCAGCGCTCGACAAACACTTTTGCCGGACGGTCATTTTTATCAGTCTTCAGGACAGCAAAAAAATAGTCACTGGCCTCATCCCATTTGCGCTCCCGAAAAAGCTGCAAGCCGCGGCTAAACGCATTTAAAACGGTTTGAAGCGCCATCGAATGTTCATCCGTCAAACCCTTAATTTCATACAGGGTAATCATTTTTTGACTTTCGCTCAATTTAAAGCGATCCAATTCGCGCACGATCACCAGATCAGACGTTTGACGATAGACGGCATCTGTAATGACGGTTTCCACGCCGTAGGACATGCCGAGCGATCGCATAACGGCAGCCATTTTGACCGTTTCGCCCAACGCCGTGTAGGTGTAACGATATTTGCAGCCAAAGTTCCCCACCACAGCATCGCCGGTATGCAAGCCAATGCTGATTCGCAGTTTATCAATTTCCGAGTGGCGAATTTCAGCACGGGTCACACCAAATTGGCGACTCGCTTCGATTGCGGCCAAAACAGCCCGCCGCGTATGATCCTTTTGCTCAATCGGAGCGCCCCAAAATGCTTTCAAATTTTCGCCTTCGATGTGGTCCAGCGTGCCTTGATGGATTAAAATCGCCTCGCAGGTCGCATTGAGATAGGCTTGCAAAAAATCTGTCCACAACTTCGGTGAAATGCCGCTTAAGTTGACATCAACCGCGTACAAATCCTGGATATAGCTGGTAATAGAGGTTTTAAAACCACCCAGACCGATTTTCCCGTCCTTTTTGTCGACAAAATCGGCGACATGGTGACCGGCATATAGTTCCAGAGCGCGGCGGAAAATTTTTTCTCTAAACACGACCATCTCCATTATACCTGAATTATTCTTCAGCCACTAAGACACCAAAGCACAAAGAATCACTAAGATATTAAATTGAAAGACTTTATGGCGATTACGAATTACGAACAACGCTGATGTTAAAAACTCAATTTTTGAATAACCTTTGTGGAACTTAGTGCTTTCGTGCCTTTGTGGCGAGTCTTGAATTTTTCAGGTATAAGCGCAACAAAAGTGCAAAAGAATATTTCGATGCCGACTGCCCGGCGCGCGGTGTCCGACAACCTTTTGCCCTGTCTTTTTTTAACTCATTTAATAGCCACCGTCACTAATCGGGTTGGATCGTAGTGAGGCGGATTGTAGGCTGTGCCATAGCCGGCAAATTGGTAGATAGCGTTAAACCCGGCCAGCTTGAGATATGTCCGCAGCTCTGCCGGCGTAAAGTGCCGCAGCTCCGAAATAATATGCTCGGTCCACTGTTCGCCGCTATGGCTGACATAGCGCAGAACTTCATGGTTAACCCATACATTTTCCAGATCTTTTAACTCCGGATGGCTATGCCGGATGACAAAAAACCCTTCGCCGTCAAATACTTCCTGAGTGTCTTTTTTAAGATGATCGGAAAGAGCAAAAAAATTGGCTGTGTCAAAAATGAATATTCCGCCGGGCCGTAATGCCCGAAAAACAGAGCGAAACGCCCATTCGGGCTGGCCCTCTTCAGTTAAATAGTTGACGGATCGAAAGACGGCAATCGCGGCATCAAAGGCTTTTACGGCGCTGGTTTCCTCCATGCGGCATTCCAGGATGGATACCTGGCCGGTCAACGCCTGGTCAATTAATTTTTGCCGCAAAATTTCCAGCATTTCCGGCGATGCATCCTGCGCAGTGACGTGGTAACCTTTCTTGGCTAAACAAATGGCCTGCTCACCCGTCCCCGCCGCCAGGTCAATAATACTTTTTACCGGAGTTTCGAGATGTTTTTTAAAAGCAGCTTCGATGAAATCAATTTCGACCTGACTGGAGATTGCCTTCCGGTAAACCAGGTCGTAAACCGTTGCCTGGCGTTTCGTGTAAGGTTTGAATGCGGGCATAAATATTCCTCATTCTTTTTCGGTATATTTTTGAATCCGTTATTAAAAAAACGTCTTGCATCCCAAACGGCAAATGGCGGCAGTGTTCATTTTGTCGCCACAAAAGATAGGAGATTAACCCCGGCATAAATCACAACGCCAATGTAGATAAGGCGCGGCAGCCAAACGGTCAGGTTTTGAGTTTCTATGGCGCTTTCGGCCTCATAATCGCGGGCAAGCCGCGCAGTCATTTCTTCCAACCGTCCGCTGGCCTCGCCGGTTCGGCAATATTGGGCTGTTTTAGCTGAAAAGAGGGTTTTGTTTTCAAAAATTTGGGCGAACGATCCGCCTTTTTTCAGGCGCGTTAGTTGTTTTTCGATATGCTCATGCATGATGACATTGCCGCAAACTTCGGCGGCCAAACGTAAGCCGGCATTGAGATCAAAACCGGCTTGTATCGTCGTCGAGAGGGCGAAGAAAAATCGGGCCTCCAAAACCTTTTGCATGACCGGGCCATAAACCGGCGTATTGTGCAATAGATGATCCAGGCTTGTGGCCGCACCGGTTCGCCCTGCCCGGATCAGACCATAAATGCCGAATCCGATCCCATAACATACCGCCAGATTTGACATGACAAGATGGCTGTAGGCTTCGATACTACGACTAAATAGCAATGGGAGCGGCAACAAAAAGATCGCCAGATTCAGCAGGAAAAATGGATAGACCAATTGCGCGCCTAACCGGCTCAGTTGCCGCCAGCGAAACTCGGCCCAATCGGCCAGGCGCGTCAGAACCGTGTCCAAATGACCGCTTTCCTCGCCAAAAGCAATCAGACGCCGCTCAATAAGGGTGAAAACGGTTGCTTGCTGTTCAATGCTTTGCCGCAGGGTTTGGCCACGCTGAATATTTGCGGCCATCTCGGCCGCCGCAGTTTTTAGAGTTTGGTCCGTATTTTGATCAACCAGGATTGTCAGCGCACGCAGCAAATCAATACCGGCGTGAAGCAGAGCGGCCCATTCACGATAAAAAACAGCGCGGCGCTGCCAGGATTTACCGAAAGCAAACATAGTTGATCACCAGTTTCCGGCATAAGCTAACGACAGAGGCGTCATTTCCATTGCCAGATATTCGCGTTGCAGGCGGGTCATTTGTCGAATGTGGATGTAATCATGGGCCAGCCAATTTGCCAGCAACTGAATTGCCGTCATCCGTCCGGCTTGCGGATGTTCGTGAGCTGCTTGCCAGTCCGGCGCCGACAGCTCACGCAGCCAGGTCACAGAATGGGCGCGCTCCAGAGTAAACCGGCGGATAGACTCGTCTAAATCCCGCGCATTGTACTCACGGGTAATTGCCCAGGCGGGCGGATCAATCGGCGGCCACAATTCGTCCGGACGATGCAGCGTATAGTCCAGGCGCCGGCGAAAATCTTCCCGCTCTTCGTCGTACAGATGATTGACAACTTCCAGCAGCGACCACTTTTCGGGCGTTGGCTTCCAACGCGCCTGCTCGGGCGGCACACCCATCAGCAGATTTTCAAATACTTTAGCATTATAAGCCAGTCGGGTTATGATTGTGTCCGGGTTTTGGCTCATCCAAATCTCCTGTCAAAAGGTCATTTTTTGGCACACGTAGCAGACATGGTCACCGCCCCAAAAATCAGGCAGACGCTGGCCGAAACGCAGGTCGAAATTGCGGAGTTTATCAAACAAGTTTCGGTAAATGCCGGAGTTTTCATATTGCTCCGGCGTGGGCAACAGTGGGCCCAGTTTTACTTTGCGAAGGATACGAAAGCATCGGCTGAGATCGTCGTCATCGTAGTAGTGAACCTCAAAACCTTTGGCAATGGTCACTTTTTTGTGATATGTGCGGGCGCTAAATCTGGCAAAATGACCGCTCCACAAATCGCCAAGGCCGGAAAATAAATGAAAAGGCGGCATGATCGTCAAGACAAGATAGCCTTGATCCGCTAAGAGTTCATCCAGCTTTTTGGCGATAGGATATAGGGCAGGAAAGGTGTTAATAACCCCAAAATTCAAAAGAATCAAATCAAAATGCTGACGTGTTTTAAATTGATCCAGCGAAACCGCGTGAAGATGAATTTCCAGATCAATAGCCAGGGCCTTATTGATGGCCAACTGCATCATTCTTTCCGACGGATCAATGGCATGAAGCGTCAAGCCCGGATATTCTTTATAAAGAGCGAAATCCGAGCCCGGCCCGCAGCCGACATCCAGCAAAAAACGAGCATTGGCTAAATATGGCCGCAGCAGATCATGGACCTGCGCCCGTTGATAAACGGCCACCGGATTTTCATTAAATTTATGCTGATAATCAGCCGCATAGCTGTCAAAAAGCTGTTTGGCGACCTCCGGATAATTCATTCCGCCCCCATGACGGTTTGATGGCTCTGCACAGCCTAAGAAATTCAAGGATGCGCCACAAAAGCACTATTCGACTTCGATCGTCAAGATGGACTGAATCTATGAAGATCGCCGTGTTGTAGGCTTATATTGCTCGCACAAAAACCACATAGAATTAAATTTCCAGTGTATTAAGCCGCGATAAAAAGTTGCGGTAATTTGTCAAGGGAATGCCAACTTTCGAAAGCTGTGTCATTTGCGGTATTAATTTCCTGCAGATGCTCAGTAATCCACTCTAATTTATTAGTTAGATCTCTAATACGTTCACGCTCTGCGACAATCTCGTCTTTTAAACTTTCTTGCCATTCGACACCAGGGAACCAGGCTTTTTTATCTTTTTCAATAGCCTTATCTAACTTAATACAATGAGCTTCTCTCTTTTCAACATCTTCGCAAATTTTGTTGAAGAGCCTTTTGAAATTTTCCATAATTTCAGGTTTCTCTGGAAATTCTTTTCTAAAAAGTCTACCGCCGTTTTCAACGACGAGCCACTTCGTGCCTTCATTCTTAATGCTATAATTAACCACCCCCCAAATGTTAATCTCCATTATGCGACCTGTTGGAATTCTATCTATTGGAATTTTATCTATATCGCCTATTGGAGTTTTCGCCAGCATGCGCCATGTTAGAGTTCCAGAATCTATTAGTGATCCTTCGAAAATAGGCAGTTGCTTAAATACTGCAATTGTCATTTGCTTCCCACGAACAAGCAACGCCTGAATTGTGACTTGTACGGTGTGCAAGGTTGCTTCAGTTGCTAAAAATTCAGTGCTCATAAAACCCCCGTCGTCCGCCAAAAAATCATTTCGGTAATAGTAAAGCGCGGATAGTCGAAAACCGAAAACCTTTTATATCTTTACACGAAGTCAATGGCTTAGCGCCATGCCAGAAGCCAAGAGGTCATGTCATTCCCAATTTGGCTTTCCAACTTTGGATTAAGTTCCAAACTTTTTTGTTGTCCGGCGGCGGACCCATTTTCTTGATTTTTTCTTTTACCAAAACACACATTTCTTTACCGAAATTAAAATCGGCTCCTTCAATCACCGGCAAGCTGTCGGATTCTAAAATCGTAATAGGCGGACTTTAGATACTGAACGGCTTGCCGATGATACTGACGCCGCGTATTCCAAAGCTGTCGGCGTCGAAAATCCGCCGCTAATTTTTTGATTGCATAATGATAGAGCGCCGGCGGATAACGTCCGGCAATATCCAACTCTCGCTGCAAGTGATTTGTCCACTCGTTGTGGTAAATAACATCCGCTTTTACTTCATCATACAATGTTGTCCCACGCAATGGATAGGCGACGGCGCTCAAAAATTTATCCGGCTGTAAATCGCGCACAAAATTGATCGTCTCATACACATCCTCCAGCAACTCGCCCGGATAGCCGAACATAACAAAAATACCGGCCTCGATGCCGTGGCGCTGGCAGATACGGGTAGCCTGCTCAATTTCTGCTTTGGTAACCCCACGGGACATGGCATCCAAAACGCGCTGGCTACCGGACTCCGCGCCATACCAAACTCGGTAACAGCCGAGGCTTTTTAAAATAAGCGCTATTTCGTCGTCCAAACGATCCGCGCGGGCAATGCATTCAAAGGGCAATTTAATGTCCGCTGCCGTCATTTGGCTATGAAATTTTTGCAACCAGCGCTTGTTGACGGTAAAAACATCATCGGCAAACCAAAGCTGCGACGGTTGATAATCGGCCATAATCTGCTTGATTTCGGCCACCACATTCTCCGGCGAACGCCGCCGGTGCGTCCAGCCGTAAACCGAGTGACTACACCATTTGCAAGTAAAGGCGCAGCCCCTCGCAGTGATTAAAGAAACCGGGCGTTGACCATGATGCTTTTGCCAAATATCAAGATAAGCATTTAGATCAATGGCACGGCGATCCGGGAAAGGGAAATCGTCCAGGCGATTTTTGTCGGCAACAATGTCATTACGAACAGTCAGACCACTTTCATCCTTAAAAAAAACGTTAGAAATGCCATGCAAACGGTGCCGGGAGGATTTTTCCAGCGTGTTCAACACCGTCAGCAGCGTGACTTCGCCTTCACCCTTGATAATGATATCCGCGCCAAAGCTCAGAAACTCGTCCGTTTGGGTTGCGGCGTCCGGGCCACCCAATATTGACACGATATTTTTTTGCCGGCAATACCGAATTAGTTTGAGGACGGTGTATTTTGTCAGCAGATTACAGTGAATGCCCAACACATCAGGTTTTTTGGCGTCCAAATGGGCGATCAGCCGGTCGTAAGTGGAAAACGTAGTATCGTAGACTTCTACCGACCGGCCGTTTTGTTTGAGATAGGCGGATAGATATAGCAGACCCAGCGGAGGATACGGCTTCATGATCTGTTGCTCATGCGGATCTTCGGCCAAAAAATAAGTGTGGGTCAAAATAAGATTAAGCATCATAAGTTTACCGAAAAAGCCGCTTCATGTAAGCTGTATAGGCAACGGGTGCGGTGTGCAGTTTCTTTTAGCCTTGTTCGCAATCTATCATAAACAGTTCGATTTAGCAATCTCCATTTATGTGGCAAAAACCATGAGCGATCGGCTCTTTGAACAGTGGCAGGCAAATATTTACCGCCAAAGTTGGCTTGATCAATGATTAGTAAAGGGGGCTGCTTTGCAAAAAGGCTTGACTTTTCACTTGATTTCCCTTTTATTGTGCATCAATTTAGAGTAAGTTAATTTTTAACTTAACATTATTAAAATCAATTAGTTATATTACTTTTTATCATTTTACTGATAATTCTGTGATCCAATGTCATTACGTTAAGAAAAGCCGACCAAATTGTCATTCTGAAAGAATCCTTTTCGAATCAAGCACAGTGCTATTTTGAAAAAAAATGCTTTCAGCATGACAATCCTGCCTTGTGCTTAACTTAATGACATTGTTCTGTGATCTTCTCTGCATCACACAAAAACGGGAGATATCACCGGAATTATCGAAATTTTATGAAGGAGCTTTTATGATTTCGGAAGCATGGGCAATGGCCGGAAACGGCGCCCAGCAACCCAACCCCATGTATAATTTTATCTTTCTCGGCATCCTCATGGTTATTTTTTGGGTCTTCTTGATTCAACCCCAGAAAAAACAGCAAAAAGAACATGATCAAATGGTTGAGGGTCTAAAAAAAGGGGATCGGGTCGTGACCCAGGGTGGAATTCACGGTGTAATTACCATTGTTAAAAATACAACGGTCGTTGTTCGTGTTGACGACGCGACTAAAATTGAATTTGAGAAGCAAGCTATTACTCGCGTTGTTGCGGCAAAAGAAGAATAAAAGAATAAAATTAAAAATTAAAGGCGGAACGTCAAAAAGCCGCTATCCTGAAGGATTCATGAATTGCTCGAAACTCACGAAAATAAAGGATTGCAGAGCGTGACACCAAAATTTTTAATCTTAGCCCAAATTATTCAAGGCGCAAAGAATCACTAAAATGTTTGAGCAAAACACGTTATGAAAATTTGGAATCATCTTGACGTTAGAAACTCAATTTTTCAACAAACTTCGTGAAACTTAGTACTGTAAAGTAAGCTCTTTTAGGTCTCACGCAAAGGCGCGAAGGCGCAAAGAAAGATGGGCCTCTTCTTTATCTTGGCGTCTTTGCGCCTTCGCGTGAGATATAGAAACTTATTTTACGCTGTACTTCGTGCTTTTGTGCCTTCGTGGTGTGTCTTGAATTTTTCAGGTTAGCTACGCAACGCTTTAATTCATAAATATTTTGTGTATTTTGTATGTTTCATGGTGAATAATTAAGGAAAATTGAGAATCAAAATATGGCCATTTTGCCAATAGTCATATACGGTGAATCGGTTTTGCGAACATCGGGCAGAAAAATGAACACATTTGGCGACGACCTGCGCCAACTGGTCCTGGATATGATCGAAACCGCAAAAGCTGCGCGCGGAGTGGGTCTGGCTGCACAGCAAATCAATCGGCTGGAGAGAGTCATTATTATCGACTTATCGCCCCTTGATGAAACCCAGCAAGCTTTTGCGTTGATCAATCCGGAAGTCATTTGGGCCAGCGCCGACAAAGTAACGATGGAAGAGGGCTGTCTGAGTTTTCCCGGTCTGCGTTTTGATGTGGAACGGGCAGAGGCGGTTAAGATAAAGGCGCAAACTATTGATGGCCAGCAAGTTGAACTGAATGCCGAAGGTTTTTTGGCCCGAGTGTTGCAACACGAAATCGATCATATTAACGGACGCTTGTTCATCGATCATTTACACCCGCTTAAGAAGAAATTTATTCTTAAGAACTGGGAGAAATCAAGGTCAAAAGAGTAATGCGTATTATCTTTATGGGGACCCCGGACTTTGCCGTGCCGTCCCTGAAGGCGCTTATGGTGATGGGGCAGGAAATACTTGGCGTTGTATGCCCGCCCGATCGACCGTATGGGCGCGGCAAACAGATAGAAATGCCGGCGACAAAAGTACTGGCGCTTCAACATCAGATTCCTGTCTGGCAGCCGGAGAAACCAAATCAGGCCGCTTTTGTCGATGAACTAGAAAAGTTGACGCCGGATTTGATCGTGGTTGCTGCTTATGGCCATATCTTAAAGAGCCGGTTGTTGACATTGCCAAAAGCCGGTTGTCTGAATGTGCATGCGTCTTTATTGCCAAAATATCGCGGCGCAGCGCCTATCCAAAGGGCGCTGTTTGCAAACGAAGCCATAACCGGCATTACGATCATGCAAATGGATGCCGGTATGGATACGGGCGATATCTTATGGCAGAAAGAATTGCCGATTCGGGCAGGGGAAAACGCTACGGAGCTAACCGACCGATTGGCAATATGCGGGGCGGAAGCTTTGACCGAGGCGCTATCCCGCCTGGCGGCCGGCCAATTAACGCCGAAAAAACAGGATAACGAACACGCAACCTATGCGCCCAAAATCAGCAAAGAAGACTCTCTGAGCGATTGGAACGAATCGGCTGAAGAAATCTACGGACGAATTCGCGGCTTGACCCTTAAATCCGGCTTGACCTCCGCTATCGAACCCAATCTTCAGCTTAAGATTATGGCCGCAAATTTTGATCCCCTGACGCAACAGAACCCTGACGCAGCGCCAGGGCAGATTTTAGAAATTAGCAAAAATAAAGGTATTCTTGTTAATACCGGGCAAGGCTCTTTATGGCTCACTAAAATTCATCCGGACAATCGTCGCACCTTGGAGGCTGATGCCTTTGCCCGTGGCTATCGGATTGAGATTGGGATGTTTTTTAAATCACTAATTAGACGATAATTTCTCAATAACCATTGGTAACCTTGCGAAGGCTTTTCTGCAAATATGATGAAGTTGTGCGCCGAAGCCTTCGCAAGGTTCGATTTGCCAACACTTTTTGAGAAGTTACATTAGACGAGGAAAATAAATGCGTTATGAATTAAAACTGACTTTGTTGACCGTTGTTGTCGCCCTGTTTATTGGCTGCCTTAAAACCAAAGAAAAAGATGATAGCCCGATTGTAGCCAAAGTAAATGACGAAAGTTTGACGCTCAATCAACTCAAAAAACAAATTCCAGCCGAATATTTAAACACATTAGGCAGTACGGAAAAACAAGCTTATGTGGAACAATGGATTCGGCAGCAACTGCTCTACCAAATGGCGCTGGACGAAAAACTGGACGATGACGCCGGCATTAATGCGCGTCTGCGGCAATTTGAACAGCAGTTGCTGGCGGATGAGATTTTGCAACGGAAATTGGAAAGCGGCACTAAAGTTTCAGATGAAGAAGCCAAACAGCATTATGACAAACATTCTGATGAATTCATGCGTGAAGAAGTCGAAATCCGTATCAGTCATATCGTTGTCTCTGACGCAAATTTAAGCCGGGAGTTACGACAACGCTTGCAGGCCGGCGAAGATTTTGGCAAGCTGGCCAAAGAATTTTCCGAAGATCAAACCCGGCAAAGCGGCGGCGATTTAGGCTACTTTTCCGAAAGTGAAAGCACGGATGAGTTGACGCAAGTCGCTTTTAAGCTTAAACTTAACGACATATCGCAACCTATAAAGACGGCTTTCGGCTATCATTTAGTAAAAGTAACAGATCGACAAGATGTGGGTTCTATTCGAATTTTTGAGGATGTTAAGCGGGATATTATTAATAATTTATCTTTAGAAAAACAAAAAGATATGACGACGGAACTGCTGACCGACCTGGAAAAAAATGCAACGATTGTTACTCATCCGGAGTTGCTGGAACAGCTAAAGTAGTGGCAATATTTCGACCGTAATTTAGTTTTTCAATCCGCAAAAGGTAAAAAATCAAGCCGCTTTTTAAATCCGAGCGCCTGGCGAATGCGTTCTACCAGTTTTAGTGGTTCCCCTACAATAAGTTTCGGTGTTCCGCTAAAAGATACTTCAGAGTATAAGTGATTGGCCAGGTCGAACAAGTTGCGACAACTCGATTGGCTAAGCAAGGGACGCCCTTCGATTGTTAAAAGTACAATATCATTCGGATCGGCCTTTAAGATAGACTCAAACGGTTCATCGGCATGTCGCTTCAGCACTAAAATGTCAGCCAGCTTTCCGGTTTCCAGCGTTCCCAGTTTAGCTTGCAGCCGTAATGCTTTCGCCGGGTTGATGGTAACCATCCGCACATAATCTTGGTTTGAAATCGACCCGCATCCCCAAAGACTTTCAACTTCTCGCGCACATTTTATTTCCGCCATTAGATTTATGGCGCCGGTCATACAGGAATCTGTGGCCAGGGCCACATTGATGCCTGCTTTTAAAAGCCGGGGAATGTTGGCGGTTACATTAAACATGAATACATTTGAATCAGGACACCAGACCACGGATGCCCCCCGCCGAGCAATTAAATCAACATCGTCTGCTGTAAAAGCAATGCCATGAATCAACACCGTGTTATCGCTGAGCGCACCAAGACGATCCAACTCCTGAATTTCGTCCCGCGTATCCGGGTCGAAGCCTTCGCTGGAGTGGGTAATAAACGGCAATTTCCCGTCCGCAAGCTTAAACTCCTTAACAATGCCCAAACCCCAGTCCAACCGCTTATCGGAAATGGCATGCGCCAACGTGTATTGTGTAATAAGGCGAATCGGTAATTTGGGCGCAAATGGGTCATTCATTTCGTGGGGATAGTGATCTGAAGCCGTCGTGACGCCAGAGCATATTGATTTGTAACTACCCAGCAAATAACGCTCAAAATCCGTTGTTTTAGCCCGCTCCTGTATGACTTCCGAAGCGCGCAAATCAAAGTTCCACTGTGCCCAATGGGTATAGTTACCACGCCCTACTTTTGGCAGCCATGTGCCCAAAAAGTGATCGTGTGCATTAATAAACGCCGGTAGAAGAACATGCCCACGCATGTCAATTACCGGCACACTGGAGTTGTCCTTAAATTCTTCCCAAACTCCGGCGATTATTCCGTTGTCAATTTCTAAAGTGGCACGGTCCAAAACCTCCCCGGGTGTGACCATGCAGTCACTTAAAATGCGGTACCGCATTGCGCCTCCTCGATTTCTGCACAACTGATCCGATATGTGCTTGCCTTGAAGATAATAATAAATCGGTTTTAAATTGTCAACGATTACCTGAATAACCGAATAATAAACAGATCTCCGTCTTGTATGCTTTTTTAAGGTACGTAAAAAGGCGGCATCCAGACAGTCTCTGGACGCCGCTCCGCTTTGGCTGCATTTGAAGCGGCATGTGCCTGCCCGCTCGCGCACCGTATTAACAAATTTTACAAAGCTGCACGGATAATACCACACAAAGCGGCATCTTGTCAACAAGTTTGTATCAGTCGGTTCGCTTTTTGTTTGCTTCTGGGGCTACCGAAAAAACGAATCTGTATTTTTCAGGTCAGATCGGCCAAATGGCAACTGACCCACCCGCCTTCAGCCGTCGGCTGCAATTGCGGCGAAACCGTTTTGCATTCATGCTTTGCCAATGGGCAACGCGGGTGAAACGCACAACCATCCGGCGGATCAGCCGGACTGGGCACATCACCTGTCAAAATAATGCGCTCTTTTTTGGCAAAGGGGTCCGCCAATGGAATAGATGACAACAGCGCCTGTGTATAAGGATGACGAGGGTGACGATAAAGTTGATCGCTGTCGGTTAATTCGACGATTTTGCCCAAGTACATGACGGCCACCCGATTACTAACATGGCGCACCACGCTTAAATCATGAGCAATAAAAAGATAAGTTAAATGAAACTCCCGCTGTAAGTCTTGCAATAAATTGATGATTTGGGCCTGAATGGACACGTCCAGCGCTGAAACCGGCTCATCACAAACGATAAACTTTGGACTGACCGCCAGAGCCCGGGCAATTCCCACCCGTTGCCGCTGCCCGCCACTGAATTCGTGCGGATAACGCCGGGCATGGTAGGATGCTAATCCCACCAGATTGAGTAGCTCCTCGACACGATTTTTTATGCCAACGCCCGAGGCCAAATGATGCACTTTTAGAACTTCTTCTAACATGCTGCCAACAGTCATCCGTGGATTCAGTGAGCTGTACGGGTCTTGAAAAATAATCTGCATTTTACGCCGGAAAGCGCGCATCTGACTTGCGGTGAGCTTACCGAGCAATTGTCCTTCAAACTGCACTTCGCCCTCGGTTGGTTCCAATAAACGCAAAATGCAGCGCCCGGTGGTCGTTTTGCCACAACCGCTCTCACCCACCAAACCCAGTGTTTCTCCCTGTTCCAGCGCAAAGCTAACACCATCCACGGCTTTGACTTGACCGATTTGACGCGCAAATGGCCCTTTTTGAATCGGGAAATGTTTTCTCAGGTTTTTGACTTCCAGTAACGGCATTTAGATTGACTCGTTTTTTCTATTTTTATTTGCCACAAAATCGCACCATTACGCATTACTTGTCATGATTCCAACAGGAAACCTGATGCCGCCCGCTGACCGTCACCGCCGTCGGAATCTGCTGCCTGCACAGGTCTGTCGCCCGTGAACAGCGCGGATGAAAACGACAGCCGTCCGGAAATTGGGTCGGGTTAGGCACGACGCCGGGAATTGCTTCCAAACGCTTGCGCTCTCCAATGAGCCTGGGAATAGAATTTAATAGCCCGCGGGTATAGGGATGGCGCGGGTTTTTAAAAATATCTGCTGTTTGGCCACGCTCAATAATTTGTCCGGCGTACATCACGGCAACGTGATCGGCAACTTCGGCAATAATCCCTAAGTCGTGGGTTATCAGGATCATCGCCATGTGCAATTCCTGCTGTAATTTTTGCAATAAATCCAGAATCTGGGCTTGCACCGTCACATCCAGCGCCGTGGTTGGTTCATCAGCAATCAACAGCGAAGGATTGCAGGCTAAAGCCATGGCAATCATCACCCGCTGACGCATGCCCCCGGATAATCGGTGTGGGTATTCATCCACCCGATATTCCGGCGCCGGAATGCCGACTTTGCGGAGCAATTCGATGGTTCGTTCGCGCGCTTCTTTTTGGGAGACGACCTCGTGTATTCGGATGGTTTCCTGGATTTGATCGCCACAGGTAAAAACAGGATTGAGCGAGGTCATCGGCTCTTGAAAAATCATGGATATTTGATGGCCGCGCAGGCGGCGCATGTCCTCGCCGCTTAATTTGAGCAAATTCTGACCGTTAAACCAGATTTCACCCTCGGCAATTTTACCGGGTGGATTGGCAATCAGCCGCATGATCGACAGGGAGGTAACGCTTTTGCCGCAGCCGGATTCGCCTACCAGGCCCAAGGTGTGGCCTTTTTCGACTTCAAAGGAGACGCCGTCTACGGCTTTAGCCAAACCGTCGCCGGTATAGAAGTAAGTTTTTAGGTTTTTGACTTGCAGCAATGGTTGGGGCATTAAAATCATTTCCACATAAATAAAGGTTCGCAATGCTTTCCTGAATATAATAAAAAAGGCAGGTCGGGGCAACCTGCCTTTTACCAAAGCAGCGACATATTTGCCGATCAATTCCCAAGTTCAGGCCACATTTATAAAATTACATCGCAACATTTGCGCTGTCCGCGAGAATGTTGCAGCTCAGATTAGCAATCTGAGCATACTTGGAGAAAGCACAGAATGCTATTCTGTG
>CAYOLL010000033.1:27707-45255 GCA_964404765.1 uncultured Gemmatimonadota bacterium | reverse complement strand
ACGTGCCGGAATGACACTTTGTACAATTGCAACTTCTAACCCTTAACGAGAATACCTATCACTTCCAAGAGTGTTAGGTACAATTGAAAATCCTCCGGCAAGCTAAGAGAGACGCCAATTTGCCGGAAGATGCCTCCGGCATGACGGAACAGGGAAAAGTTCACACGAATTTATGCCTAACAGCACTACCTACTCAGGTATTATTAAAAATCACCCCCAATATCAGAAAATCATGGCCTATGGGGTTGTCAATGCCTAAATTCTAAATTCTGTCCAAAGTATTGATATATACATACATAGTGCGCTAAAGCGCAATTGTAGCGCGAATCGCCTTATTCGCGCGGGGTGCGATTTAGGCAAATCGCACTACATTTCCTCAACATTTTCGCGCACGACGCAAATGTTTGGGAGTAATTTTATAAAGTTAATGGGATTTAAAACACATGTCAATAGGCATAATGCTTCGCAAAACGACAGCTATTGGGATTTTGGCAGCACAGCTTACCTTATCTGCCGGCTGCCCGCAGCCGGCATCCAAACAAACATCACCCTCGGTTACGTCGTCGCCTGATCAGGAAATTGAACATTTTACGGTCGTCGAAACCAAAAATGGGCGTAGGAAATATGAGGCTTTTGCGGAGCGGGTTGCCATCTACAAAGCGACATCGCAAGTTTTGGCGAGCGATTTGCATGTGAAATTTTTTAGCAGCAGTGACGAAACTTTTTCAACATTGACTGCGGACAGCGGTTTTATTGATGACCGCACAAAGGATATGCGCGCACTGGGCCATGTGGTGGTTGTCACGCAAGACTCCACCCGTCTGGAGTCACAGGAATTAGTCTGGGAGCACCAGCAGGAGAAAATTCGAGCAGATGGCTTTGTCAAAATTACCCGACGACAAGATATCCTGACCGGAATCGGCCTGGAAACAGATCCGCAACTTAAAAATATTGAAATCAAAAAGGATATGCGAGCAACCGTTCGCAGCCAGGACGCATCAAAATTTTAGTCCAAAATCGGCGATTTGCCACAACAGTATGAAGATACGCATCAGATGGTCATAATTATAACGCATTCCATATCAATACGTTAGTAGCTTTTCATAGCATTTTAGGTGAAATTTGGCGCCGGCAATACTTAAAGTAACTTGTCATAAAAAGCACGCTATTCATTTGTACATAATAAAATATATTGACATGACAAAATAAATTTGCTAAATTAAAAAGTGCAATCTTGCGCTCGCTGCAAGATTGATCTTGGCTTGTTCGCCTGATTTGCCCTAAAGATGTCAATGATAGCCTTGCGAAATTTTTTTTGCTTTGCAAGGGCGCTTTCCTCGTCAACAAGGAGGCTATGAAGATGAAGACCCTGCTTTGGATTATGCTACTTCTTATTTGCCCGGGCGTATGCCTGGCCCAAAAAGCCACTGTCCAATATCATGATGGACGCGCGGATCGGACCGTGCCTATTTCGATAGTCGACAATGTTGTTTATTTTTCTGTCTCCGCGGTGAGCGAGCTGTTTTCGGCGGCAAAATATTGGCGGCAGGAGTCGCGGCAGTTAGCGCTCAACATCGGGCAGCATAAGCTCGTGTTAATGGCCAACAATCCCAACGTCATGGTGGATGATAAAATCTGGAAACTATCGGCCAATGTTATTTATAATGACGGCCGAATGTGGGTGCCGATTCAATTTGTCGATGTTTTAATTGACACGCTGGTGCCGGAGCGGATTTCCTGGGATGGTGAACTGCGCTTATTATCTCTGACGGCGGCAGATTCCCAGCTGAATGTAACCGCATTGGACTTTGTCAGTGAAGCTCGTGGTACAAAAGCTGTTATCAAACTGGCGCAGCCGTTAAAATGCAGCGTCAGTAAGAACTCACCCGGCCATTTAGCGCTGCTGATTGAAGGTGGACGCGCCGAGGCCAAAAAATTAACCCAAAAGAGCGCCCACGGCTACATTAGCAAAGTTATCGCCACGAATTCCGGCAAAGGCTTAAAGCTTGATTTTAGCTATAGCAAAGCCGCCAAAAGTTACGAAATTGAACCTTTTGGTGATCGCATCGAAATTATTTTTCTGAGCCAGGATGTGAATGAAAAGCCACGCGAAGCTGAGCTGCGCATCAAAAAGCAGGAGACCGGCCCCAACTATATCAGCAATCTCGATCTGATAGTGATTGATGCCGGCCATGGCGGTAAAGATGCCGGCGCCAGCGGTCCAACAGGGGTTATGGAAAAAGACATTACACTGGATATTGCCAAACGTTTAGCCGAAGCTATCGAAACCGATCTTGGTATCAACACCTATTTAACCCGTACGGATGATACCTTTATTCCGTTGGGCAAGCGCACCGAAATCGCCAACAACTTAAAAGCCGACTTGTTCATCAGCATTCATTGCAATGCTTCACCCACCAAAACCTCGCATGGTACGGAGACATACTTTCTGTCCCTGGCTAAAACAACCGAAGCCCGTGCGGTCGCTGCTCGTGAAAACGCATCGCTGAAATATGAGAAGCCGGATAATGCCGTTGAAAAAGCGGGTGATCTGGATTTTATCCTGTGGGATTTGGCCCAGTATGAATATCTGGAAGAAAGCAGCTTGCTGGCTGAAATGACGCAGGAAGAGTTGGGCGCCCGTCTTAACACCGCCAGCCGTAGAGTGAACCAGGCCCCATTCTACGTTCTGAATGGGGCGTTCATGCCGGCAATCTTAGTAGAAACCGCTTTTATCACGAATAAAAATGAAGAAAAGCAGCTAAATACCGCTAACTTTCGTCAAAAAGTAGCCGACGCTGTTACGCAGGCTGTATCCCGCTACAAAGTGCAATATGATAAAAAAATGGCGCAAAACAACTGAGTATGGACACACCGGTTAAACTCGTTGCCCTGGATTTGGACGGTACCGTTTTAACAGCGGAGCGCCGGATATCTTTACCGGTTCGGCAAGCGGTACAACGTGTGCTGGCCTCCGGCGTTACCGTAACTTTGGCTACCGGACGCGGTTTTCGTTCTACCCAAAAGTACGCCCAGCAATTAGGCCTGACTACGCCTTTAATCTGCATGCAAGGCGCACTTGTCCAGGACCCGGTGACATCGCGCAGGCTCCTCTATCGCGCCATGTCTTTGCCTGCCGTCCAACAGCTTATCGAGCTGGCTGAGACCTGCCAGATTCACCTGAATCTATACGACGGTGACTATGCTTATGCCGCCCGGCAAACTCCGGATTACGACCTTTACTATGGTTTTGGCCACACCACACACACCCGCTTTGTCAGCAATCTTAAACAGTTTTGGAAGCGCGAAGCCATTAAAGCCCTATTCATCTGCCCGCTTGACCGCCAACCGCTTGTAGAAGCGCAGCTCCGTGCGGCAATGCCTGCCGGCGTTCAGCTTCTGCGCACACATCACAATTATCTGGAAGCAACAACTTTTGATGCTTGCAAAGGCAAGGCGCTGGCCTTTTTATGCGACTACTTAAAAATTCTGCCCGGCGAAACACTGGCGATTGGCGATCATGAAAACGATCTGGACATGATTCAAATGGCCGGCATTGGTGTCGCTATGGGCAATGCATACGATTTGCTAAAAGCCCATGCGCACTGGATCGCGCCTTCGGTTGAAGAAGACGGGGTTGCCGCGGCATTATCACGGTTTGTTTTGAATAACTAAAGAATGGACGCCTGGTTTAAATGGCTCATGAGACAAAATGCTGAAAGCAAGGTTGTCATTCCGGCATGACAGTTCACGTACCCTCACCATTTTGTTCCAAGGGTTGATAATCAACTCGCGTGAATCTGTTCGAGTAAAAATATCAGCGAGCTATGTAATCATTCTTAAGCGCTAGCAAGATGGTGGCATGATTGAAGCAAGCTTCAAAATGGTCAGTATTATCAAGAGGTATAATCGTAACCGGTATTTGATGTTCAACAAAATATGGCCCTTCTGATAGATTTTGACTATTTAAAGGGACAACTCCATCGCCGCTAACAATACTGTCGGCTATCTTTTCGGAAATGAAGTTATTGGTCATCAAGTCGTATAATACTTTCCCCGGTGACAGCAACATTTCTGTCAACCACAGGTTGTTGAAATTCAATAGACTATCCAGTGTAGCGTTTTCAATCTGAATCTTTGCCATAATGCACACGTAGTCCAAATCAGCTGGATGCTCACGTCGGTTTAATTTTTCCAAAAATGTTGTATCTGCTTCAAAAAAATCTGAAAGTCGCTTTTCCCGCAAGTCATTTGCAATTGTTAAATTTTCCGAAAAAAATGTTACCATCTCATTTCTTGGCGGCCGCAAATCGCGAACTGCAGGGGAAAGAATTTTTAATTCAGGCTTTGAACAGCGAACAGTTAAAACAAAAAATCCCCACCACGCCTTATCCTTCGGCAATCTCAGGACAGACGTAATGGGGATTTAATAAATGTACAGACGAGAAATCGGGCAGGAGGTTTATGCACCCCCCGATAACGGGTGTAACGGAAAGTTTACAAATCTGCGGGCATTCTCATTCATCTGCCAAAACCATTGCCAACCACAACAAAAACATGTAACTTAAACGCAATCAACTCCTACATTTTTAGGTCTTGTTTTTGAAAGATAGTGAATATGGAAAAGAAAGCGTTCAACAAATACAAATGGGACGAGTCGTTTCAAGTGGTGGGCATTGATCGTTTGCACGCGTGGAATCTTGAGTTCACACCCATTTCGCCCAGTGAACTGTTTAATCAATACATTGCGCGTTTGGCTGAAACTTTTGACACACGTTTCAATGAACGCGGCAAAGAAGTGCTCATTGACGCTATTTTGAGCGAAGCGCTCAGCCGGTGCAAGCGGCTGAAAATTTGGAAAGAAGCCTCGCTGAATACGGACATCGCCACCGGCCGCGTAGAGTACTTGGTTGCCGAGCGACTGGATATTTTGCGCCGACCGTTTTTATGTGTTTCCGAAGCCAAAAAAGATGATTTTGAAAAGGGTTTGGCGCAATGCTTGGTGGAGATGAAAGCCTGCCAATTCCTCAATTTTGAAGCGGGCTATAAAATTGATGTTCATGGTATTGTTACGAATGGTTCCGAATGGCATTTTTATAAATTGACGCCGGAAAATATGGTTTTTGAGAGTCGGCCTTATACCTTCAGTTATGCCAATGATCTATTCGGCGCACTGAACACTATCTTTGTCGCGTGTGAAAGAAACTTGAAATGAGTAGCGATATTGCCCAGTTTCAGACTGACAATTTTTAATTCACAAAGCGGGCCGCCTCATGCCAAAACTGCTTATTTTATCCTACCATTTTGTGCCCGAAGGCGGGCCGGCCGTCCAGCGGATCGTTAAGTTTGTCAAATACCTGCCGCCGGATTTTCAAACCTATGTACTGACGGTCAAAAACAAACCGACGCTGCTGGACAACAGCCTTTTAGCCGACATTCCGACTGTAACCAAAATGTATCGAACCTGGGATGCCGGCCGCTGGCTGCCGGGGGCAATTCGACGTGTCTTGCCGCGTCTGTTTGTGCCGGACAAGTTTGCCTTGTGGCCGTGGACGGCGGTGCGAAAAGGGATTGATCTGGTTCGGCGTGAAAAGATTGACCTGGTTTTGGCCACCGCCCCGCCCTATTCCGTGGCTTTGGCCGCCCGATCTATTGCCGCGGCAACAGCTTTACCGTTGGTCGTTGACTTTCGGGATGAGTGGACCGGCTATCCGCTGTTTCACGAAAAACCGTATCCGGATGAGCACCGACGCTTGGAAAACCAGGTGTTAGCTCGCTGCAGCTATTTGACCACCGTATCCGACAAGAGTCGGGGAAACTTTTCCAATCGTTTCGATCCCGCCAAAATTCGCGTGATCCGTAACGGCTTTGATCGGCAGGATTTTACCCATTTTGAATCTTCCGACGCGCCCAGGCCACTTAAGTTTTGTATCGGCTATGCCGGAAGACTAAATGCGTTGCATTCACCAACATCGCTTTTCAAAGCGCTGCGCGAACTTAAACAGCAAGGTAATCTGCCAGACCACATCCGCCTGATGTTCATCGGCGGCACCTCAAATGAGCGCTATCTCCATCATTTTCCGGAGCTGCATGGCATTGTAGACTTTCAACCCTATCAGCCGCATACGGAATGCTTACAGCGATTAGCCGGGACCGACGCCCTACTGCTGCTGGCCACACAGGCCCACAACACCGAAATCATTACCGGAAAAGTTTTTGAATATTTTTACCTCAAAAAACCAATCCTGGCCGTTTTAAGCACTGCCGGCGAACTAAAACACTTGCTGGAAGCTTACGGCCCGGCCTGCATCGGTTACGAGAATGATATCCCTTCCATTCAGAATGCGTTTTTAAAACTCATTGCCGCCAGTCACACCCAAAATTATCCGAAAATCGCCGACACATTTGTGCAACAATTTGACCGCCAAACCCAGGCCCACGAATTGGCCGAAGTTTTGCGCCTGGCGCTGGCCGAATTTTCGGCGGCAAAATATGCGGATCAACCGGCATGAACATCGCCTATGTCCATACCGGAAAATTTCCGTCCAATACGCCCAGTCTGTCTTTTTCGCTGTTTAATGCCGTGGGATTAGCCGGGCCCGCCGAGCAGGTTCACTTCTTTGTCAAAAAAAACACGCGCCGTCCGCCCGCCGAAATTCTCGCCCGAGAATTCGACCTGAAGCCGCCGATCAATCTGCACATATATGCGTTGCCGGCATTTTTCAACACCAGCTTTTTCTACTTTTGGCAGGTGTATTTTAAACTGCGGGCGCTGCACCGGGCCGGCCAACTGGATGCCGTAATCTCGCGCAGCACGACGTTTTTGCCTTTTCTGGCCCGACTTAAAGCGCACTTGAATCTTCCCGTTTACTATGAAGCGCATGATTTTTTTGCCGATCTGACCCTGCGCGACGATCTTCATCCGGGCCGCAAGCAAAAGCAGGCGCGGCTTGAACAACAGTATATCGACAAATTAAGCGGCGTCTTTTGTCTGCAGCAGGCGCAGAAGGAATTGTACGCGCACGTTTTTCCCAATCAACATTTTTGGGTGGCGCGAACGGGCATTCATAAATTAGATTCGGTTGATTTTGAGGCGCGGCGCTACATTGTTTACGTGGGTTCATTGGAAGCGCATAAAGGGCTGGATGTCTTGCTGGATGCGCTTCGTCAAACCGCAACGACGACGCCGGTTTTGATTATTGGCGGCAAGGATGCCATCGAGATCAACCAATGCCGTCAGCAAATTGCGGCGCGCGGCCTGGCTGATCGGGTGACCGTTACCGGCTGGATAGACAAAAATCGTTTGGATGAATACCTGCGGCGCGGCTTGCTGGGGATTGTGCCGCTTCGTCCGACTTTTTTTAATAAATATCTGACCTCACCGCTTAAAATTTTTGACTATTACGCCTACGGCATTCCCATGCTGGCCGCCGATCTGCCGACCACGCGCGAGTTGATCGTTGACGGCCAAACCGGGCTATTCTTCGCGCCGGAAAACAGCGCGGATCTGGCGGCCAAAATAGACCGACTCTTGATCGACCCGCCGGCGCTGGAACGTATGAGCCGGGCCGTCTACACCAAAGCCAATGAATTTCTGTGGACAGCGCGGGCGGAGACTGTTCTGGACTGTATCCGCGCCACATCCTGAACACAACACTTGTAATTTCAAGGTAGCCACAAAACTAAGGAACGTGTACTAAATAACTTCCGCATTCATGCCCCATCGGGGCGACCCGTTTAATTGTTACGATTTTTCTTACGCCTCACAGGCCGACCCGATGGGGCTAATTCGGGTGTGGTTTGCTTTCTACTAAAGGGTTGCTCCTACAGGGCTTAAGAACAGGTCAATCGTCCAAATGCGGAAGTTATTTAATACCCAAATCCTAAGTTTCACGAAGGTAAAACCGACATAACATTCTTTATTACAAATTATAACAGCTTACTGATTCTTTGTGTCTTGGTGACTTTGTGGCTGAATTTTAAAAATCTTTATCGAAAAGGAGCACCAATGGCCGGCAGCACGTTTGGCGAAGTTTTTCGACTGGTGACTTTTGGCGAAAGTCATGGCCCTATGATCGGCGCGGTGATCGACGGCTTGCAGCCCGGTCTTGAATTGGATGCACGAGATATCCAAAGAGAATTGGATCGTCGCAAGCCGGGCCAGAGCGCAATTACCACACAGCGCCAGGAAGACGATATTGTCGAAATCGTCAGCGGCGTTTTCGAAGGCAAGACGACCGGCACGCCGCTGGCTTTGATCATCCGCAATAAGGATCAACGCTCGCAGGATTACGGGCAGATTAAAGACCTTTTTCGACCTGGCCATGCCGCCTACACCTTTCTTAAAAAATACGGGATTTACGACTATCGCGGCGGCGGGCGCGCCTCCGGGCGGGAAACGGCCATGCGCGTAGCGGCCGGCGCTATCGCTAAAAAACTGTTGGCGCAGCGCGGCATCGTTATTACCGGTCATGTCACCCAAATTGGCTCGGTTGTCGCTCACAGCTACGATCCGGCGGAGATTGAGCGCAATCCGGTTCGCTGCGCCGATGCTGCTGCCGCGCAAAAGATGGTCGAGGCGATTACCGCGGTGAAGGCTGAGGGCGACTCGTTGGGCGGGATTATCGAGATTCGGGCGGCGGGCGTTCCGGCCGGTCAGGGTGAGCCGGTGTTTGACAAGTTGGAGGCAGAGTTGGCCAAAGGCTTAATGTCCATTGGCGCGGTTAAAGGCTTTGAGATGGGCAGCGGTTTTGCTTCGGCGGCGCTCAAAGGCAGCCAAAGCAACGATCAATTCCGGGTCAATCCCGACAGCGGGCAAGTCGAAACCATCACCAACAACAGCGGCGGCACGTTGGGCGGCATTTCCAACGGAGCGGAACTGATTATGCGCATCGCCATCAAACCGACTTCGTCCATCAACAAAGAGCAGCAGACCGTCAACACGCGCGGCGAGGAAGTCAAAATTAAGATTGAAGGCCGGCACGACCCGTGCATTTGTCCGCGCATCGTGCCGGTGGCCGAGGCCATGGTCGCGCTGGTTTTGATCGACATGCTGTTGCTGCAAGAGCGGATTGTGGCCGACCCCGGTGCCGTTCGGCAAGAAAAACTGACCTTAATAGATCACCACATTTTGCTGCTGCTGGCCGAGCGACAGGCGCTGATCGAACGCGGCGCAGATTTGAGCGCCGACTATCGCACGGCCTGGTTGGAAGCCGCCGCTGCGTTAGGATTGGAGAACGCCGCCGTTGTTTTTGATGCCCTGTTTGAATCCCGCTAACGATTACCCGGTTTATCATGAAGTATCCGAAAGTGTAGAATTTTTACGCAGGATAAAACGATGAAGCTTATATCGCAAATTTTGATATTGCTGTGTGTGTCATCGAGCGCGGTTTTTGCCCAGCGAATCATTACAGAATATTCATCCCCGACAACGGCATCTATTTCTCGTTTAGAAATTGTAAGTCCGACGACGTTTTGGCTGAGAAGCGGAGATAAAATTTATGGCAGCAAAACCGCAGGCGACAATTGGGAAGAATTTAACCCGGGCATGGGCGGCGACTTTTGCGCCAATAGTGACTTTTGCGGACTTCACTTTTACGCGGAAGACAGCGGCTGGTTATGGCGGGCGTATTTTGACACAACATACGTTCTTAGAACGGCTCATACGATCAATGGCGGTTTGACTTGGACGGAGCATGAGCTTCGGTTAAAGTTTCAACCGGGTACATTTGATTATGACGCTGAAAAAATTATCTCGGATCCTTTTTTTCTTGATGACCGGCACGGATGGGTCGAGATTATGTCTTACTATGGCGATGCCTGGGGAACTACTAATTTCTTCGTCGCATATACCGCCAATGGCGGAGAAAATTGGTCGCCCGTTACGGGTTTAGGAGGCACTCATCATGGGCCGGATACCTTGCCGGCAGGATGGGGAATTCTGCATCCGAATTTTGGCTGGAAGCTTTTATACCATGAACAGTCCGGTTTCTATTTATACGCGCCGTTCGATCATCTTATACTTTCACTGGATCACAGGATTTATCGGTCTATTCGGTCAGGGGAATTACATTTTTTTGACGAGACTACGGCGATTGTTCCCACCTATGACTGGCATCTCTTTTCTACAACCGATGCCGGCGCAACGTGGGATACAACCGTTGTGCAAAGTAGCGCCGGCGAAATCCCGGTCAAGTGGCAATTTCTCAACCAAAAAAATGGTTGGGCCGTTGTGCCGGGCGACGAATCACAGATTTATTTCTCGGCCAATATGGGCAAAACCTGGTTCTTACAATTGACCATTCCGGCGCGGGTTACTACATTTGATATTTACGACGCTAACGCTATTTGGTTTGGTTGTGCCGATGGTCGAATCTTTCAGTACAATGGCTATGTTCGTATCGAAGAAGACGATACAGACAAGAGTCCTAATCAGCAGCAAAATTTTTTGCTCCAAAATTCTCCAAACCCGTTTTCTTTTTCAACAACGATCTCTTATCAACTGTCTTACGCGGATCATATTCAAATTTGCGTTTATAATCTGGCCGGCCAAAAAGTTCGAACATTAGTGGACCAGCAGGCATCAGCCGGCGCATCCAGTGTCATTTGGGACGGTCGGAACGATCAAGGTCAGCCGGTTAGCAGCGGAGTCTATCTTTATCGATTGGAAACATCTTTTGCTCGACGTCAAAATAAGCTGCTACTTGTCAGATAAGAAACCGATAATCGCTAGAAATGTCATGCCACAAAGCGAACAAATGAAAACGAAAAGGTGGGTTGATAAGAACTGCCTTTTTTGTTATGCGCCCAAATTTTAATTGCATAATCAAAAAAAAAATCGTTATAATAAACCAAACTTAGTAATTCTTCAAGCCTTGGTGACTTTGTGACTACACATACTTTGGTAAGGAGGATTTTATGCGCTACAGTTTCATTTTGATCACGCTGCTGCTGACTGGAACCGCCGTCGCCGCGACAATCCGTGTGCCGGAACATGTCGCCACGATTCAGGGCGGGCTGAACACGGCCAATGCCGGCGACACCGTGCTGGTTTCACCCGGTCATTATTACGAAAATATTGTGTTTCCCGGTCACGATGTCCTGCTGGCCTCGCGCCATTTATTAACCGGTGACGCCCGTGACATTCGCGAAACTGTAATAGATGGCGGTAATAAAGCCCAGCTTGAAGCGGGCAGCGTAGTGCAGATTACCCGGAGCGAGACCTCCGCTTCCATCCTGCACGGTTTTACCATCACCGGCGGGACAGGCACAAACCGGGTTACGCCCAACGAGGCCGGCCGCTTCGGTGGCGGCATCTTGATTAGCGGCGCTTCGCCCGTCATCCGGCATAACTACATTATCGGCAACAGCACCGGCTTTACTTGCAACAGTCACGGCGGCGGCATAGCCGTGATGGTCGGCGCTAAACCGCTGATTGTCAACAACATCATCACCAACAATATCGCCGACGGCCCGTGCGATTGCGTCTGCTACTTCGGCGGCGGCATCTGGATCGACGCGGCGTCGCAGCCGATTATTGGCGGCAGCTTGCCGCAAGCAAATCAAATCTACGGCAATCGGGCGATAATGGGCAGCCAAATTTACCGTTACGGCAGCGGATCGCCCGTCAATGCGCAGTACAATGTTTTTACGTCCTGTCCGCCCGCCAGTTGGGACGTTTATCCCGCCGGAGAATTTGACACAAACCATTGTCAGGATCAGTTGCAGGTTGGACCTTATCAACAGAAATATCTTGGTCTGGCCGGGCAGAACTTGACCTCGCTCAGTCAGTACGGCGGCATTATCGCTGTTGGCACGGAAGGGCATGGCGTGTGGTGGGGCTTCCCGAATGGCGCCGATACCCCGGACTGGCGGCGGATTCCGTTAGATAGTCTTAACGTGCTCACGGTTTACGCCCACAAAAGCGGGCCAATTGGTTGGGCTATCAGCGCCGGGGTGCAGCCGCCAGAGGATGATGATACTTTTGTTTATTGCAGTTTTGTGGGTCAACCTTTCGAGAAACGCAGTCACGGCATTGATCCGGCCCAGACCCGGGCCGTGACCGCTTTGGACGGCTTTCCCGATCAGACTATATGCGGTGAAACGTACGCGGTCGGAGACATGGCTGTCTATCGCAAAGCCTTTGGCGATACAACCTGGCACGCGATTTTAACCACCAGCGAAGGAAATTTCCGCACCGTCAAGGCGCATGAGGAATATCCGGGCGTTGTGCTGGTTGGTGGCGGGACCGGTTTTGCCGGGCATTATCTGGGTCGGTCGCTGGATTTTGGCGATACGTGGCAGGATATTTCACCTTTGCGCTTTGTGGAAGACGTGGACTTTTTTGGAGTCGGCGCAAAAACGATTTTTGCGGTGGATGGAAACGCGGTTTATCGCTCGCTTGACGGAGGGAGTTCGTGGCGAACGGTATTTAGCGCCGACATCCCCGAATCGCCGCGTATGACCGAAGTTTTAATTGAACCATACTCACAGCGGGTGTTTATTGCCGGCATACCGTGGCCGCCCTCACCGGCACTTTTTTATAGTGCGGATTGGGGCCAGACCTGGCGGCCAATTACGCTGCAGAAAAATTTTACGGATGCGGTTGTAGACATTGAACCGCTTTATGACGGCTCGATTCTGGTGGCTTTTCGGGATAGCGGCGTATATCGAGTCATGTCTTACGCATCGTTGATTCAGCTCTCTGTAGCGACCGATAAAGCTGTCTATACGCCCGGCGAAACCGTCGAAATTTCCGTGACCGCATACAATCAGGCCGAGCAGGCCGTGCATATCCAATGGCCGACAAGCTGTCAGGCCGGGTACACCATCGACATGTTTTCATCCAAAGATCAGGGCTTATGCACGACAAATTTGACCGGGTTGAATTTACTGCCCGGCATGTCGCACACCTGGACTTTCCGGCATACACGGGATTTGCATCTTCTAACCGAAGGCAGCCATACGATTCGCGGCGAGTTAGTGGATCATGATATCTTTTCCGCGCCAATCATTATTAATGTAGAAAAGCCCAACGAGATTGAAGTTGAGCCGGTTGCAATCCGGTGGCGTCTCTTTCAAAATCAACCCAATCCGTTTCAACAGGCCACAACGATTCGCTTTACGCTAAGCCAAAACGCCGTTTTGACACTCCGAGTTTACAACATCGCCGGGCAATTGGTGCGCACTCTGGCGGACGGCGCGTATCCGGCCGGAGAGCATACGCTGGTTTGGGACGGGGTCAACACGGTCGGACAACCGGTTGGGGCGGGCGTTTATCACTATCGTCTGGAAGCAGACGGCCGTCTTGAAACGAAGCGACTGGTGTTGCTGCGGTAGGTTTTTTTGCCGCCGCCCGCGTCGTAATAGCTGCATGGCGAATCATAGTTCTTCTTAAACGATAACCACTGTGGGGAATACCAATGAATCCAACGCGTGAGCCGGAAAGCCATCCGCTTCAGCCGATTCAGTACCGCGATATTTATCGCGAAGACGATGTGCCGCTGTGCAATGTGCGTGAGAGCGCGCTCCGGCATGTCAATTATATAGGCGTTATCTTACTGATCGTTTTTCTGATCCTCGGCGCAGTTACGCCCATGTCGCGCACAATCCGCTCCCGATTTGAAGTTAAAAATATTCAGCCGGAGCAGGTTGTGCGCTTTTTTGACGATGTTTATGTACAGAAAGTGCATGTCAAGGCCGGCGACGCGGTTGAGGCCGGAACGCCGCTGCTGCAAATCACCTCCAGCCAGATTGTCAGCCTGATCTCGGCCCAGCGCGATGCCGAGCAGGAGTTGCAGCGCTTTCATGATTACCAAACACCGCTCTATCAGGCCGAAGTTGAAGCGCTGCGGCTGCAACAAGCCCAAAACAGTGCCAAATTAGACCGCGTTCGCCAGCAAGTCAGCCAGAATGTATTGATTTATCAGGCCAAAACCGGCCAATTTCAAGTCAAGATGGCCGATTCCCGAAAGAACTTTATCCGCAGTCAATCCCTTTTTGCGCGCGATCTTATCTCCAGTCAACAGTTGACCGATGCTGAAGTTAGCTTTGAAACCGCCCATTTGGACTCCATCATCTACGAGCGCGAGTATGGCAAACAGCAAACGGATTTAGCTAAAGAACTGGAAACGCTGAGTTATGCCAACGATGTCCTGGTCCAGAACATCCATGAAAAAGAGCATCAGCAGGCCAATGACGAAAGCCAGTTGCAGCAGAAAAAGGCACAGACCGCGAATAAAATCCGTCAACTGTACGGCCTGACCACAATTGACGACAATGCCTTGACGCTGCAGGCCGAAGCGCCTGGGGCGATCTCATTTTTGATCGAGCAGCACGAAGGCACGATTGCCGAACAAACTACTATTTTGCGCGTTCAACCGGTCGCTGTCGCCGGATTTCGCATCATCTCCACCGTTGCGGCTATGGATATTGGCCGGGTAGAGGTTGGCGTGCCGGTTAAATTGCAATTTGACGCTTTTCCGCGCACCCAATTTGGCTATCTGGAAGGCGAAATTACCTCACTCAGCCGCACTTCCGATAAAGATGGCAAATACCCGTTTGAAGGCGCGCTGACCGTCCGGCCCGATTCTAAAATTCGTGTGCAGGCCAGTCTGACCGGAGTCTGTTACATTCGGGCGGACGAGGGCGTCTTCTTCGCCTTTATGTTTGATCGGGTTAAGCGGCTTGTGCTGGATCGGCTGGAGTAAAGGCTTCTGCCCCGTGGCATTTTAGGGAAATTATATTTTATGCCTATGAACCCGGATCAGAATATATATATAAAGGATAGACCCATGCGGTTGCCTGCGGAACATATTAAGCATATTAAGGCCGTTGTATATCAATGCGACCCAAAAGCGATCATCTATCTTTTTGGTTCACGAGTGGACGATCAAAAACGCGGCGGGGATATTGATCTATTGGTCTTTTCACAAACGTTGACCCGGCGTGAGGCCGCCAAAATCCGGCTGGACCTGTATGACCACTTGGGCGAGCAAAAAATTGATCTGGTGCTGGCCCGGGATTTGTCCGATCCTTTTGTGCGGATGGCAAAAAATGAAGGAGTTCTGTTATGACACATGCGGATGATTCCATCCTACTCTTGCAGCAAAACCTGGATTTATTGGACAAATCGCTGCGGCATTTGCGGCGTTCCTATCAAGCCGGTCAAGGCATTGGCGTCAAAGATACGTACAGCGATGAGGAATACGACGCTTTTGAGACCTTGACCAGCCGCTATGCCCGTATTAGCGACATGATGATTCACAAAATATTCCGCAGCATTGACCGGGTAGAGATGGTGGACGGCGGAACCATGCTGGATGCCGTTCATCGCGCCGATAAACGTCGTCTGATTGAATCAGTGGAGCGGATTCGGCTGATCAAAGACCTGCGCAACCAGATCGTCCATGAGTATCAGATCACCGACTTGCAGGAGCTTTTCAGCGACGTGCTGCGCGAGACGGCGGAACTCTTTGCCATGGTCGAGCGGATAAAGACTTATTGCCAGAAATATGCGGCTATCCCGAACGAGGAAAAAGACCCCAAATAGCGCGTTGCACCCCGCAGGCTGCGGGTCAAAAATATACTTTTAAAATACGCTACCCATCATATAAAAATTCGCCTTGCGCTTATATCGGCAATAGCATATAATACAAACATTGAAACTTACGCCCGTTTTCACTTGTAAGACAGACATTTCGCCCATCGTTCGTTATCTCAACCTCGAGAAGCCGTATGTTTCGACTATGCGCCAAATGCGCCAAAACATTGCACGAACAGTTTTTTGAAGATCATAAACTGTTTGGCCGCCTGACCGAAAGTGAAGAGCGCCTGGTCATATTGGTAAAGTTATGCTTTACCAAAACCGTTCTCGGCTCTCATCGTCCCGTAACTTTGCCAACGACGCCCATAAATCCCTCCCTATATTTGCTTGAATCCATGCAGTCCACCTATGTCGAGAATCCGTTACGACAATCCTGGGCCAAGCTCAAGAAATTTTTGGGCGGACGATCCGATCAGGATTTTCGCCTTATGGCTGATTTTCCTACCCGTGAACAAGTTCTAAGCGTTTTTCAGCCCTATTTAGAAGGTCGTAAGCGGATTACGTATCGGCTGCGCAATGGGACGACTGTGGTTACTGAGAAAAAGCTGCAGGGCAGTGAAGTTCTTTTGCCGTACAATATTAGCCGCGATGCCGCGCAGAATATTCGCTATGCCTCTAACTATGCGCGCGGCATCACCCGCAACGATTTAAAGAAAGCAGAAGTCGTTTGTGTCGACGATACCCTGCTGACTATCCAAAATGCATCGCAGGAAGAGTTTGCGCATCATTCCATTTTGTTGATGGTGGAGTATCTAACCCATCTTATGTCGTTTAGCAATGTTTTTGATCGGCTGCGGCTGCAGCATAACGGGGACAACTTCTCGTCTCTCTGTTTGAATTGCCGTGATGTCCTAAAACAGCTGGGTTTACGCAAAAGCCGGGCTTATGAATCGGAATGTGTGGTCAATACAGCCTGTCTGGCGATGTTTGATATTGTTTTATATTTTTATCTGGCGAGAGCGGCATCACTGGGGATTGTGCACCTCAACAGCCTGGGTGTTGCGGCGGAACAAGCTTCAACATTGCAAGTCTGTCGTGGCTGCATGGAACTCGGAATTGTGCCGGGTGATGACGATTGCTTTAGGTAAGCGAAGTCAAACGCTGGTATTTTTGGCTGATGGATCGATTTCCGCCGCGTCGTCCGGTTTTTCTTGTTTCTTAAAAAACAGATAGCGCGCCAGCAAAACATCTACAATTGCATACACAATATCATCAAACGGCAGACCGGGCATGAAATCAGGTCCAACCAGCAAAATTAAAAACCCCACGAAAGTTGCTATTGCCAGATTTCTCATAAGATATCCTCCGCATGTTTGAAAAAAATACTCTTGTTTGTATCTATCTGCAAAATCCCCATGAAAAATTTTGGGGTCGTCTTTATCAGCATGACGTGCTGGGTATTCACTTTGTCGGCATCGAAATCCAATCTTTTAAGGATTGGTGCCGGGAACTAAGTACCCCGCAAGAAGCCGCAATTTTCCCCACCAATCTCTTTATCCCGACCTGGCGCATCGAAAAAATTGTTCTGGATGAATCACAAGGCGTTTTCCAATCGTTTGCCGATCAATTTCTGGTGGAGACTGGCTTAAATATTGCCGATTATTTGCCTCCGGTCTGAAATCGTAATGGATAGATGGATAAACAGGATGGGCAGGATAGGATAAAAGCTTACGTTTTTTTAACCTGTCTATCCATGTCACGAGAATGTCGTAGCTCAGATTAGCAATCTGAGCGTACTTGGCGAAAGCACAGAATGCTATTCTGTGCTACAATTGCGGTTTACCGCACTATGAAAAGGTGACGTTATGGCAAAAATTTTTTTTATCCACCTCCGCCCGCATGAGGGAATGACACCGGCGCAATACATGGCTTAGTCACGAGAATATTGTAGCTCAGATTAGCAATCTGAGCATACTTGGCGAAAGCACAGAATGCTATTCTGTG
>CAYOLL010000033.1:0-27607 GCA_964404765.1 uncultured Gemmatimonadota bacterium | reverse complement strand
AGCTCAGATTAGCAATCTGAGCATACTTGGCGAAAGCACAGAATGCTATTCTGTGTTACAATTGCGGTTTACCGCACTATGAAAAGGTGACGTTATGGCAAAAAGTTTTTTTATCCACCTCCGCCCGCACGAGGGAATGACACCGGCGCAATACATGGCCTAGTCGCGAGAATGTTGCAGCTCAGATTAGCAATCTGAGCATACTTGGCGAAAGCACAGAATGCTATTCTGTGCTACAATTGCGGTTTACCGCACTATGAAAAGGTGACGTTATGGCAAAAATTTTTTTTATCCACCTCCGCCCGCATGAGGGAATGACACCGGCGCAATACATGGCTTAGTCACGAGAATATTGTAGCTCAGATTAGCAATCTGAGCATACTTGGCGAAAGCACAGAATGCTATTCTGTGCTACAATTGCGGTTTACCGCACTATGAAAAGGTGATGTTATGGCAAAAAGTTTTTTTATCCACCGCCGCCCGCACGAGGGAATGACACCGGCGCAATACATGGCCTATTTTGCCGCGGAAGTGCCGCGTCCGTCCCAATATCAAGAATATTTACGCCTCAATTATCAGCGTTCCACCCGCATTACCAAAACGTATGGCGTTTCGCCTGCGGTGTGCGCCGCCATTTCCACTTTCGATCAGCCGCAAATCTGGCTCATCTTGACCGAAGCCTGGTGCGGCGATTCGGCCCAATGCGTGCCGTATATTACCAAAGTGGCGGCCTGCAATACGCACATAGATGTCCGCATTCTGCTGCGCGATCAGAATACGGATATCATGGCGTATTATCTAACCAACGGCAAGCAAAGCATTCCCAAATTAGTGGCCTTTGACGAAACCGGCAACGAACTGTTTGAATGGGGGCCGCGACCCCGGGCGGCGCAGGAATTGTTTGATCGCGCCGCTGCGGCCGGCAAAGTCAAAGCCGAAATTTATCCCGAATTACACGCCTGGTACGCCAAAGACAAGGGTCGCGAGTTGGAAAAAGAATTTTTACGGATGTTGACCGTTGCCGCCGGACGGTCGTTGGCCGATTGTGTGCCTTGCCGTTAAATTTAAAGATTGGAACACGGATTAACGCGGATTCGACGGAATCCGTGAAAATCCGTGTTCCAATTCCGATGGTCGAACGGTTAACTTAGTTCCACGGTTGCGCCCACGACCTCATGTTCCAATTCCGTCATAAACTGGCGGAATTCCTTCTTTAAGCCGCGCCATGTCTTTTCATCAACGCTTTTTTTGATTTCCAGGACTTGCAGCTTTTGGCGGACAGTCTTATATTTTTCTTCCAATTGGTCGGAATAGCGTTCGTAGCGCTGCTTCAGGTTGCCTTCCGAGACTTTGGCGCTTTCCCGAAAACCCAGAATGCGGTAATAGCAGTGCCGCAACGCCGATCCTTCCGAATTAAGATAGCTTTCCCGTTCCATATTTCCTCCTTTTAGTTGGTCACTCGCCACGAAATCACAAAGGCTAAGTAAAACTTAACCGCAGAGAAATGCAAAGTGTTACGCAGAGGTACGCAAAGAAAAACTCAGCGTAATTCCGCGCTAAACTCTGCGAACTTTGCGGTAAAGATTCTCTCGGACAGCGCAATGTTGCGATAATTTTATAAAAAATTTGTGCCTTTGTGCCTTTGTGGCAAGGCTTATTTTTGTTGTAAATAACGATTTAACAGTTGAACCACTTCTTTTGTTTTTTCGATGTAATCCACAACCAGCTCGAAAAAGCGCTCGCCGTTAAAACGAAAAACGGTCACGTCATTTTCGGCGGTTACCGAGGCATTGCGTGGCTCGGCGTTGAGTACGGCCATCTCGCCCACCAGTTCCCAATCACCCAGATAAATAAAGGTTGTCTGCTCATTATGCACCCGGACGCGGCCTTTGGTGATCACAAAAACATCTTTGCTCATCTCGCCTTTGGCAATAATGCGGGTGCCGGCCGGCGCTTCAAACTCGTCCATATAGCCGATCAGTCGGGCCAGAACCAGCTCTGGCAAATCACGCAATAACCGGACGGTTTTAAGCTTGCATACTCTGTCAATCATCAACAACGGATATTCGCCGGGACGCGCTGCGGTAATTTCCGTCTCAAATATACGCTCCAATTTTTGACAATCGGTGTCCGGCAAATTCTTCAGGTATTTTGCAAATAAATCCGGATTAATGGCATGGCTGCCCCAGGCAGCCGTTTCCCGTAGCAGCGCATCCGGGTTAAAGAGGTTGGCCAAAATGTCAGGCGGTACTTTGCCGCTATTTTGGACATGCCGGCTCAGGGCTTGCAAAGCGCTGGCCTTGGTCCAGGCGCTCACCCGCGTATAATCACGATTAATAATTTCTTTCAGGCGCTGTTGCGGGTCTAAACGCTGCTGCGGAAAATCATAGTCAAGCCTGCGTATTTTTTGACTATAACTCAGGTCGTCTAATAGCGGCAGAAGCCTGGTTTTCATTTTTATCGGAATCAGTACGTCCATAATTTCCAGAGCATAGCCGCGCTCTTCATCTCCGCCCAAATCCAGATTATCCTTAATGAGTTTAATGGAGTCCGGGTCGTAAATAAATGACAGTAGTTGGAACATGGTATTGCGGTTAAAATCCAGCTCGATTTCCAGGGCATAGCGCAGTTGGGAAGCTTCGGCGAGCTCGGTCAACGTATTGAGGGCGGCCATGCACCACACTTGATTATCGACAACCTCGTCAATTTTACGCTGGATGGTCCGGAATTCATCGCCGCGCACCCGGTAGTTTTGCAGGCTTAGCGCTTGTAAGACATGGGTACGAACTTCTTTATGCGGGTAATTAATTTTGGCCAATAGATAGGTTCGCGCTTTTTCCCCGCCGATCTGACCGTATAGCCGCAAGATCCGTAATTTTGCGGCGATGGGGCGCTCAAAGGTGTCAAATGCCTCTTCCAGCCGTTCGACAATTGGCTCACCGATGGCGGCTAAAGCGGCCATGGCGGCATTGCAAACCGGGGCGGATGACAGCAGCTCGATCAGGCGCTGCCAGAAAATGTTGTCGCGGATGCGCCCGGCAGCCCGGACAGCCTGCTGACAAACTTGCGAATTGGCGTCATACAGCAATTCAAACAGCGCCTGTTGATATTCCGCCTGATAATTGGCGCCGATAATACGGGCGGCAAACTCGCGTTCGTCGGGTTGGGTGGAGCGGGCCATCTGCAGGACGATGGCGGGGTTGCGCACTTTCTGCTGTGTTTCTTCCAGCGTCCGGATGGTCTGTGCGGCCAATCCTTGCAGGACCGGATCGGTTAGCCGCGGCGCAATTTGCCGAATGACCGGCAGAGCGGTCACCATTTTCATGCGATCCGTTCTTTTGAGGATATCAACGGTGACGGCGTTGTCGGCCCCGGGCAGCAAATCCAACATCAAGGCTTCTACCAATTGCGGCTCAACTTTTTCCAGCAGGCTCAACGAGGTCATCACCTCATCCGGGCCGGATTTGCGCAGCTTTTGGTGGAAAGCTTCCAACGGATTGACGGTTTGCCCGCCGCGGGAAGCAATCCGACTCAAATTGCTCTTTAACTTGTTCTGATATTCCCGATACAACAGGCGGGCGACAAAAAGCCAGCAGACCGCCACCCCGATAAACAGATAAGTGCAGATTAACAGCCGCAAATCTCCGGTCAGATTCAAACCGATCAGGATCAGGCCGGCCGGGCCGTTGGAAAGCTGCTTGATAACACCTTCCACCTGCGTCTGGCAAATGAAGCGTTCTTCCTGCGGCAGCGGTTGATAAAGTATTTTAAAAGAGGGTTCGTCGATGGCGCGGCGGACCACCCGCTCGTTGAGTTTGATAAACGAAATAAACAGGAAAAAGACCAAACCGGTCGAGCCGGCCAACGTGCCGCTGAGGGCGGCAATAATCGCAAAAACCGTCAAGATCAGCGGCAGGATTGTTAAGGCAAACCGCAGCCCATTTTGATTGATCAGCCGTCCGGCAAAAAAGGTTTTGAGGATAAACTCCAGAAACTTGACGGCGCCGAAAAAGATGCCGATAAATTGGGTAAGTTGCTGCTTATCGGTAAAGCGCAGCCGGGCCACACCGATAAAGACGTAGTCGGCAAAATAATAGGCCAGCATGTTCAACAGCGTTAAGATGGCCATCAGCATAAAATAACGATTTCTAAACAGTGCCGTAACAGGCTTTTTTTGTGTGCCGGCTTTGACCGCCGGGGGTTTAAACGAGGTGATTTGATCTTGATAGCGGCGAAAAATGAGCCACATGGAGGCAATGCACAAGATCAGGGCGGCAATGGAAATCCACAGCAGATTTTCGGCCGGCGTGACCTTTAACAACAAGGGTACGGAAAAATAGCTGAAAATCTGAGCTATCGTATCGCCGGAACTGGCCAGACCGAGCAGCCGCTTGCCCTGCCGCAAGTTAAACAATTTTGAGGCCATTCCCCAAAAACCCAGGTAGACTTGGGCATAGATCGGCACGATCCACACAAACATGATAAACGCCAGCCATTTTTGATCTACATAATCATGCCCGACGCGGAATAAAATCAACAAAACCAGAATAAACCCAAGATTGGTCAAAAGCGCCCGGGCAAAAGTCGTCCGTTTTTGCAATTGGCTAAAAGCATAGGCTGTGCCATAGCCAACGACGCCCGAAACGATGTAGGCATACGGCAGCATTTTAACATCAAAAGTGCTGATAAAAACTGCGTTTGCCGGTGTAAAATAAAGGGACAAAAAGATGCCCATAAAGAAGGAGTGAATGCTCAGGAGCAGTGTGGGCATGCCTTCACCGGGTTTGATGTTGAAGAATCTTTGCAGGACGATGAGGAGCTTCATTGGCCGAGTAGCCTTCCTGTTGCCGATCTCAGTTACATAACCGTTACATAAGTAACTTATTAGAATACAATAAGTTATAAGAATAAATTCGGATTTACGCTCGCCAGCGTTACATAAAAACACGCTTCAAGCCGAGTCTCGCACACTTTCCAATAGCTAGGCCCAGAACGGGACATATTTGGCAAACTTTTTCGACTTGCTGTTCGGGTCATAGTCTTTGATGAGCCCAAAATCTACGGCATCTCGAATGATTCTGGAAACCATCGGATAATTATCCTTATCAATATGAAAGCGCCTTCTTAAGGATTCGTTATCCATTTTCTCACCGGTCACATACATCAGACAGCAATGTTGATAACAGGCTCGAATTTTATCCTGTTTGTCCATATTCCGAAATTTTTTATGCGCATATAAGATGACTTTGAGAAATTTATCCCCGTCAACAAAATCCGGCGCCGGTAATTGATAAGCCTCAATATGGAAAATCACCTTGTCAATACCGCTGCCTCTTTCTTCACAAATTCGCGCCCGACGCATCAATGCCGCTAACGATTCGTTTCTGGACTGTGGCGGATGATCGATAAAGCGCAAGGTATCGATTAACGGTTTGCCTGGGTTGGTAATTTCAACCCTGTCTTCAAATATTTCAATGGTCGGGCCTGTCCCGATTTCGTAGAAATCCTGGTGGATCAAGGCATTCGCCGCCAATTCGCGGATCGCAAGCTCAGGGTACATTTTGACTTCTTCGCGCAGCGCCTTTACAATTTCTTCGTTTACCGGCAATTGGTCGTTAATGTAATTGACAAAATCCTCAAATCCGGCCGCATAGCCTTTTTCAAACAACTTCTCTTTAATCGTCTTTAACCGACTCCTGCCTTCATACTGAATAACCCGAAGCGCTTTTCTGGACAACTTTTCAAAGGTGTTCAGGGCTCTGGCAAAAAGCATTGCGCCGAGATTGGTAATAGAAAAGGCGGATTCATCGCGAAGGATCAGTTTTTCTTGAATAAATCGCTCGATGATGGCCTCCCGATGCGCAGGAACGCTTTCTTTCATCAAATAAAAATAAGCCGGATAATCCAACAACTGCAAGAGATTATCAGCGTCAACATGTGAAAGCGCCTTTTCTTTTTCAAAATTTTGACGAAGCGTTTGTTTGCGGATTCGATCATGCTCATCCAAATTTAACGGAACAAGCGATTCATGATCTCGACCGTAAAAATGCCCCTTCCAGGCAGTGGGAATGCCGGGTATGGCCGCCGGAATTTCAAAAAGAACCACCCGGCCTTCCGAATAATTCAATTCATAAATTTCGCGGAAGGTGAGGCGGTTATTGATTTGATCCGCAATTTCTTTTTTGAGACTATCCAAATCGTTTCGCTTCGTTCGATACTGCGTTCCAACAATTTGATGATTTTTGTCTTCCACCCCAAAGACTAGCCAGCCCGATTCCTGATTTTTCAGATTAGCTTCATTGCTCAGGGCGGAAAAATACTTTCCCAGGTCATCAAAATCGAAATTATTCTTCGCCTGCTTAAACTCCAGCCATTCGGTTTCGGCCGGTAATTTTTGAAAACGCTCCAACATCATTTTTAAATCATGTTCGACCATTCGCATGCTCCACACAAGAACTTCGTCCGCGTTCGATTAGCGCCGCAACCGGCAACGCCACAAATTGTGGCTGATCGTTCAGCGCATCCGGCCTAAGAAAGGCGACGATCTTAAAATCGGCTTGTTCATACAGCCGGGCAATTCCTTCAACGTCACGGCATTCGATCAGTTTGTAATCTATATTTGGCTGCCCGGCACGGATAAATATTGCCAATTTTGCGTCATCTATCTGATTGTTAAACAGTCCGCGAACGGTCAGCGGCTGTATCGTCACAAACAAATGCGAATCCGGCCCGGAAATATGAGGATAAAACCGAGTGGAAAAAGTGTCCATCACATAGCCAAGATGGTTGAGCCCGGCGCAGACCGACGGATAATTATGCGGCCGCACGATGCTTCGCCGTTGTCGGCTGCCCCGCTTGATCGCTTCAAAAGCGGCGTAGCGCAGCAGGTCGGAGCCTATGCGCCGCTTCGTATATTCCGGCTTAACGCAGACTAAAGTGCTAAACAGCGTTTTAGCGGGATCGTCATACAGCGCGCCTAAATAGTAGCCGACCATAGACCCGGCCATGTCTTCCACAACAAAGGACAGCCCAAAATGAACCGTTTGGTAGAGAAAATAATAGCTTACCTGCGCGACGGTAATCGCCCCAAATTGCTTGGCGATGTGGTCGGCAATCGGATTAAGATCGGTCGGCGCGGCCGGGCGCAGGCGTAGCCGGCAATCGGCCAGACGCCGCACAAATTGCTGCTGCTCGCTTTCGACAAACTGGGCAATATCTTCCGGCGAGGTCAAGCGCAGGTAACGCTCGTCATCGCGGCAAATGGCGGCGGACTTTTGGTAGATTGTGCCAAGCATGATTGTAACCTTGTGTCAGGATTGAAAAGCTCTGGAGCGCGACACATAGTGCGATTTGTTTAAATCGCACACCCGGCGCGAATATGGCAATTCGCGCTACGTCTGCGCGTTTACCGCACTAAGAAAAATAGCTGAGTTTACGGCCTGATGCAATTGAATTTTGTCGATTTTCCGGCTAACGGCAATATTCGCGCGGTTAGCCGGCGTTTTTTTACTCAAACCGCGCAAAAGACAATTGACAGTCGGCTTGTTTGCAACTAATTTGAGACGTTAAAGATAACATTGGATGCACTGGAAGCTTAATCTCAGAAAGGATCTTCTATGCAAGGCTACTACCGCTTTCCTGCAATCTACAAAAACACGATTGTTTTTACAGCCGAAGGTGACCTGTGGAAGGTCGACGCGCACGGCGGTCAAGCCCATCGCTTAACCAGTCATCACGGCGAAGAGACCCGCGCCAGAATCTCGCCCGATGGCCGCTACATCGCTTTTTCCGCCCAATATGAGGGCTTTACCGAAGTTTATTGCATGGATTTTGACGGCAGTCATCCAACCCGTCTGACCTATGAGTCCGAAGAAGCGCTGGTGGTCAACTGGACGCCGGACGGGCGTATTCTCTACAGCACCCGCCACTTTTCCACACTGCCGAATACGCAGTTGGCGCAGATCCGTCCGGATCAGTTGGAAAGCGAGTTGCTGCCTTTGTCGCAGGCCAGCGATGGCTGTTTTGATCCGACCGGCCAGACATTATTTTTTACGCGATTGGCTTTTCAGGGCAGTCATACCAAACGCTACAAAGGCGGCACAGCGCAGAATATCTGGCGCTTTACGATCGGCGATAAAGAAGCCCTGCCGCTCACCGCCGATTATCCCGGCACCAGTAAAACCCCGCTATGGTGGAACGACCGTCTCTACTTTGCCACCGACCGCGACGGAACTATGAACATCTGGTCTATGACGCCGAGCGGTCAGGAATTGAAACAACATACGTTTTATAAAGGCTGGGATGTCAAATCGCCCGGCCTGCACGAAGGCCGCCTTGTCTACCAGTTAGGCGCGGATATTTACTTGTATGACATTGCCAATGACAAGACCGATCTTGTGCCGATTACGCTGAGTTCCGACCTGGACCAGATGCGGCTTAAGTGGATTAAAAACCCGTTTAGCTATTTGACGGCCATCCATCTGTCGCCAAACGGCGATAAACTTGCGCTCACCAGCCGTGGGCGCGTGTTTGTGGCCCCGGCAGAGCAAGGCCGGCTGATAGACTTGACGCCAAAGCCCGGCGTGCGTTGTCGCAGCGCTCACTTTTTGCCGGATAATCAACGGGTGATGTACTTGTCCGATGAAAGCGGCGAGCTCGAATTTTGGACGGCTCCCGCCAACGGTCTCGGGTCGGCGCAGCAAATAACGAGCGACGGCAAAGTTTTCCGCTTTGACGGAGTCCCTTCCCCGGACGGCAAATGGCTGGCGTACGCAGACAAAAACGAGCAACTCTGGTTGCTAAACCTGGAGGATCGCCAACAGCAGCGTCTGACCGAAGAAAACGCCGGGCGCGATATTTCCTATTTGCGGTGGGCACCGGACAGCAACTGGCTGGCTTATGCCATGCGCGCCAAAAATCAGCATTGGCAAATCTGGATTTATAGCCTGAAAGATAAAAAATCTACGGCGATTACGACCGAGCGCGTCGATAGTTATGCGCCGTCCTGGAGCCCCGACTGCAAATGGATTTTTTTCCTGTCCGACCGCCATTTTGATTCGCAGGTCGGTAGCCCGTGGGGCGCACGGCAGCCGGAACCGTTTATGGATCGCACGGGCAAAGTTTATCTGGTCGCGTTGACAAAGCTGCAGCGGTCGCCTTTTCAACCGGACGATGAAATTTATCTGGCCCTGCAGCAAAGCAAAGATAAGGATAAAAACAACAATCGCCCGGCCGAGGAAAAAAAGCCGGAACCGGCGGAAGAGCCCGCTCCGCCGCAGGAAGAAAAACGCGAAGAGGAGACACCGCCGGCCGATAACCAACCCGATGAAAAGCCGGCTGAAAAACCGGTCGAACCACCCGCCCCGGCCACAAATGATAAGGCTGCGGGCAATGGTGGCGCCAAACCGGCCGACGCCAAAGCCGATGATAAAAATCCGCCGAAACCGGAAGTTATTATTGATTTTGACGGAATCAACGAACGCGTATATGAAGCGCCGCTGCCGCCGCGAAACTACAGCGCATTAAGCGTCGTCGAAAAGCGGCTGTTCTGGCTGGAAACCCAGCATGACGACGGCAAAAGATCGCTCGTCACCCTGAAAATCGACAACAAAGAGGTCAATGCCGAAACGCTGTTAACCGATGTGAGAAGCTACGAAATTTCGCAAGATCGCAAAAAGATTTTGATCTACAAAGACAGCGATTTTTACGTGCTGGATATCGGCAGCAAGCCGGAAGCCAAAGACGCCCCGGACGTTTCGGCAAAAAACCTGGGCAAGCGGAAAGTCAACCTGCGCGGCTGGATGTTTCATGTCGTGCCGCGTGCGGAATGGCGACAAATGCTGACCGAAGCCTGGCGGTTGGAGCGCGACTATTTTTACGACCCGACCCTGCACGGCGTAGATTGGCGGGTCTTGCTGGAGCGCCACTTGCCCTTGATCGACCGCGTGACCGACCGGGCCGAATTGGACGACCTGATTTCGCAATTGGTCAGCGAACTGGCGGCCTTGCACACCTACGTAGGCGGCGGCGATATTCGCCCGATTCCGGATCGAATCCCCATCGGTTCGCTGGGCGGGCGGCTCAGGCGTGATGCTTCCGGCGGTTTCCGCATTGATCGGATTTATCGGAGCGACCCCGATTATTTTGAAGTGCGCTCGCCGTTGGACAGGCCGGACCTCCCGGTCAAAGAAGGCGATATTATTGAAGAGATCAACGGCGTCGCCGTCCAAAACATGCCTCACGAAAGCCTGCTGCTGCGCAATCAGGTCGGCCAACAAGTCCTGCTTAAAATCAAACCCGCTGCGGGCGGCGACGCATTTTCCATTGTAGTCAACCCAATTTCCATCGGCGCGGAAATCAACCTGCGTTACGATGATTGGGAATTGAACTGTCGCAAATATGTGGAAAATGCCGGCAAGGGCCAAATCGGCTACGTCCATTTGCGGGCGATGGGCAAAGAGAATTACGCCGAATGGGTGCGCAACTTTTTCCCGGTCTTTGACCGGCTGGGCTTGATCGTCGATGTGCGGCACAACCGCGGCGGCAATATTGACAGCTGGATTTTGTCGCGACTGATGCGCAAAGCCTGGCACTACTGGCAGCCGCGGGTGGGCGAACCCTACTGGAATATGCAGTATGCCTTCCGTGGCCATATCGTCGTGCTTTGTGACGAGCGCACGGCCTCCGACGGCGAAGCTTTTTCCGAAGGCTTCCGGCGGCTGGGCCTCGGCAAAGTCATCGGCGCTCGCACCTGGGGCGGCGAAATCTGGCTGTCCTTCAACAATCCGCTGGTAGATCGCGGCTTTGCTTCGGCCGCCCAAATCGGCGTCTACAGCCCGGAGCGCGAATGGATTATCGAAGGGCATGGCGTCGAACCGGATATTGTCGTGGACAATCCGCCCCACGCCACTTTTTTGGGCAAGGATGCCCAATTGGAACGGGCTATCCGGCATCTTAACCAACTCATCAAGCGCAAGCCGGTGTCCGTGCCGCCCCCGCCCGCTTATCCGGATAAGTCCTTTAAGTACGCATAAGATTAATGACTTTCTGCAAAAGGCTTAGAAACGATGGTCAAAAAGTTTGAGGATTGGAATCGCGTTTTCGAGGACAAAGTTTTATCCTTGGAAACAAAAGACCGAAGCAAAGCCGGAGCGATGCTTCAAGTCATCCCTTCGCGTGAAGATTGGCGCGAGTTTCTTGAGTGCGTCAAAACCGAATGGCGTTCTTGGCAAGGCAATAGTCAGTATCCTTTTTGTCTGCTTGTAATCTATGGCGGAAATGCCTTTTACGAATATGAAAGCGGTCAATTTTGGAAGCCTTTTACCGAAGCCATTGAAACCGAACTAAACAGCAACCATCAACAAAAACTCAACGAAAATTTTGCCCGTGTCGTTTCCGAAAACGGATTGAAACTTTTTCAATCAGATTATGTCGGTTCAGCCGTTTTTCACATCGGCGTAGCGCTTCATTCATGGCAACATTTTCTTCAAATTTGCAAATGGGCTTTGCATCACGACGAATGGAAAATGCTTTCCAATGCGGAATGGCAATCTGAAATCGAAAGACGTGCGGGAAATCAAGTTCGACTCAAAAACTTTCTGCTCGATAACCGCGGAGCCGCCACCGATTTTATCCAAACGATTCTCGATGCGCGGAAATTGATTCACGAAAAACCGGATTTGCCGTTTGACGAGTTGCCGCAAAGAAATTTATTGCGCGTCGAGTACTTCGATGAAGTCCCTGAAACGGCGGAGTTTCTTTTCCCCGAAAACTCAAAAGCGCATGAATCTCTGCTCGAAAGCCGTCCGTATTTATTTTGGCACGAGGAACAGGAGCGAATCGAAGTGCATTTGCCCGCCGTTCCACGTCAGCAACTCGAAAACGCTTGCTGGAAAATCGGCGAAATTAAACAAACGGCTTCGGCAAATTCCGACACGCTGGAAATTAACAGATCGGCGTTTCAAACAGAATTGCATTTGACTTTGCAAACGGATGAGCGCACCGAGAAAAAGTTTCTGCGCGGACTCGCGCCGTTTGGAATTTACGACGGCAGACGCTTTATCAACCCGGAACGCGAAACTTTGCCGTATCAAATCTGCACGATTATTGCTCAAGAAAGATTGGAAGATTTTTCGTGGAAAGAGTGCAACGCGGAAGAATATCGCCCGAACGAATCTTACCAACTCAAAGACGGCACAAATTGTTTCATCACACGACTTGACCCAATCGGCAAAACGCCGCAAGTTTCTTTTTCGATTGCCGGAAAATCGTTTCAATTCAGATTCAAACGAAGCGCGAAAATCGGAGCCTACTTTTTCTTCGGCGAAGGCGCGTGTGCGGCGCAATTTTGGCGTCACGGCGATGAAGTTAAAACCGAACACTTACCTTTGATTTGTGTTGCTTTGCCTCACGAAGTCAATAATTTTTCATTTCTTAAAAAGAAGTTTGACATCAGTCTTGATAAAGCGGAAGAATTGTGCGCTTTAGGACAGTGGGAGAAACGCCACGAAGACGACTCACGTGAGTATTTTGTGTGGAAATGGGCGCAGAAACCACTTGAAAAACATATTGAGCCTCAAAGATTCCATAACTTGACCGATTTAGCAAAAGTGCAAGAAAATTTTGAACTCCCGAAACTTTTGGGAAAACATACCGTTCGCGTTAAATCTGAAGTTTTAGGACTTGCTTTTGCACAAAGGCTTGAAATTCTTCAAACAAAATTTGATTCAAACAAATGTTGGCAAAATTTGCCGTCGGTTTTTCTGCCGTTTTTCTTACTTTGCCAAAAGCCTGATGGAATGAGTTGGAATGAAATACTTTTAGCGAAAGATGCGATTGCCTCCAATGGCAGAAATTTTTCCGAATCATTACTCAAAAAATACGCCAAATTCGGACTTTTGAAAAATGAAAAATCAGCGTGGCACATCGTCGAATCACGCGCCGTTATTGAAAATGACGAACTGAAATTTTGCGGCAGTCCGACAATTTTATGGAGGATGTTCCGTTATTTGCAGGACAATTTGCCTAATAATGAGGAATTGCCGATTATCAAAGTTATAAACAAACGAGGTGAATTGCCTTATCTTTATTTGAGCTTGAATAATGAATTTTGCGGCGTAGTTCGCAAACACCTAAAAAATCAAAAAGTTAAAATCGTTGCCGATTTATGGAAGAGTTAAGATGGAATCTTTAAGCAAGCGTTTTGAGAAAGAAGTTTTCGAGCCTTACCGTGATTTTCTGAAAGCCGAGTATCGCTTTCACCCGAAGTTTTCTCACGCTAAACAAATTTGGGAAGAAAAGTTGACTTTCGAGGAACTCGTCAACGGCGCATACTTGGAAAAATCGCAGAGCTATGCGGCGGGCGCATCGCTCAACGAAATCGCGCTTCACGAAAAAACCAAAGCGACTATTCAAAAAAGACTCAAAGGCAATCCGCTTTATCAACATCAGACCGAAGCCGTCAACTTGATTTTACGCGGGCAAAACGCTGTCATCGCTACCGGCACGAATAGCGGCAAAACGCTGTGCTATCAAATTCCGATTCTCGACGATTTGCTAAAAGATTCGTCTGCCGGATTGCAGGCAATTATCATTTATCCGCTTAACGCGCTGGTCAACGACCAACTCGAAGAGTGGGAAAAAATGCTGGCTGGACATCAGCAAATCAAATTTGCCAGATTTACCGGGCAAACGCCGAACGACCAAACTCAATATGAAGCGCGTTTGAAGGAAATTTACCAACAGAATTTGAAGGAGACACAACCCAATTTATCGCAAGCCGAACTGCAACGCGCCGTTCAAATAAGACTCACCGAAGAAAAAGAGAAATCACCAAAAAATCGTCTCAATCACCGCGAAGCAATCCGCGAAAAACCGCCACACGTTTTGGTAACAAATTTTTCGATGCTCGAATACTTATTAGAGCGTCCGGTTGACGCGCCGATTTTTGAAGAGGCGCGGCTGAAATATCTCGTGCTAGACGAAGTTCATGCATATCGTGGCGTACAGGCGACGGAAATCGCGTTTCTCGTGCGCCGTTTGAAAGACCGTTTGGGCTTGGAAAATCTGACGTGCATCGCTACGTCCGCCACGCTCGGCGATAAAAACAATCCCGACAGCCGCCAGAAAGTGCGAAAATTCGTTTCAGATTTATTTGCCGAAAATTTTGAAGAACCGAATCCGATTTATGGAACGCTGAAAACGCCGGAGCTTGACAAGCCTTCTTTTTGTCCGACCGCCGCGCAATACATCGAAGCCGCGAAAAGTTTGCGCGAAAATGACAACACCGATTTGAGCAAAGTTTTATCCGCCAGTTTTTCAACATCCGATTCCGCCGAACTGCTCGCGCACGACGAAAACTTATTCCGCCTGCGAAAAGATATTCTGACCGCGCCGACGCTGTTGAAAGAAGCAACCGAGAAACTTTATCCGAATGATGAAAACGGCGAAGACGGTTTGCAAGCCTTGTTGGAGATTGTGGCGACGGCGAAAAAAGACGAGGCACACGAGGATTTGCTGCCGACTCGTCTGCATTATTTTGTCCGCTCTCAGGACGGCTTGCACGTTTGTCTGCACCGAAATTGTCCGACCCGAAAATCCGAAACAGAGCCGTCATTTTTTGTTTCGCGCCGCCACGAAAACGTGCCGGAAGGTTTGTGTCCGAATTGTTTTCCGAAGCAACATTCGCAACTTGTTGAAGTTGTAACTTGCCGCAAATGCGGTTATTTGTTTGGCGCGTTACAGGATTTGGGTCCGCGGCGGGCGCAAGACCCAAACAACAAAAATAAACCCGCTTTTGATTCTTTCAAAACTGAACTCGAATGGGCGGCTGATTCTTTTTGGTCGTATTTCAGTGTTGAAAACGATTTGCCTTTTCCGCCGCAAATGATTGATGAAGAAGACGACGACGATTCGGGCAAACTGCTTTTGAATCCCGCCGAATTAGAATTTTGTGTGCAATGCGGCAAGAAAAGCGAAAAAGGAAGCGGAGATTATTGCGTTTGCGAAAAAGCGCATTTACGAAAAATTTACATTTTTCACCGCCAATGTTCCGATGAAAAATACGAAAACATTTACAATCAGAAAAAGAAAACCTTGTCCGCTTGCCCGAACTGTGCGGCGCGGAACGCTTCAGGTTTAGAGCCGGTGCGCCGTTTTCAAGAATCGGAAGACGAAACCGGCTTGGCGATAGCGATTCCGCTTTCGCATTTTCAAGTGAGCGCGAAAAAGTCCGGCGAAAAACCTCCGCGCAAACTTCTCTGTTTTACCGACCATCGCCAACGCGCCGCCGCGTTTCCATCGCTGCTTGAAGAAAGCACTTTCACGCACGATTTGGGTAGAAAAATCGTGCGGATTATTCAGGAAAACAAATCACTCGATTTTGAAAGTTTGGGCGAAAAGCTCGCCGATGCCGCCGACCCGAATTCCGACGGCTACGACGCTGATTTTTTTCTGCCCGTTTCGCGTTTCCCGGACGAAGACCTCAATCACCATGAACGGCGAAAATTGTGGACAGCCGAAGTTTTCAGCTATTTCGGCATTCCCGATTCGGCGCGTGAATCGGCGGAAGATTTGGGTTTGGTTGCAGTCGCATATCAACTCAAAAATAGTGACAATCAAGAATTTCAAAGACTTTTGCCGCAACTTTCACCGTCCGACGCAAGCGCAGTTTTCCAAACTCTGCTTGGCTTTGTTCGGCATCGCAAAGCCTTTACGTTGCCAAGCGGCGTTTCGCACGACGCACTGGCTTTCGGGAGAATGAAGTTTGAAAAGTTTTTCGCGCTCCGTCGTGAAGGACAACCCGGAGTCGAAGGTTGGCTTCCGAAAATCAACAACGACGGAAATTTCCGGCATAATTTCGTGACGGACTATTTGCGCCGCGTATTAAATTTGTCCGACGCGGAAACGCTTGCAATCGCTGAGCGAATCTGGAATTTCCTCGTTTCAAAATTCATCTTGATTGAAAAAAGCAAGAAGTTTAAACTTGACCACGAAAAACTTTTTGTCGCTCTTGCTGAAAACCGTTTCGTTTGCGACCGATGCACTTTTGTTGCGGTTTATTCGGCTGACGCGGTTTGTCCGCGCAAAGAATGTTCGGGAAAATTGAATAAAAAACTTTTTGTTGCTGAAGAAGCGAATTTAATCGAGCGTTGGGTGGCCGGAGTCGGCGAGCAGCAATTTTCGACACTCAAATCTGAAGAACACACGGCGCAAATCAATAAAGATTTGGCGAAACGTATCGAAGACGAATTTCGCGCCGACGGCATTAATTTGTTGAGCAGCACGACGACGTTTGAAATGGGCATCAACATCGGCGATTTGCAAAAAGTTTTGCTTCGCAACGCACCGCCGTCAAGCGCGAATTATGTTCAGCGCGTCGGACGCGCCGGACGCGGCACGGATAAAAACGCCGTTAGCGTAACGATTTGTCGGCGCACGAAATACGATTCGGATATGTGGCGTAAGCCTTCACGTTTGATGTCCGGCGTGGTTCGCCCGCCGACGGTTTTCGTGCTGAATAAAATCATCGCCCAACGACACTTTAACGCCGTCGCTTTCGCTAAGTTTTTGCGCGAGAAAGTTGGCGACGAAAAACTGCTCGGCAACGAAGTCAAACAGCAAACCCGGCTTGCCGCGTTTTTGCCGATTGATTCGCGCAAAGGAATTCCGCCCGATTGGCTCAAACTTTCTCCCACGGATTTGCATTTAGATTTTTCGGCGTGGCTTGATTTGCAAACCGAAGACGACGTTTTTCAAACTGATTCCGGCAAAACTCTGCTCAAAACCCTCAATTGTTTTGCTGAAGCAAAAGAAGCGGCAAAGAAAAAGTATGACGGCAATGATGACCCCGAGAGGGATAAAAGTGTCTTGGATGAAATTGCCAAAGAACTCGACTCATTGATGGATGAACGGAAAATGCTTTTTAGTTCAGGCAAAGAAACCGGCGATATTGACCGCGCCGTAAAAAACCTTTTGGACAGCGACGTTATTGCGGTTTTGGCGAAACGCGGATTTTTGCCGCGCTACGCATTTCCGCTCGATGTCGTTCGGCTTGAAACAGGTTGGAATCGTTGGTCAACCGATTCGGATGTAGATTTAAGCCGTGACCGTGCTATCGCTATCGCCGAATTTGCGCCTGGCGCACAGGTTATCGCGCACAAAAAAGTTTTCACCAGTGCAGGACTTTACGTGGCGAGCAAAACCGATAAACCGACGCGAAAATGGTATGCGAAATGTCCCGATTGCGAGCAGATTCGCACTTCGCTGACGCAAGAACCGCTCGAAGGCAGTTGCCAAGTTTGCGGCAGAACCATTACGACGCAACACATCAAACCATTTGTCGAACCGACGGCGTTCAGTATCCGAATGGAAAAAGATAAATCGTCGAAACACCGCCGCACGTCGCTGGTCAGACAACGCCAGTCTTTGACGCATTTTATTGATGCCGTGCGCGACGATGAATTTCAGCAATTTGAATTGTTTGAAATCGCTCTGAAAGACGACGGCAATTTATTTCGTTACAATTTAGGTCCGCAGAATAAAGGTTTTATGCTTTGCTCGACGTGCGGCTGTAGCGAGCCTTTGCTTCATTTCAAAAAAGGCAAAAAACACAAACGCTTGCGAACTTTCGATGGCAAATTTGATTGTCAAAACGAAAACCCTTGGGCGAAACCTTTGGCTTTCGGACATATCTTTCAAAGCTATTGTTTGATAATTCGTCCGCGAGAAAGGTGTTCCGTCGAATCCTTGGCGATGGCTTTGCGAAAAGGTTTGTGTCAATTTTTAGACCTCGAAACTTCCGACATCGGCACGGCTTGGCGTTGGCAAGCAAATCGTAAATCCGGCAATGCTCAAGCCGAAATAGTTTTGTTTGACAACACACCCGGCGGCGCAGGTTTTGTTAAAGAAGCCTTTGAAAATTGGGCAGATGTCGAGCAATCGGCATTAAAAGTTTGTCAAAACTGCACCTGCGAAACAGCTTGCTATGATTGTTTAAATGATTACGGCAACCAAAGCCAACACGACTTACTTAACCGACAAACTGTGATTGAATTTTTCAGTTCTTCGTGCAAGTTTGTGAAAGCCGGTTAAAGTCCGCGCGAGTCATTCGACATGAGTTTTTTCAAGCCGGCTAACATGTTTATTTGAAAGCAGTTGCTAACATCTCAAATCTCAAAAATGATCCTGCTGAATGACATTCACGGTTCCTTGGCAAAAAAAGTGATTTTTAGATTAAAGGCGAATTAAAGTGGCTAAATCTCGAATCGAATGGACCGAGCAGACTTGGAATCCGACAACAGGTTGTAACAAGGTCTCACAGGGATGCAAATTTTGTTATGCCGAAACATTTGCCCGGCGTTTGCAAGCGATGGGTGTTGATAAGTATAAATACGGATTTGAATTAACGCTTCATCCAGAAGTGCTGGACGCGCCGCGCAAATGGAAACCCGCAATCATATTCGTCAACAGTATGAGCGATCTTTTTCATGAAGAAGTTCCACTCCAATACATTCAACGCGTGTTTGCCGTCATGAATGATTGCCCTCAGCATCAGTTTCAGATTTTAACCAAACGTGCTTCCCGTTTAGAGGAGTTTTCCCCATTTTTGACATGGACTCCCAATATCTGGATGGGTGTTTCCATAGAAAATCAGGATGTTGTTTTTAGGATGAACCACCTCAAAAATACGGATGCCGTGATTAAATTTCTTTCACTGGAGCCGCTGCTTGGGCCGCTTCCGCAACTGTATCTTGATGGAATTGACTGGGTGATTGTAGGCGGCGAATCCGGTCGGCAGGCGCGCGTGCTTGAAAAAAGCTGGGTTGTTGACATTCAGGGGCAGTGTGCGCGGAAAAACGTGCCTTTTTTCTTTAAACAATGGGGCGGCAGCAATAAAAAAGCGGCTGGACGCGAGTTGAACGGCCGAACATTTGATTCAATGCCGTATATATTCGTCAAACAAAAATTCCCAATAGATTTCGAATTGATGCAAGGTACTATAACCGGTTCAACTTTAAAAAAATAACGGAACGACCATGAACCAACCCCAGCTTCCCCAAAACCTGGCGGCACGAATTGTTCAGGCTATTACCGCCGTTGAACAGCCGCTCAAAATCATCTTGTTTGGATATTACGCCTATGGTAATCCGTCAACCGACAGCGACCTGGACCTGCTGATTATATATCAAAGACAGCGTGAAATCACGGCTCAAAGAAGCGCTTCAATTTCGAAAAGCGCTTAAAGGTATTCGGATGCCCAAGGACATTTTGGTCGCCCGCGAAGAAGAATTTGATTATTACAAAAATCAATTCGGGTCCGTTTATAAAGAGATCAATGAGAAGGGCGTGGTGATTTATGGTTAAACTGCCACAATATGAAATCTTGCTGCGCAAGGCCAAAGGCTATCTTAAAATTTTGAAAAAAATGCTCACGAAGGCAAAATTCTGCCTTAAATTTGAAATTATCACATCAAATAACGAAAGGATATTTGCATGAAATTTGAAACCCGCGCCATCCACGCCGGCGAAGTCCCGAACTGCAAGGAAGGCGGCTCCGGCGATGTCGTAGTGCCGATCCATCTGGCCTCTACGTTTGCTCGCCTGGAAGTGCAACAGCCGACTGCCGGCTATGAATATTCCCGCTCCGGCAACCCGACCCGCGACGCATTGGAGACCCGGCTGGCTGCATTAGAAACCGCCAAATACGGCCTGGCTTTTGCATCCGGGCTGGCCACAGAGTCAACAATTGTACTGACCTTGCTTAAAGCCGGCGAGCATATTGTCGCTTTTGACGATTTGTATGGCGGCACCCGGCGGTTGTTTAACCGTGTTTTCGCCGCTAACTACAATGTTGAGATTACCTATGTGGATGCCCGTTCCGTGCAAGCCGTCGAGCAGGCGATCCAACCAAACACGCGCCTGTTCTGGTTAGAGACGCCGACCAATCCGCTGCTGAAACTGTGTGATATTGCCGCATTAGCCGCGCTGGCCAAAAAGCACAATATTTTGACGGTAGTGGACAACACCTTTATGAGTCCATATTTTCAGCAGCCGTTGGCATTGGGCGCGGATATTGTTGTCCATAGCACAACCAAGTACATCAACGGGCATAGCGACTCGGTCGGCGGCGCGTTGATGCTAAACGACGACGATTTGTTTGCCCGGCTCAAGTATAATCAGAATGCGATTGGCGCAATTCTGTCGCCGTTCGACAGCTATTTGGTGCTGCGCGGCACAAAAACGCTGGCCGTGCGGATGCGTCAGCACGAAGCCAACGCGATGCAAATGGCGCGCTTTCTGACCGAGCATCCCAAAGTCAAGCGGGTCATTTATCCCGGTCTGGCCAGCCATCCACAGCATGAATTAGCCAGGCGGCAGATGTCCGGCTTTGGCGGCATGATTTCCTTTGAACTCGAAGGCGGCTTGCGTGAAAGCGAGGCTTTTTTGCGCAAATTGCAGTTGTTTGCCGTGGCCGAAAGCCTGGGCGGCGTGGAATCGCTGGTCGATCACCCGGCCCTGATGACCCATGCTTCGGTGCCGGCGGATGTGCGCGAGGAATTGGGCATCTCAGACACCTTGATTCGCTTCTCGGTTGGGATTGAAGACGCCGGCGATTTGATTGAAGATGCCCGTCAGGCGCTTTGGTAGCAGACTTTCATTATAACCGACATGAAAAAAGCCCGCTAATCATTATGACTAACGGGCTTTATTTATTAACACCTATCCCGGACAAGCCGGAACCAAAAGCCTAACCGCAGAGTTTCGCAAAGTGTGACGCAAAGTTTTGCAGAGAAATACTTGGTGGAACTCTGCGGTTAGATTTTTTTTGCTCAAAAGGCAAAGATTTTACTTTTTAGGTACTAACCAAAGCATCCTCTCAAAAACAAATAGATTGGTATTTACATAAGGCGGTAAACCGCAACTGTAGCACAGAATAGCATTCTGTGCTTTCTCCAAGTATGCTCAGATTGCTAATCTGAGCTACAACATTCTCGCGGACAGCGCAAATGTTGCGCTGCAATTTTAATTTTATAGTTAAGGTTAAACCGTCGGGTTATCTAAGCGTAAGGAAGGTTGGGCGTTCAACCGCAGATCGGCCCGTTCGCCCCGACTCAGCCGAAAGTGCCCGGCGGCGGCAATCATCGCCGCATTGTCGGTGCACAGGTTAAGTGGCGGATAAAATACGGCCACATTTTCACGTCCGGCGCTTTCGCGCATCATTTGGCGCAAGCGGCTGTTGCAGGCGACGCCGCCGGCCAGCACAATCCGGGCTACACCACAATCACGCGCGGCTTGTAGTGTTTTCTGAACCAGCGCTTCCACAACGGCTTCCTGAAAGCTGGCGGCAAGATCGGCCATATTTTCTTCAACCCAGGTCGAGCCTTTTTCGGCTAGGAACAGGTGGACGGCGGTTTTTAAGCCGCTAAAGCTGAAATCATACGCGGCATTTTTCATGCGGGCGATGGGAAAGGCAATGGCTTTGGAATTGCCGTCCTGCGCGGCTTTTTCGATAGCCGGGCCACCGGGATAGGACAGCTTGAGCATCTTGGCGACTTTGTCAAAAGCTTCGCCGGCGGCATCGTCCCGGGTGCGGCCCAGAATTTGATAATCACCACGCGCTTTAACGAAGATAACTTCCGAATGTCCGCCGGAAACCAGCAAACAAATAAAGGGCGGTTCCAACGTCGGATCGGCAATAAAATTAGCAAAAATATGCCCTTCCAGATGATGAATGCCGATGACCGGCTTGGCTTGGGCCAGCGCCAGCGCTTTGGCGGCGGAAACACCCACCAGCAGCGAACCGATCAGCCCCGGCCCCATCGTCACGGCAAAACCGTCAATCTGATGCAGTTCGAGCCCGGCTTCGGTGAGCGCTTCTTGAATCACCGGCAAAACTAAGCGAATATGGGCGCGTGAGGCCAACTCCGGCACGACCCCGCCGTATTTGATATGCTCGTTTTGGGAGGCGATAATGTTTGACCGCATTTGCACGCCATTTTCGACAACAGCGGCTGCGGTCTCGTCGCAGGAGGTTTCAATGCCTAAAATCTTCATGGTTATCTCAAGTGCCGGTATGTTTTGAATTTATCGCTCTTTAAGTTTTAACGGACGGGCCGCGTCCGAGGCGGCGTCAATGCGGGCAGCAAAACCGCGCCGGGCGGCAATATCGTCATCGCTGACAAACTGGATGTCCAGCAAGCCGTTGGTGGTGACGCCGCAGCGGAGAAAATTAAGCTCGCTCAGACAAATACTCCAGCCATCCAGCCATTCCAGCAAGATTACCTTTTGTTCTTCTGTGCCCCGAAAATGGATTAGCAGATCAATGTCGCTTTTCGGGCCGGCGCTGGCATTTTTCGCGCTGCCGAACAAGTACATCGCCGCGACACCATGCTTGGCCGGAGAAATTGAGGCCGCGATTTTTTCGGCAAAGTGCAGCCGCCAGTGCCAATGGTCTTCCACGTGGGCGCTAACCGGCAGCCCCACATCCATCCGGTGAGCGGCTTGCGTTCGGGAGGCGGCTTTTTCCAGAGCCGGTTCTGTGCTTGTCAGATAAGCCACAGCCCGGTCGTCATCGGCATTCATAATCAGGCGCAAAATCTTGCCGCCGGTAGCTTCAGTGATGTTGATGAGCCGGACGGTATCGGCCAGTTCGGCCATATCCGGCAGCATTTCGGTCAGTAAATTGGGGCTGTTGCGCAGAAAAGTCTCATTAAAAACAATCTCCTCTTCGTCGGGATATAGCGGCAGATAGCGAATGCCGGCCTCCACCAAATCCTGGAAGAAGTGAGTGCCAAAGGATAAGTCGGGCATGTAATTGCCCTTTTTGCGGGCGATTTCAATCAGCACAGCCGTGTTGTTGATGTCGGAGTAAGTGACGCTGACGCCGAGTTTGATGTCGCCACGGCTGCCCCAGCGGCCCGGACCCATCAGGATGAACTGTTTTTTGGGCAGCATTTTATTTAACCGGCTTACAGCGCGGCCCACGGCCTTCATGGCTTCCAGGCTATCCAGCGTCGTATAGCGATCGGCATCCACATAAACGATGTAGCTGATGTGCAGTTGGGTGCCGTTGGATACAAAGCGGTTGGCGGTAAAAACAATTTCGTCATGGGGAATATCTTGCGGGATTACGACATTTTGATCTTCCGCGCCGGTGGTTTGCGGCCGGCATTGTAATAAGTACAAGTCGCGCCCGTCGCTGGCAAACTCAATATCTACCGGCGATTGTAGCTTATCCTGCAAAATATCCAGCATGGTCTTAATCCGCAAGACAAACGGCGTATCGGCGACTAAGCCCTCAAACGTCACAACAGGGTAATCCTTGACAAAATCAATGCCCAGACCGGTTGGCTTGCGGATATGATAACGGTCGTAAATAGACACCATCTTGTTGATCAGCGGAATCTCGTCGCCATGTTTGCGCAGTAAATCCATCAGGTCAATCGTCTGAAAATCGTTGGCGGCAAAATTAATCACATCAATAGATTTCAATGAGTAGCGCAGGATTTCTTCCGGCGAGACATTAACCCGCAAGCCCGGCTGACCGGGCGCGATCAGCACTGGAAAATCTGCGCCTATCCGATCCACCGCCCGAGTGCCCAGGCCCATGACCAGCCGGATCAACCCGTCCTGCCGACTAATGCGCGGCGACCAGCGGAACTCGTTGTTACTAAAAGCAACCCCGGCAAACGATGGAAGAAAGTAACCGCCAACCCGCGTCCCCACGACCTCCTGGATCATGACACCCATTTCTTCGTGAAAATCGACCAGGCCGCGCTCGATGCGATATTCAATCGGGTCCGGATGAAAGTTTGAGGCATAAACTTCGGCGATGGCGTCGGTCAAAGCGCTCAAGCGCTCGGCCTTGGTGCCCTGGTTCGCCAGAAATACGCTCTTATACTTGCCGGCAAACGCCGCACCGAGCCGGTCTTCCAACAGGCTGGAACTGCGCACAATCAGCGGATTGGTGCCGAAATCATCCAAAGCGATGTAGAGGGCGCGAGCCAGATCGGGCGGAAACTGTGAGTTTTTAAAGACTTGCAGGATAAAGGGATATTCCAGCCGAACCTGCTCCAAGTCCTTGTATTTTTGCTCAATGATCTCTTCCAGATTATTGTGGGCAATGAATTCAAGTTGGGTGTCGGAGGCAACATACCAGGTGCGTGGCGTCTTAATGCCGGCCATTAAGTCCTTGCCGGATTTTTTCAGAATTTGCGAGGCCAGAAAGATGCCGGCGCTTTTGCCGCCCAGTTTGCCACGACTACGGTTGGAAAAAATCATGTGCTGCAATAGTTTATGGAATTCGGTCAGCTCGGCATATTCTTTGGCAATGCTGATGAACTGAAGCTGCTCACTGAAAAAGCGGCGAATCAGCGAGACTCGCACACTTTTACGCTGCGCCGGAGAAAGCTCGACTGCGCCGGGTGATGCCTGCATATAGCGGTGCACGGCATCGGCAATTTGGGCCAGTGTCGAGTCAAGATCGACGAGGGTCGTCGCCAGAAAGCTGCTTTTTTCTTCTTTAATCCACTTTTGTAGTAGATTCAGAACTTCATCGTCACCCAGCGCTTTGACTGCGATCTGAAAAATTTGCGGTCCACGCTTGGCCGGGTCTTCCAAAAAATGCCTTTCCATCGGCCTGTTTTCTTCGCCGTACACACTTTCCGCCAGTGACCGCCGGCTTTTATTGATGCTTTCCAGGAGTTTTACCGCGTCTTCATTACCGGTCCAGCATAAATGATTGAGCATTTTTTGCGCAATGCTGCCGTACATGACACTATCTGTGCGCTGGAGCAATTCCAGCACAATTTCCCACTCTTTCTTTTTGGGCCGAATATCCTCTTCGATTTGATAGCGGCGGGCAATGCGCGCATGGTGGATGGCGTGCCCAAGCAAGACGGCAACGGTGTTAATCAGCCTTTGCTCTTCCTGCATGGGTGCATGAGAACCCCCCGGTACCATCTCGATAACATAGAACACCGTCAGTGACCCGACGACGCCATTGCCGACCCGCAGATTGGTGGATACAAACCAGGGCGTTTCTTTAATGAGCGGTGATTCGTAGATCGTATCTTCATATTTAATACGCACATGACATATAAAAGGATGCTGCCAGGCTAATGGTATTATCTGTAAAACACCCTCAAAAATATCTTCCAGTTTTATGCCGGGTTTGCTGGTTAATTCTTCGATACGATACAGACAATTGAGTTCTTTTTCCCGAACTTGCAGGGTTTCGATCAGTTCCTGCGCCGGTCTTCTTTTTTCGGTCATTTGAGAATGACTCCTTTTCGGCTGCGGCCATCAACCCGGATTTGGAGGGGATGCGCCAGGCGGACATGACGCACAAACTCCAGCTCCGTCACGGCCGGCTGGGCGTTAAGCCACTGCCAGTCAATGGAATAGTGATCTTGAAACGGTACCGCCATATAAAGTATTTGCAGATTGGTCAGATTATGAAAAATATGAACGCCCTGGCTGATTTCCACATTCATATTAGGCAGGGAAGCTTCCACGACAACACGCGCGGCGCTGATCCGACTCCATTCTACCGGAATACCCAGCCAGGCGTCGGAGCTGCCCCAACGACCAAAACCGATCAGCACGTAGTGATTGCCGGACGCAACCATTTGGCGGTTAATCGTTTCTAATTGCTGCACAATCTTGGGAGTATAACGCGGTTCGAAGACATCCGGCTTGACATAGACGATGTCGGTAATGTCGTCCTCGATGCCATGACCCAATGTCAATTCCGATGCTGTTAAAATCCTGGCCCGGTCAAGACTATCAAAATCGACCGTTACGATGCCTTTGGTGGCCAGGATCGAGCGCAAGTTAAGCAAATACAGGCAATCTTTCTCGTGACGGCGGGGATCGCGGGTTAAGGCAAACTCGATTTCAACCGGGCCGTTCAAACATTGCTCGCCCAGACGCAGCAGTTCTGTAATTAAGGCGTTAAAAGGCTCGTGGGGAAAGGCCAGCAGCGGCGCAAAATTGACTAAACGCGGCCCGTCCGGATGGACGCCGGGTAACAAACGATCGGCATATAAATCATAAGTGGAAGCGGCAAATGCCAGTGTGCCGTCTTCTTCCGCTGCTTTCAAATCAAATTGGGCCAGGAACTCAATATCTGCGGCGGCATCTGTTTCGGTCGGATGATCCAGACGGACGCCCCAAAATGTATTTTGGGTATGATTCATCAGATCGAGCAGCGTATTATAAGGCGGCATGATCGTAGGATAGGCCGGCGAATAGGTCCAGGTCGGTGTGCCATCGCCCAAAGCTTTGCCCAAACCCAGCGCCAGATTGACCACGCCGTCTTCCGGGCGGGCATGGCCGATGGGGTAAAAGTTGTGCGAGCGCGCCACACCCGATAACAAAGGATAGAAGCGTGTCCCGCAGCGCATGCCGACCATTTCCTGAATGATGACCGCCATCTGCTCTTCGCTGTCCTTAAGTCCGACGGCGTGCCGATAGCTCTGCGCTTCCTTAAAAAAAGCGGCGGCGTAAATCCATTGAATCGTCTCCACTAATTGGCGCAGCCGCAACTGCGGATCGGGATGGTTATTAGGAATCAGCTTGGCCCCATAAATGCGAGAAGGCGCCGACGGAGCCAGCACGCTGGATGAACGAATCGCCAGCGGCCGGGTGTAGCGTGTTGCTACGCCCTGTAACGCCTTATAGAGTGTCTCCGGCAGGCGAACCCGTTGAAAAGCCGTGGCGATTTCGGCATCAGTACGCTCTTTTTGGGTAATCTCGTGCAGCTCCGTTTGGTGAATAAACTGGCGAAAATGATCGGCGGCAACAATGATTGCCGATGGCACATCGACATGAATTTCCGGGAATTTGGCGGCATCCAGATGTTGCGTTGCAGTTTCCAACAGTAGCGCCATGCCCTGCGCTTTACCGCCAATCTCCCCGCTGCCGATCCGGCTCAGCCGGGCCTGTGTGCCCAGGGCTTGCGGGTTAAACTCAGGAATTGTGATGTTCGATTTTGGCAACAAAGTCGGCATGGTATCAACTCGATTTAGAGGGAAGGTTACGGCGGCAGGCGCAGTTGGCGGCACACTCACCGGAATCTGACGAACAGCTTGAAGCAAACTGAAGATATGGCTAACGGATGCAAATTTCAAGGATAAAACGCCGATTGTATTTTGCTATCCATTCAATGTCATTAAAGTTAAGCGCAAAGCCGGGCTGTCATGCTGGAAGCATCTTCCTTCAAACTGGAGTTCATACAAATTTGCAGGAAGATTCCGCCTGAATGACACTGCCGCAATTTTCCTTAACTTAATGACATTGGCTATCCATTAGACTAACCTCACGCTCGCGCATTTTTTGATTGGGTTTTAGAAATTTTGTATAACCGTATAACTATTTATTATTCATGGAGTTATACATAGCATTCCGTTTATATGCCCCGTTAGGGGCAAACCGTTTGTAGCAAGCGATCCGCAACATCCAAACATCCAAGCCCTGTAAGAGCGGCCCGTTAAAATGATGAAGCGATAATCGAACGGGTCGCCCCGATGGGGCTTGGATAGCATTGACGTTAGACTTTGCGGGCTACAAACGGGACGCCCCTATCGGGGCTGAAAAACCACATTCT
>CAYOLL010000032.1:11574-47473 GCA_964404765.1 uncultured Gemmatimonadota bacterium | reverse complement strand
TGGGCTACCTGTGAACAATTGTGCGCCGAAGCCCTGCAACTGGCCGAAACTCTGGACGACCGGCCGCGGCTGGCCAAGGCCATGAACAAGCAGGGTCAAATCTTGCAGCGAAAAGGCACGTATACGCTGGCAATGGAACTGCACGAAAATGCGCTGGACATCTTTAAACAATTGGATGATAAAAAAGGAATTTCCGATTCGCTGAGTTTTATCGCCAGTATTCACTGGCATAAAAACGAATCTAACACGGCGATGGACTACTACCAGGAACGGTTGAGACTCTGCGAGGAATTAGGCGACGAAGAAGGTTTGTCCGAAACCCTGGGCCGTATCGGCAGCATCTACACCGACTTGACCAATTACAAAGCCGCTATGGAATATTTTGAGCGCGAGCTCAAGCTGGATGAGGCCGCCCGCGACCCGCGCCGCCTGGCGGTCGCTTACGGCAACATGGCCGCTGTCTACAAAATGCGCGGCGACCTGGATACCGCCGCAGCTTACACCGAAAAATCCCTGGAGCTGAGCCGCTCGGTCGGCAACAAAAAAGGCGTCGCTATTTCAACCGGCAACCTCGGTATTTTTTGGTACGAAAAAGGCGACTTTGAAAAAGCCCTGGAAGCCTACCAGCAAAAGCTTAAAATGGACGAGGAGCTGGGTGACAAGGCCGGTATTGCCTGGGTTTCGCGCTTAATCGGACAAATTCAGTGCGCCTATGGCCGCTACGATTCGGCGCTGGAAGCGCTGGATCGCGCGTTGCGAATCGAAGAAACCCTGGATAATAAGCAGACCTTGTGCCAGGCTTATAATGAAATCGCCGGAGTTTATCACGATCAGGGCAGTTATGAAACCGCCTTAGTCTGGTATGATAAGGCCCTGACCTTAGCGCAAGAAACCGACTACCACAAAGGCGTGACCCTGAGCGCCCTAAACAAAGCGGAAGTCCTTTATTTCCTAAAGCGCTATGATGACGCCGACAATATGAATCAAATCGCGCGTGCCCTAATCCTGGAATTGGGCGAAGAAGACCCGGATAAAACCGGCTTTCTGGAAACAATGGCGATTTTGCACGAAAAAATAAAATATGGTCAAGGCGATACCGTGACGCCGATTCACAAATTGACCGCGTTGCTTGCCCTATCCAAAGACCCGCTGCATTCCGCCGATTTGCATTTTGATTTGTGGGAAATGACACACGCGCCGGATCATCACCGGGAAGCACTTACTTTTTACAAAACCGGCTACGAGAAATCTCATCGCCATGATTATTTAAAGCGCATTCAAAAGTTGGAGAACGCCATGCCTGTCGATAGTCTGAGCACTGATTCTGGAATTGGGCGAGGAAGACTCGGATGAGGCCAATTTTCTGAAAGCGATTGATACTTTAGCAGGAAAGAAATCGAATTTTCCTATGTGAAGCCAAAACCTCGCCGTTTGGCCTGGAAAAACTCATCTTCTTGCTGCAAGAGATCGCACTGTCACTGATTCCGATGCAATGTTTATGCAGGTTTAGAGTTGGACACATCGAGTCAGCAGCATTTCACTGCAAAATCGAATAAACCACAACCAAAAATTCTCGTAGGAGTCCGGGTATGTTTGAAATACAATTTCTCGGCACCGCCGCCTCCATACCGACACCGGAACGCAATACAAGCGCTACGGTTGTCCGTCACGGCGGCAATAAATTCCTGATTGATATGGGTGAAGGCACGCAGCGGCAGCTCAAAATTGCCAAAATCAGTTGGCGCGGGCTGAAGAATATCTTTTTGACCCATCATCATCCCGATCATATTTTTGGTCTGGGGGGTCTTTTTTTTACGCTGGTGCAGACGCCGCCGCCATCTAAACTGACGATTTTTGGCAACGCCAAAACGCTGGAAATAATCCGGACACTGGCCGGATTGGTCTGGACGGATGAGGCTACGCGCGATAAAATCTTCCGCCTTGTCGAAATTCAAACCGGCTCCGGCATATTGTTCGAAAATCGCCGCCTGACCATTCAGGCGTTTGAAGTTCCGCACGGCAAGCATCGTTCACTCGGTTTTGTTTTTCAGGAAAAGGAAACACGCTGCTTTTTGACGGATCGCGCTGCTGCGCTGGGCATTTCGCCGGGGCCGTCATACGGACGTTTACAGCAGGGCGAACCGGTTACGCTGGCGAGCGGTCAAATCGTCCATCCCGATGAGGTGCTTGGCCGACCGGAACGTGGCGCAAAGTTTGTTTACGTCGGAGACTGTAATTATAATGAAGAAATGCTGCCATATCTGCAAGACGCAGACATGCTGGTGTTGGAAGCCACTTTTATCGCCAAAGATGAGCATTTAGCCGCCGAATACGGGCATTTGTCCGCCCGTCAAGCTGCGACGTTAGCCAAAATGGCTAACGCGGGCAAGCTCTATGTCAACCACCGCTCGCAGCGCTATCACGATGCCCAAATTCTGGAAGACGGCCTAAACGTGTTTGATAATTTTCACATTGCCCGTGACTTTGAGACGACGAACGTCACCGCTGGTAGTGACGATGCTGCGGATGCCACCCTTGAGCAAAGTTGAAACCGTAATTCAAAAAAAAAGTTGCTCTACATGAAGCTTGAACTTTTATGACACTTAGATTATATTTGGCACACAGTTTTCTATCCTGATTCATTCAAAATGGTAACTGTTCTGACTGCCATGAATTGCACGAATTTTTACGAATGAAAATCCTTTTGTGTCTGTAGTGCTTGATGGCATCAGTTCGTGTGAACTTTTTTTGGCCGGAAAGAGATGCCATCTTTCCAAAAGATGGCATCTCTAAGTTCACCCGAATTTAGACCGCGTCGCAGTAGTGTATTTCGTGGCAAATTTTCAGACTATTGTCAAAAAAATATGTGTTTTGGTGCACTTTGATTCGAAATCCACCCGGGGGGGTTATGGACAACGAAAACATTTGCTACCGCGATGAGCGTCCCTTGCCAACCGAGCAAATTCTGCAACTTTATCATGCCAACGGCTGGTTATCCGCCACAAAACCGGAGACCTTATGCCAGGCGCTGGAAAACTCGGATAGCGTCATCACGGCTTGGCATCATGACAAATTAGTGGGACTTGGAAATGCGATAACGGATGGCGCTTTAGTCGTCTACTACCCGCATTTACTGGTTTTACCGGAATATCACCGACGCGGTATCGGCCGCCGTATTATGGAGCTGATGCAGCAACGCTACAGTCAATTTTATCAGCAGGTGCTTATTGCCGAACCGGGATCGACCCAATTTTATCAAAGCATGGGTTTTAAAAGAGTCGGTCAGGCCGAACCAATGGAAATATATCGGGGCGCTTTTTGCTAAACCAATGCCGCTAATATCGGCTTGATCATGGCGCGTCTTGTGTCTGGGATGTTACCGTTTTTATACTCGAAGCGCAAAACGAAACTTTGGCAAAGGAACACAATGAATAGCTCACAAATTGACCTGTCTAAACTAAAAATTGACCATGACGACAGTCCGGGTGAATCCGGCGGCGCCGGCAAAAAAATTATCGGCGGCGTGATCGTTCTGGCTATTTTGGGCAGTCTGACCTTTTTTCTGTGGCCGATGCTTAAACCGGCTAAAAAAGTGGAACTCGTCACGGTTGCCATGACCTCCGCGGCCCAGGCCAACAGCGTACTGACGGCCAGCGGCTACATCGTCCCCCAACGAAAAGCGGCGGTGGCCTCCAAAGCGACCGGCCAATTGATGGCGCTGGAAGCCGAAGAAGGCGACCGCGTGACCAAAGATCAAATCATCGCCCGTTTGGATAACCGCGACGTGCTGGCCCGGTTTAATCAAATGGAGGCCAATTTGGCGCTGGCCAATGCGCAACTAAAGCAGGAAGAAGCCATGTTGGAGCAACTACGTCGGGAATACGAACGTAAAAAGTCCCTTCACACGGCAGAAACCCTGTCCGATGCGGAATTTGATATCGCTGAAGCCCAGTGGTTAGCCTCAACTGCCCGGCGGGATGCCGCCAAAGCCGGCATTGAGGCGACACGGGCGGCGGTTCAGGCTGCGCGGGTGGATCTTGACAATACCATCATCCGCGCACCGTTTGACGGCACCGTGTTGACCAAAAATGCCGATATTGGCGAAATGGTGGCGCCTTTTGCCGGTTCGGCCAACTCACGCGGGGCCGTCGTGACCATTGCCGACATGGCTTCCCTGCAATTGGAGGCCGACGTGTCGGAATCCAATTTGGAGCGGATTAAAGTCGATCAACCTTGCGAAATCGTGCTGGACGCCTTCCCGGAAAAACGTTATCGCGGCGTTGTCTGGAAGATTGTGCCGACCGTTAACCGAGCCAAGGCGACCGTGCTGACCAAAGTTAAGATTTTAGATATTGATGACAGAATTTTACCGGATATGAGCGCCAAAGTTAACTTTTTAAGCGATGCGATGACCGATAGTCTGATTCAGACGAGGCCAAAAATAACATTGCCGCAGACGGCTATTCTAAACAGCCGGATTTTTTTGCTTAACGATGAGACGATTCAGGTGATTACGGTTGTCATAGGCGAAACGATGGGTGACCGGGTGGTCATTCTGGGCGGGCTTTCGGCAGGCGATCAGGTGGTGAATCATCCGACCGCCGAGCTGCGGGATGGCGACAAAGTTCAGGCGCAGTAGGCAATTTCCCAATTCAAAAACGTGGAGTAAAATCAATGGCTATTGTCGAAGTAAGCAATGTGAGCAAATCTTATCAGCGGGGCAGTATTAGCATCCCTGTACTGGATAATATCAGCTTTACAGTACCGGAAGGCGAATTCCTGGCGCTGATGGGGCCGTCCGGCTCCGGCAAATCAACGCTGCTAAATTTGATTGCCGGGATTGATCGTCCCACCAAAGGACAAATTACAGTTCGGGATACCCGGCTCGATTCTTTAAACGAATCGGCTTTAGCCCGCTGGCGATCACGCAATGTTGGTTTCGTCTTCCAATTCTACAACTTGATTCCGGTCTTGACGGCCTATGAAAATGTCGATCTGCCGTTACATCTGACCAAACTCTCTCCCAAACAACGCGATGAAAAAGTGCGCTTTGTCCTGGACGTGGTTGGGTTAAGTGATCGAATGAAACACTACCCCAATCAGCTTTCCGGCGGACAGCAACAGCGCGTGGCCATTGCCCGGGCGATTGTCACCGACCCAACCCTGATTGTCGCCGATGAGCCGACCGGTGATTTGGACCGTGCTTCCGCCCAGGAAGTGATGAACTTGCTGGCCCGGTTAAATCTGGAGTTGAAAAAAACAATCATCATTGTAACGCATGACCCACACGCAGCCGAAAAAGCGCACACCCAGCGCCACTTGGATAAAGGCACGCTGGAATAAGGGCGAAATCTGTGTTAAATCAAAATAGCGTCAATGGCCCCGCCGGTCAGCTCCAAAAAGAGTTCTTCCAATGTTTCATGCTGCTTAGTGGCCAATTGGCGCAGTTCGTCTAATGTGCCCAGAGCGATCAGTTTACCTGCCTGAATAATGCCGATACGGTCACAAAGCTCTTCCACCACCGACAGCGAATGTGATGACATAAAAATGGTCGTGCCGCGTTTGGACAGTTTCTTAAGAATATCTTTCAACAGCCGGGCGCTTTGCGGATCAAGACCGACCATGGGTTCATCCACAATAATAATCTCCGGCTCATGTAAAATAGCGGACGACATGACCATTTTTTGCCGCATTCCATGCGAGTATTCCTCCGAACGCTTATCGGCGATTTGCTGCAGTTGAAACATATCCAACAGCCAGTTAATACGCTCCTCCTGCTTCTGCTCATCCATCCCGTACAGACCGCCGACAAATCGCAAAAATTCCCGTCCGGTCAGCTTTTCGTAAATATAGGGATTGTCCGGGACATAGCCAATTTTGCGTTTGACTTCCACCGGACTTATCTGCACATCCAGGCCATCAATCAGAATACGACCGGCAGTTGGCCGCAGCAAGCCGGTAATGACTTTGATTGTTGTCGTTTTTCCGGCGCCGTTTTGTCCTAAGAATCCGAAAAATTCGCCTTTTTTAATATCCAAATTCAAATTGTCAACCGCAATAAGATTAGCGTAGTTTTTGGTTAAGCCTTCAATTTTAATCATGACTCTGCTCGTTGGATGAATTGGGTTTGGAGCCGGCGTCCAGAACATTTGTCGGTTGGCTGTCCGGGCTCGATTGAATTTTGATCGTTGCTAATTTTGGTGATTGAATGCTGTTTCCCGTTATTTGAGCTTTTTCTTCTTTATTACGCGCCCGGTTAATCAAAGTAGCCACCCAAATGCTAACCTCGTATAAAAAAATCAAGGGGATCGCCATAAGCATCTGCGAAATAACATCCGGCGGTGTCAAAATAGCCGCCACAATAAAGATGATAACAATCGCATAGGGACGCTTTTCCCGCAAAAATGCAACCGATACCAGGCCAAGTTGATTCAGAGCAATCAACACCAAAGGTAATTGAAAAATAAGCCCAAAGGTAAAAAACATCCAGGTGGCCATCGAAATATAAGCGTCAATCGAAATAGCGCTTTCCAGACCTTCTGTGGCATAACTCATCAAAAACGCCAGACCAAAGCGAATGACGCCAAAATAGGAAAAACAAACCCCGCTGATAAATAGAACAACCGAAACAAAGGAAAGCGGCAAAATCCAGCGGCGTTCGTGCGGATGGAGACCGGGCGCAATAAACAACCAGAGCTGGTAGAAAATATAGGGCGAGGCGATAATAATCCCGGCGATAATCGACACTTTGATGTGAACCATAAAAGCTTCCGCCGGCTTTAAAAAAATCAGCCTGGTGACAATGCCTTTGGCGGGGGCAATCAAGAGATCGACAAAAAAGCCTGAAAAAGAGAGGCACACAATCGTGGTCATCATGAACGCCGCCAATATGCGGAATAACCGCCGGCGCAATTCTTCCAGATGATCCAAAAAGGACATGGTCGCTATTTCCGGACGAGCTATTTCGTTCATATTTTTTTCTTTTAAAGAAATGCAGAAGGTTCGCCTTAGAGGTATGAATCGGTGAATTAAGCGCCACAAATTAGCCCCAAATGCGCAAGTTGTCAACGCCTTTCATCGAAAAAAACTTGAGCGAGACGATAAACACAACAGTCAATCGCATCACGGCCAGCTTAACCGAGACCTTGACGCTCAGCGTCCGACGGGCAAGCCTTGACCCGGCTGTCTTTTGACGCAACCATCCGTCCGTCCGGCGACGTGGATCAGGGATCAGGAAGGCCAAACTGACCTTGTGAACTTTCGTTTGCAGGGTCTTTTTTTATTTCTGTGCGCCCGTTAAACTTCCGCCGCAAAGATGTGTCCAACAAAACGCTTATTCAAAATGACGACTAAAAGTCGTTGTGTCCGCCGCAAGTTCGCCCAAAAAAGGGCGTCAAAGAAAATGGAGAATCAAAATGACGAGAAAAATTCTGTTGATTGGCGCGAGCATCGCTCTGTTGCTGTGTCTGGAAATGGCCCCCAATCGCGTGTTCGCCGACCCGGTTAACTTCAGCGGCCAGGAATTGCTGGGGCGACCGACGGATCGGGCCATCACCCTTAACCTGTGCGCCGATCAGGACTTGCAGGTCTATGTGGAATATGGAACGCAGCCGGCGGCCTACACGCACCAAACGCCTACCGGCGCGTATCTGAAGAGTGCACCGTTCAATATCGTCATCGGCAATTTATCGCCCAACACGACGTATTATTATCGGGTGCGCTACCGGCCGGCAGGCACGGCGGATTTTCTGGCGCGGAACCAGCATTTCTTCAAAACGGCCAAACCCAAAGGCGCGGCCTTCACCTTTGCCGTCGAGGCCGACCCGCATCTGGACGACAACACCGACCCCGAACTGTACAAACTGGCCTTGCAAAATATCCAGCAGGCCAATGCCGATTTTCTGATTGATCTGGGCGATAATTTCATGTCGGAAAAACTGGTCAACCCAACGCAGGATAGTATTCTGGTGCGGCATTTGCTGCTGCGGTCTTTTTATGACACGGTCTGCCACAGCCTGCCCTTGTATCTGGCGTTGGGCAATCACGAAGGCGAGCTGGGCACGGTCCTGGACGGTACGCCCAATAACATGGCGGTTATGACTGCCAATACCCGCACCAAATACTTTCCCAATCCGCTGCCCGACGATTTTTATTCCGGCAATACGCAGTCGGAAAATTTTGTCGGTCTGCGCGGCAATTATTACGCCTGGGAATGGGGCGACGCCCTGTTTGTGGTGCTCGATCCGTATTGGTACACCACCCAACGGCAGGGCGACAACTGGAAATACACGCTGGGCAAGACCCAATATGACTGGTTCAAAACGACGCTGGAAAGCAGTCACGCCAAATTCAAATTTGTGTTTTCTCACCAAATTTTGGGCGGCAAAGATAACCAGGGTCGCGGCGGCAGCGATTACGCCCAATATTATGAAATGGGCGGTCTGAATGCCGACAGCACCTGGGGATTTTCTACCAAGCGACCGGGCTGGGATTTGCCGCTGCATCAGTTGATGGTCAAAAACGGGGTGAATGTCTTCTTTCACGGCCACGATCATTTTTACGTCAGCCAGCAGAAAGACGGCCTCATTTATCAGTTAGTGCCGCAGCCAGGCTATCCGGGCACCAACTCGGCCAATCAAATGGCCAATTATGGCTATTTCACCGGCACGATCCTGTCCAGTTCCGGCTATCTCAAAGTGACGGTCACCGACTCGACGGCGAAAGTGGAGTACATCAAATCGGCCTGGTCGGGCAATGGCGCGGTGGCCCATTCCTACACCATTCGGGCCAAGAATGACGCGACGGCCGTTGAAGATGCCGCGGAGTCTTCGGCGGACTTTCAACTGTTCCAAAATTATCCCAATCCGTTTAATCCGCGCACGACGATTCAGTTTGCCCTGCCCAAAGCAGAACGGGTGACGGTGCGGATTTACAATTTAGCGGGGCAACTTATGGAAACACCGGTGGATAGAGAGTTGAACGCGGGATTGCATAGCGTTGAGTGGGACGCGGGGAATGCGGGCAGTGGAATTTATCTGTGCCATCTTCAAACAGGGAGCCGCGTGATCGTGCAAAAGATGATTTTGCTGCGATAAATGGCGGTTTTGCTACCGATGCATTCGGCCCATGTTCAGGGTCAAATCCAGCGCTTGGCAGACTTTCAGGAACGCCATCATATTGCAGTTTTGGCCCTGCTCAATCCGCGCCAACTGCCGCACGGTCAGCCGCGCTTTGCCGGCCAGTTCCTTTTGCGATAAACCGGATTGCTGTCGCGCTTCGGCAATCCGCATGGACATTTTCAGCCGCCGCATCTACCATTCCAAAAACCACTTGCCACAATATTTCACAAATCGTATCTTGAAACGGATTCTCACAATCAACTTTACATTGGAGTTAAGCATGAGCGCAAACGTAGCATCATTGCAAGAAGCCCTGACCGTCGTCGAACGGTTGTCCGTTGACGAGCAATTCGATTTATTGGACATTATCTATCGCCGTTTGGTGGAACAACGCCGGGAAGAACTGATCAAGCAGGTTCACCAATCCCGTCGCGCCTATCGCCTGGGCAAGGTCAAGCGGGGCAGCGTGGATGATTTCATGGCGGAGTTAGACGCATGATGAAATTGGTTTGGAGCGCCGCATTTACCCGCCACGTCAAGCGCAAAGTTCGCCACAATCTTGGGCTGAAAGATGAGATCAGAGTTACTTTACAGCAATTAGCCGATGACCCTTTTCATCCCGTACTCAAAACCCATAAACTTAGCGGCAAACTGGCCGATTGCTGGGCTTGCAGCGTGACGGACGACCTGCGCATCGTTTTTGAGTTCGAGCAAAACCCCGAATCGGGTGAAAAAGAAGTTTTGCTATCCGCTTTTGGCACACACGACGAGGTATACTAACCCGCGTTGCTACCTTCGACAAAACCGTGTTTTATCGCTTCGCCATCTCGCTTGTTTCCGCATAATCCTCGCCAGTCTCGCCAATTTTCATGCAATTCCCCGGGAAACTCGCCCTATCCAGCGGCGTGTATGTCTATCAAATTACAGTCGGTTCCACGTCGCGGAGCGGCAAGATGACCTGCTTGAAATAGGCGGCAGAGCGGTTTGATTTATTGCGCTTTGGATGTTGCGGAAGGACCTTGCGGATGTGCATTTGCAGGGTCTTTTTTGTTGGGAGAGATGAACTGCGCCGTGAATCTTCTTGACAGATTTTTTGTAAAAGACTATGCTATGTCAAGTATCATCGTCACTGTACAAAATGGAGGTCACATGATAACGGTTACCTATACCCAAGTTCAAAAGTTGGTGAAAAAGATTCCGGCGCAAAAGCTGGCCATCGCCTATCGTTTTTTGACTGATTTAACTGAAGACAAAACGGAATCCCTGTCGCCGCAAATTAAATTTATGCAACCTCCCTTAAGCGAACGCCGTCGCATCTTAGCCGAACAAGCTCAACAAATGGCAAGGATTGCGAACAAATCGCGGATCGTGATGAATAGCAAGGGGGGGATATACCGTAATTTAGAAAGCAAATTTGCATTAAGATTAAGATAAAATATGTGGTTTCCTTACGCTTTAGCGACTGCATTTTTAGACTCGGCGCGCGATGTTCTGAGCAAAAAAAATCTGATGCGCTACGATCCATACGTAGTTGCATTCGCTGTAAGATTGCTGACCATTCCATTTGTACTACCATTCGTGTTATTAAATCCGCTGCCGCCTATTGGTCCGGATTTTTTTCGGGCGTTATTCTGGAATGGTACCTTCAATATCGTGTCCTCAATTTTGTACATGAAAGCGATCCAGGCCTCGGATTTATCGCTAACTGCGCCAATGGTCACTTTTACGCCACTTTTTCTACTGATCACATCCCCCTTAATTGTGCATGAATTCCCGTCAGCATTTGGGCTGATCGGGGTCATTCTAATCGTCGCCGGAGCTTATACGCTCCATATTCAGCAACGGCACAGCGGCATTTTAGCCCCCCTTAAATCGATCTGGAAACATAAAGGACCTCGGCTGATGTTGCTAACGGCTTTTATGTGGAGCATCAGCTCCAATTTTGACAAAATAGGCGTCAGCAATTCATCGCCATTTGTTTGGATTGTCACGGTTAATTCTTTTATCGCGCTGGGTCTGTTGCCGTTTGTTGCATTCGTCCCGCGCCGGGCGCGTGCGCTCCGGCATGGGCTAAGCTCATTAGTGGTCATTGGCTTTGTCAACGCCGCGATGCTAATCTGCCACATGATCGCCGTCAAAATGACATTGGTCGCCTATCTTATTTCGGTCAAACGATTAAGCGCACTTATTAGCGTGCTGTTTGGCGTTTTTCTTTTTAAAGAAGGCGGTTTACGCGAACGCGCTTTAGGCTCAGTTTTAATGATTCTTGGCGTGATCTGCATTAGTTTATTCGGTTGAATCAGGGCCGGCAAACCGGTCATGGAGGGCAAGGGCGTGCTGTTCAAAACCTTTGCCGATATTGATGTATTCGACATCGAGCTGAATACCCACAACTCGGATGAAATTATCCGGGCGGTGCAATTGCTGGAGCCAACGTTTGGCGGCATTAATCTGGAAGATATCAAGGCCCCGGAATGCTTCTATATTGAAGAGACGCTGAAGAAGACGATGTCGATTCCAGTGTTTCATGATGATCAGCATGGAACGGCCATCATTTCCGGCGCGGCCCTGCTGAATGCGCTGGAAATCGTGGACAAGCGGATTGAAGATGTGCGGGTGGTATTCAACGGTGCAGGCGCGTCGGGCATTGCCTGCGCCTTGCATTATCTGAATCTGGGGGTACGACCGGAAAATATCTTGTTGTGTGACACCAAGGGCGTGATCTATGAAGGACGCACCGAGGGCATGAATAAGTACAAAGCAATTTTCTCTCGCCGCACCGAAAGGCGCACCTTAACCGAAGCGCTGGTGGACGCCGATGTTTTTACCGGCTGCTCCGTGGCCAACACCGTGACCGGCGAGATGATCAAAAAAATGGCCAAAAATCCGATTATTTTTGCGATGGCCAACCCCGATCCGGAAATTACGTATAACGACGCCATGGCTGCCCGCCCGGACGCGCTGATGGCCACCGGTCGGTCAGACTATCCCAATCAAGTCAACAATGTGCTGGGCTTTCCGTTTATCTTTCGCGGTGCACTGGATGTCCGGGCCCGCACCATCAATGAGGAAATGAAAGTCGCGGCCACGCACGCGCTGGCCCGGCTGACCAAAGAAGATGTGCCGGACTCCGTGCTGCGCGCCTACGGCGTATCATCCATCAAATTTGGGCGTGACTACATCATTCCAAAACCGTTCGACCCGCGCGTCCTGTTGTGGGAAGCGACAGCGGTGGCGGAAACAGCCATGAAATCCGGCGTCGCCCGCAAAACCGTGGATATCGAGCAATATCGGTATGAACTGGAGCAGCGGTTGGGCAAGGGCCGCCAGATTATGCGCATGATGATTACCAAGGCCCGCCAGAAGCGCTATCGCATCGTCTATCCCGAAGGCGAAAACGAGACTATTTTGCGCGCCTGCCATCTGATTCAGGAAGAAGGTTTTGCCGAGCCGGTGCTGATTGGACGCCCGGCGGTCATCCTGCGCAAAATAGAGGATTTGAAGCTGATCCGACGCTTCGACTTCGAAATTATCGACCCGGAAAATTATCCGAAATATGACGCCTACGTAACGGCTTTATGGAATCAGCGCAATCGCCGCGGGCTTACGGAAATGAACGCGGCGGCGTTGCTGCGCCAACCCAACTATATTGGCGCAATGATGCTGCAAACCGGCGATGTGGATGGCATGGTTTCCGGCATTACCGGTCATTATGCCGATACAATTCGGCCCGCCTTGCAAGTCGTTGGAGTCAAGGACGGGGTCAAGCATGTGTCCGGAACGTATATTGTTTTTACCAAAGATCGCACCCTGTTCTTTGCCGATACAACCGTAAATATCGAGCCGGATGCCGAAACACTGGCCGAGATCGCCATCGAGACGGCTAAAGTGGCGCGCTGGTTTAACGTGGAGCCGCAGGTGGCCATGTTGTCGTTCTCTAACTTTGGCAGCTCGCGCCACCCGCTGGTGGAACGGGTGCGTAAAGCGCTGGAAATCATTCGACAGCGTGAGCCTGGCTTAATAATTGATGGGGAAATGCAGGCCGACGTGGCGCTCGACGCCAATCTGCGTAAGGAAGTCTTTGGCTTTTCCACATTGTCGGGAGAGGCCAATGTCCTGATATTTCCCGATCTGCAATCGGGTAATATCGCTTACAAGATGATGTTGAAGCTGGGCGGCGCTAAGATTATCGGACCGATACTGATGGGCATTCGCAAACCGGTGCATGTGCTGCAATATGGCTGCGATATGGACGATGTGGTCAACATCTCCGCCATCGCCGCCGTAGATGTCAAGGAAGATTAAACCCGGCAAAGATCACCGCAACGAGCCCGCCGGTTTATATAATCGACGGGCTTTTTGTTAACGTCAATTTTTATAATAAGTTGTAACATTATGTACTAGTCAACGACCTGTGATACACTGTCATGCCGGAATGCTTTTATCCGGCATCTTGTTTGCCTGTAAGAAGATTCCGGCCAAAAACGTGCCGGAATGACACCTCCGAAAAGTGTTCTAAAGGTTGTTGACTAGTACATAAGTTGTAACATTAGCGCGATGCAAAAGTCCCCTTGGAAAAGGAGATTTAGGAGTTGCTTTTCGTGGGGACTGCCTTCGGCTTCTATGTTTCCACTCTTTCCAAGCCTTACAACCTCTTGGCTTGACAATTCGGCAGGCGCTTATTATTTTGACAGTGGATGTTAAATTGTAAAGATTTATGCCTACTTCTTTCCCCTGGATTATTCATCACCATGGCGACACGGCGATCACAGAGAATTGATAAATAAGAAGTTAAAGTCAAAGACGGTAACTTCTCAATAACCGTTGGCTAACCTTGCGAAGCTTGCGAAGGTTTCCGCCTGTAAGTTTGTGAAATCCTTGAAAATATTGACTTCCGCTGCAAGTTCTGTTGAAATTGACCATAAATCCTTATAATTCCTATATCACGGTGCTCTCTGTGCCTCTGTTGTGGTGAATAATTCGGGGTTCCAAGTATAAAGTATAATTAGTAATTCTTCGTGCTTTTGTGACTTCATGGCTATATTTGAGATTAAACATCAAGGAGGCTCTATGTCGTTATGGAAAAAAATCACCGGTGAACTGATTGACATTGTCGAGTGGCTGGATCCCACGAGCGATATCATGGTTTATCGCTTTGAGCGTTACAATAACGAAATCAAGTATAATGCGAAATTGGTCGTCCGCGAAAGTCAGCAGGCCGTTTTTATTAACGAAGGCCAATTGGCCGATGTTTTTAGGCCGGGTACGCATACACTGGAGACCAAGAACTTGCCGGTGCTGGCCACGCTCAAAGGCTGGAAATATGGCTTTGAAAGCCCGTTCAAGGCCGAAGTCTATTTTGTCAACACCAAACAATTTACCGACCTGAAATGGGGCACGAAGAACCCGATTATGCTGCGCGATCCGGAATTTGGCCCGGTGCGACTGCGGGCTTTTGGCGCCTACGCCATGCGGGTGACCGACGCCGCCAAATTCATCAAGGAAGTCGTCGGCACCAGCGGCGAATTCACGACCGACAGCATTACCGAACAACTGCGCAACATCGTCCTGACCCGATTCAGTGACTTGATCGGAGAGAGCAAAATTCCGGTGCTGGATTTGGCTTCCAACTATGACGAGTTGAGCAAGTTTTGCCATAACAAGCTCGATCCGGAGTTTGGTGAGTACGGCCTGTCGGTCACCAAATTTCTGGTCGAAAACATCTCCCTGCCGCCGGAAGTGGAAGCGGCCTTGGACAAGCGCACCAGCATGGGCGTGATCGGCAATCTCAACGCTTATGCCCAGTATCAGGCCGCCAACGCGCTGGAAGAAGCCGCCAAAAATCCGGGCGGAACCGCCTCGGGCGGCATGGGCTTGGGCATGGGCTTTGCCATGGCTCAGCAAATGGGCCAAACCATGACCCAGGCGCAGCAGCAGCCCGGTCCGGCCGTGCCGCCGCCATTGCAGCAAGCGCCCAAATATCATGTCGCTATCGGCGGGCAGTCGGCCGGCCCGTTTGACATCGGCGCACTCAAACCGTACGTGCAGGCCGGACAACTCACCCGCGACACCCTGATCTGGAAAGAAGGCATGGCTGCCTGGACCAAAGCCGGCGATGTGCCGGAAGTCAGCTTCCTGTTTGACGCGGTGCCGCCGCCGCTGCCGCCGCAATAATGCCACGCTTGTAGTAGCGAATTCATTCGTTACCCGCGCAAGAGCCGCGAATGAACTCGCTACTACAAACTTTTGCGGTCTGCTGTATGTGTAAAAGGAGTTTAGCATGGAAGAAATTCTGGAGTTAAAAAAGTTGATGCTCAAGCAAGATTATCCGGCAGCTCTAAATTTGATTGAGGAGATGGAGGAAATGAGCCGCGATGATAAAATAAGCCGGATCAAAAGCCATCTGAAAATACTGATGCTGCACGTGATCAAGCAAGACGCGGAAAAACGATCTACGCGCTCCTGGGAGTTGTCCATTGATAATGCGGTAGACAGCATTCACGACGCCAACCGGCGGCGAAAAGCCGGCGGCTGCTATGTGACAAAAGCCGAGCTTGCCGAGCTAATCGAAGAAGCGTATCCGTATGCCTTAAAAGGCGCGGCGCTCGAAGTCTTTGAAGGGCAGTTTACTCACGAGCAGTTAGCCGATAAGATTGATACCAAGGCCATCAAGAGCCGCAGCTTAAAGTTGATTATACCCGGCGCGCGGAAGACCGCAAAGCCGCTAAAATAGCCGTAGCGTCAAATGGAGAACCCGATGATATCAAAACAATTCAAAGTTGGCAGTATCATTTTTTTGGCGCTGTTTTTACCGTTCAGTATAATCACCAAAGCCAAAGTGCGGGAGAAGATCGTCGGCGCGAGTCTGAACGCGCAAGGCGAGCCTTTTATGGCGTGTAAACTGCCCGATTTGGACGGTCGCACAATGGACATCAATCAGGAAGCCCAGAAGCACAAAATCACATTGATCAATATCTGGGCCAGTTGGTGCGGACCGTGCCGCAGCGAAATGCCCATGCTGGCGGAAATATACCGGACTTACAAAGACCGGGGCTTAATGCTCATCAGCGTGAATGTGGATCAGAACCCGGCAGAACGGGATGCGTATTTGCGCGACAATCCCGTGCCCTTCCCCGTCCTCTATGACGCCCAATCTACCATTTCCAATGCCTACGGATTTCCGGGCATTCCCGTGACCATTGTGCTGGATCAGCAGGCAAGGATTGCCCAAACGGTGACGGGCGCCGACATGAAAATGAAAGAGATGGCCGCGAAATGGCTGAAATAGTCATTCAAGCCGACTTGCTGACAAAATCTTTTGAAGTCGGCTTCAAAAAACCGCGGACGCCGGCTGTCAGCAACCTGAATTTGAGCATCCGACGCGGGCAAGTCGTGGCCTTTGTCGGTCCAAACGGGGCCGGCAAAACGACCGCCATCCACCTCCTGTTGGGTCTAATCAAACCGACAGCCGGTTCGGCGCAGGTGCTGGGGTGTCATCCGGGCGAGCCGGCCACGCGCAGGCACATCGGTTACCAATCGGAAATTTTCGCCACTTATCCGTTTTATACGGCGTATCAGGCGCTAACCTTCTATGGCGGTTTAACCGGTTTGGCTAATCGGGAGTTGGAATTCCGGGCTTCCGAATTGCTGGAACGTCTCGGGCTGGGCGAAGCGGCCAATCGCAAAGTCAAAACCTTCTCCAAAGGCATGACCCAGCGCCTTGGCCTGGCCCAGGCCATGATCAATGATCCGCAGCTCCTCATCCTGGATGAGCCGACCACCGGTCTCGACCCGGCCGGGCGCAAGCTTATCGCCGATATTATTCTGGAAGAAAAAGCCCGGGGCAAGACGATTTTTTTCAGCAGTCACATCCTGTCCGATGTGGAGCGTGTGTGCGATTATCTGGCGCTGATCAAACAAGGCCAAATCATCAAGGCCGACCATCTTGACAGCATCAGCCGGTTGAGCGGTAACTGGGAAATTGAAATCAGCGGTTGGAGCGATGCGCTAAAGGAGCGTCTGCAAGATGTGCCGTATCAATTGGCGGCAACCGACGACGGCTATGCCACGCTGACCTGCGCCGCCGAAGTCAAAAAGGATTTGCTCAAACGCCTGCTGGAATTGCCGGTTGAAATTGTTCGCTTAATCCCCCACAAACAGTCGCTTGAGGCTTTGTATATGCAATTGATCGGAGAATCCTCGGATGCGTAACATCCGTTTAATCGCCCTAAACACCTGGCATGATCTGATGAGTCGGCGTTTTGACGTTTTGCTTGGGCTGTGTGTGTTGCTCACCTTGTGCATCCTGCTGCCGAACTATTTTTTCATCCAAAAAGGTATCGACCTCGGCGAGTTTGAAACAGTCAAGCCACTGACCGTGAAATTTTTTTTTTGGTGTTATCAGGTCTGGAAATTTTTGGGCTGGTGTGTGAGCTTACTCATTGGCGCCATTGTGGTTTCGACGGATTTAAATAATCGAATCGGGTTGACCGTTTTAGCCAAACCCGTCAGTCGGTGGGAATATTTGTTGGGCAAATGGTTGGGCACGGAACTATATCTTTTATTGTATGTTTTGGTGGGTTTTGGCCTGATGTCGGGTTCTGTTTTTTATTATGACCTGGTCTTTTCTCCGCTATTATTGATGCCTGTTTTACAATTACTGGCCCAGGTGACGATTATCAACGGCCTTTGTCTGAGCCTGGTCGTCCTTGTTAAACCGGTTGTCGCCATAGGCAGCGCCATCATCCTAAATCTGGCGCCAATCGATAGCTCGGCGTTAACACACACCAATCCGTTTTATCGATTCTGCGCTCAACTTGTGTATTATCTTTCCCCGGCGCCATTCCCCGGTGACATTGATTTTATTCGGAAAGGTCTGACTCCGGCCGCGGTCTCGATGGATTTGGGGATATATTTTCAGGTCTTATTGGAAAACGGTTTGTATGCCTTTGCCATCTTGATTTGCGGCGGGATTATCTTCAGTCGGCGGGATATTTCACGCGGAGCGTGACACTTCGGCGTCTCGAAATGATCCAAGAGGCAAGTCGTTGATTCAGGAAGCGAGTTTGTGAGAACAGGATTTCAACGCAAGGAGTTACCATGAGATTTTTTCACTTGTTAATGTTAATCCACACGACTCCAGCGGCCTGACCGCCGAACAAAAATATCGCTTAGCCGAACAAGACCCGAATATGTATGACATCCCGCGCCTGATCCGCGTCGGTTTGGAAATGCACTTTTAAACAATGAACAATGAGCAATGAACAAAAGTATCGGAAACGATTGAATAAATGGATAAAGGATTTTCCATGCCTACGCTAACTGCACCGATCTCATCGCCTCCGACTTTGCCCAAAGTCTGGACTTATGACGATTATTTGAGTCTACCGGATGATGATAAGCGCTACGAAATTATCGAGGGAGAATTGTACGTGAGCAACGCGCCCAATTATTTGCATCAATTAGTTGCTTCAAAAATGGCTCGATTGTTGGGCAACTTTGTCAGCGATCAGGCCGTCGGCGTCGTTTTGGTAGCGCCTTTTGAGGTTCATCTGTCGGTCACAAGCCGCCCGGTTCAGCCGGATATTTTATTTATCGCCACAGAAAAATTGCCGCAGGAGGATGCCCAATTTTATACAGGCGTACCTGACCTGATTGTGGAAGTTCTTTCTCCAAGCAGTTTGCGCCTGGACCGCTCCATCAAATTTGCGGCGTATGAAAAAGCCGGCGTCGCCGAATACTGGATCGTCAACCCGCGCCATCGAAATGTGGAAATCTACACGCTCAAAGACGGGGAATATACGCTGCATGGCGATTTTAGCGACGATGAGCGGATCACGTCCCTTGTCCTGGTTGGTTTGGAACTGCCGGTTTCGCAAATTTTCGGTTAAAATTGAAAGCCATCTGAAATGACATTTCTGCTTCTGGAAATGTCATTTCTTTCCCACCGTTGCCAGACATGACATTTCCAAAAGAAGAAATGTCATGTCCATTAAATCAGAAAGCGACTCAATCATGGTGATTCAATGACCACAGCAGCAGCCTCCAAAATCCCACCGATTGAATCACTCTATCTGCATATTCCTTTTTGCAATACGCGCTGCGGTTATTGCGATTTTTATAAGACCATCAAATTTACCCCCGAAACACAGACGCTTTATTTACAGGCCTTGTTACGCGAAGCCGCAATCTACCGCGAGCGTTATGCGATCACCGAGCCGCTCAAAACCGTCTTCTTTGGCGGCGGAACGCCTTCGATTTATTCCGGCGAGCAGCTTGCCGATTTCATGGGGGAACTGCTCGCTTTGTTTACTATCTCGCAAGATGCCGAAGTGACTTTGGAAGCCAATCCAGGCACACTGTCGTCAGCCAAACTGGAGCGTATTTTTGCCGCGGGCATCAACCGGCTGAGTCTTGGCGTCCAGTCGTTTGATGCAGTATCGCTCAAAACTTTGGGCCGCAAGCACACGGTTGATGAGATTTATCAGGCGGTGGAAATGGCCCGGGCCGCCGGATTCACCAACTTCAGCATTGACTTGATTTTTGCCACCCCTAATCAAACTCTGGAGCGTTGGCGTTACGATCTGGAGCAAGCTGTTCAACTTCAACCCAACCATATTTCGGCCTACAATTTAACCTATCACGAAGGCACGCCTTATTACGACTTGTTGCAACAAGGCCAATTGCAAAAATTGGATGACGACCTTGAGGCCGAAATGTATAGCCTGACGCTGGACTTTCTGGAAGATTGCGGCTATCCCCAGTATGAAATTTCCAACTTTGCCAAAAATGGCGCGGTTGCGAATCATAATCTGGCTTACTGGAATTATGACAATTATCTTGGATTGGGCGCGTCGGCCCATTCGTTTGTCAACAACCGACGCTGGACCAACATCGCCGATGTGGACGGCTACATCGAGCGAATCGCCCGTGACGGGCGCGCCGTCACAAGTGAAGAAGCGCTTGATAAACAGGCGCAAATGAATGAGATGATTTTTTTGGCGCTGCGGAAGCGGGAAGGCTTGACCATAGCGGCATTTACGCAACGCTTTGGCCAATCGCCAGACACGGTTTTTGCCCTTGAATTGGCCCGTCATCTCAACCTGGGGTTGCTTGAGATGAACAGCGAGTACATCCGGCTCACTCCTAAGGGCGTATTTATGGCCGATTCTGTTTTTGTCGATTTTATGCATTGAGGACAGGAGACGGGAGACAGAATACGGGAGACAGGAGACAGAATACTGTTTTCTGCATCCTGTCTCCTGTCTTCTGCATCTGTCTCCATCTTCAGGAGGTTTCATGCTTCGATTTATCTTGATCGTGATCGTTTGCCTGGGCGGATTTAAGCAGAGCGCTGCCCAATCCGAATGGCATGACATTGAAGAAGTTTCGCTGACGGACTTGCTGGATGTGCACATTGAAACTGCGGCAAAACACCGTCAGACAATTGCCCAGGCCCCCGCTTCCATTACAGTTGTAACGGCAGATGAAATGGCCATTTATGGTTATGAAACGCTGGCTGAGGCTTTGAACCACGCCCGTGGTTTTTACATCAGCAATGACCGGGCATACAGCTTTATCGGCGTGCGCGGTTTTGGTCGCCCGGCCGACTATAACAACCGCGTATTATTGCTGGTAAATGGGTTGGCCATCAACGAAAATATCTGGGGTTCTTCTTCGTATGGCCGTGACTTTAGCAACTTTATTCCGGGCTTGATTGAGCGCGTGGAAGTCGTGCGCGGACCGGGCTCCGCGTTGTACGGCACCAACGCTATGTTTGCCGTGGTGAATGTGATCACGCGGGATTCGCTGGCCCAGGAGCAGATCAGCGTACAGGCGGGTAGTTTTGGTCAAACCGGCGGCTCATTTGTCGTCGGGAAGCGCCTTCCCGCCAACGGCGCCGTAATGATGTCCTGCAATTTGGGCAGAATTGACGGACAGGATTTGTATTTTGCCGATTATGACGATCCGATAACGAATAACGGCGTGGCCGAAGGCATTGATTGGGAAGAGTTCGGCGGGTTTACGCTTAAGGCAAATTACAAGAACTTTTCATTTCAGGCGCTGCACAATGACCGCCAAAAAGCCGTGCCCACATCAGCCTGGGATACAAATTTTAATCAAGCGACCGTCTATCGCGATCAATATCATTTTGCGGAGCTGAAATATCGCCGGCCAATGGGTGAACGAAACGATCTGACCGCCAGAGTTTATGTCAATCGCTACGCCTACAAAGGCTTTTATCCCTACGAAGAATCCGCCTCGCGTGACAAGACCGACGGCCGCTGGCTTGGTGTTGAGACACAGTGGCAAAGCCAGTTGCATCCCCAAGTCAATATTGTGACCGGTCTGGAATATCAGCGCCATTTTAAAGGTTTTTACAAATATTACGATGCTGAGTCGGTTTATTTTGATCGGGATTTTCGCTTTAGCATTGCTTCGGTGTACGCTCAAGCCGAATGGCAGGCGCATCCAAAGATCAGCATAGTAGCCGGTCTGCGCCATGACGAATATTCACGCGCCGGTAGTTCGACCAATCCGCGCCTGGCTTTTATCTATCAGGCACGGCCAGGCCAGACAATCAAGTTGCTTTACGGCCAGGCATTTCGCGCCCCGACAATTTACGAAACAGAATACTACGATCCGGTCAGCGGTTATGTCAATAATCCGAGGTTAAAGCCGGAAGTAATTCGCACCGAGGAAGCTGTTTGGGAAGCGCGTTGGATGGATGGATTATCCAGCAGCGCGGCGGTGTACCAATATCGTGTCAAAGATTTGATTGACGAAGTTCCGATCACCGACGGCGATATCAGTCTGACTCAGTTTCAGAATCTAAGTCGCGTGGAAACATTGGGCGGTGATGCCGAAATGCGCTTTCAAACCAATAAGCGCTGGGCAGGTTATGTAAACTACAGCTATCAGCAGGCAAAAGATAAGGCGGCGGATCGCATTTTAACCAATTCACCGCAGCATTTGTGGCGGGCCGGCGCCCATTTTTCGCCGCTGCCATATTTGACGCTGGCCGTGGAAGTCAACCGCGAAAGCCGCCGCCGCACATTGGCAGATACCCATACCAAATCGTTTACCCAGACCGATCTAACGTTAAGCACCCCGCTGCGAATCAAGAAAACCGACCGTTTAAGTCGATTGTTGAATCGGCTGCGATTTACGGCAAAAGTGTCCAATCTGCTCGATGAAGAAATTCGTTTACCCGGCGGGTCCGGCAATAGTCAAACCGATCTGGCCGAAAACGGCATTTCACAGGATGGGCGACGATTTTGGGTTAAGCTGGATGTGAATTTTTAGCCAGGATATTTTGGACAAACCGGAACCCGCCATAAGTATCTTTAACCGGCTAAATACTACTTGACAATACAGACTGCTTTCAGCTACATTTGATTTACATGGCTTATGGAACAAGTTTGTGGAAATCCAACCTTGCGAAGGCTTCAGTGCACAAAACATGCAGGCTTCAAATTAAGCCTTCGCAAGGTTTGACCATCTTATCCCATGAGCCATTTATATTCATCACTTGTCTTGACTTTTTTGATGCATGGCTGCGCAGCCAGTTACATTACTTTCGGAGAAATGCGTATGGGGATACGGCTATATATGCTCAGGACATCACAACTATACCTTTTTAGCCTGCTCTTGATTTGGCCGGGCCTGCTTTACAGTCTGCCGATTAGCGAAAAAACGCCTTTTGACCGGTTGACCGTTGACGAAGGTCTGGCGCAGAATATCGTCTATACGATCACTCAGGATTCGCTGGGTTTTATGTGGTATGGCACGCAGGACGCCGGTTTGAGTCGTTATAATGGTTATGATATTACAAATTTCAGCTATGATCCGGCTAATCCGGATGGTCTGGCCGGCAACAGCGTCAGCTACATCTTTGTGGATCGTCAAGGCTATTTATGGATTGGTATGTGGGGTAGCGGCGTTGATCGCCTTGATCCGAAGACGCTTGTTTTCAAGCATTATAAAAATGATCCCAATGATCCGACCAGCCTTAGTGATAACCGCGGCCAGGTTATTTTTGAAGACCGCCAGGGTCGCTTATGGATTGGCACCGGCGGCGGCGGGCTAAACCTGTATAATCGTCAGCAAGATAAATTTATCTATTATCAAAACGACCCGGCCAATGCCAACAGCCTAAGCCATAATAGGGTTTGGGCACTGTGCGATGATGACCAGGGCAATCTATGGATCGGCACGAATGACGGGCTTTGCCGATTTGATCCAAAAACGGCCCAATTTACAGTCTATCGCAACGATCCGGCCAGCGCCGGGGGGCTTATCGAAAACCGCATTCGCTGCTTATTCTTTGACAGCCAAAATATGCTGTGGATCGGCACACGCAGTGGTTTGAACCGGCTCGATCCGCGCACCGGAGAATTTGCCCGTTTTTTTCATAATCCGGATGATCCTTATTCACTAAGCGATAGCGGTATCAACTACATTCTGGAAGATCACAACCAGGTTTTATGGGTAGGCACCATCAGCGGTTTAAATGCCCTGGATCGAGCAAATAACCGGTTTGTGCGCTTTGAATCCAACCCCAATGATCCCCACAGTTTGAGCCATCATGACATTCGGGCATTGTTTATCGACTACTCGAAGATTCTATGGGTAGCGACACGCGGCGGCGGCCTCAATAAACTTGACTTAAAGCCGTCCAAATTTCTTCTCTATCACCATGAACTGAACAACTCCAACAGCCTGAGTGTCGACCGGGTGCGGGCCATCTTTCATGACCGGTCGGACGATATCTGGGTTGGCACTGATGGCGGCGGATTAAATCGGATTACGCACGACGCTAACGGCAACGAAAAATATGTCCTCTATCTAAACGACCCCAAAGACCCGACCAGTCTGCCCGTAAACGACATCTATTCGGTTTATGAAGATCACACCGGCAGCGTGTGGGTTGGCACCAATGCCGGCGGTTTAGGCCTGCTGGATCGAGAAACCGGGCGTTTTAAGAACTACACGCATAATGCAGCTGATTCCACAACCGTCAGCGATAATAAAATTTACGCCATTTATGAAGACCGGGCCGGTTTTCTTTGGCTTGGTACAGATGATGGTTTAAATATTTTTGACCGACAGACCCAAAAATTTCAACGGTTCAAGTCCGACCCGAAAAATCCAAATAGTTTAAGCGACAAGCGTGTGCTTACGATCTATGAAGATCATAACGGCGTGATGTGGATTGGCACTGACGACGGCTTAAACCGACTGGATCGGCAGACCGGGACTTTTAAACGTTATCGTCATGATCCTGAAAATAAAGTCAGCCTAAGCGACAACGATATTTTTTCCATCTACGAAGATAAAGACGGCATTCTGTGGATTGGCACCGGGCGGGGCTTGAACCGATTGGCTCATCAGACCGAAACCTTTCGGGCCTTTACCGAAGCTGACGGCTTGCCGGCCAATGCCATTTATGGCATTTTACCGGATAAAAAAGGCAATCTTTGGCTCAGCACTTTCAAAGGGCTGTGCTGCTTTAATCCGCAAACCTACACGACGCGCAACTACGACCACAGTGACGGTCTGCAAAGTAACGAGTTTATTGCCGGGGCGTATTTTCTGAATCAAAGCGGCGAGATGCTTTTTGGCGGCGTAGGCGGTTTTAACCGTTTTTCCCCGGAACAGGTGATGGACAATCCATATAAGCCACGCATCGCTTTGACCTCATTTAAAGTGTTTGAAAAATCATACGACTTGGGGGGGCCTTTAACCGGTATCGAGCGGATTTCGCTGCCATATCAGGATAACTTTTTTTCATTTGAATTCGCCGCTTTAGACTATACCCTGCCGCTGAAAAATCAATATACGTATATGCTCAAAGGATTTGATCATGATTGGATTCCGGCCGGGCATCGCCATTTTGCCAGCTACACCAATGTCGATGGCGGACACTACACGCTCAAAGTTCGCGCTTCCAATAATGACGGGGTCTGGAATGAAACCGGACTGGAAATTCCAATTATCGTCGCCCGTCCACCCTGGAAAACGTGGTGGGCGTACACCCTCTATGTGCTGGCTATTGTAGTCATCGTCGGTGGTTATGTGCGCTTCAAAACCGTAGCGCAAGAGCAAGAAATCCGGCGGCAGCAAGTGATGTATCAACGCATTGAGGAATTGGTCAAACAACGCACCAAAGAGCTGGAAAGCGCACATCAAAAAATCCTTTTGCTGGAAAAGGAGACGGTCGAAAAGCAAATGGCCGGCGGATTTGCCCATGAAATGCGCAATGCATTATCCGGCGCCATGATGGTCGTCAAGTCTGTGATCCATGAAGGCAAGACGCTGTGCGAACATAACGCTGAATTACTTGGCATCACTTACGACACGTTGCATGGTGATCTCCAATCCAATCATTTAGATCACCTTACAAGCGCCTTTCAACAAATTGAGCGTAATGAAGAAAAGCTCGATCAAGTCCTGAAGATTGTCAATGAATCAACTGACCGGGCCATGCGCGTCACAACCCTGATTCTGGATTACTCCAAACTTGGCATGGTGGAACAGGAGCGCGAAGCTGTTGATTTAAAAGATGTTGCCGAATCTTTTGCGCGCAGCATGGGGCCCGTCCTGTCCGAGCATAATATTGAAATTGAATTGAATTTGACTGTCACATCGACCATAAGCGGTCATCGGGCACATTTTGAATCCGTCATTAGCAATTTGATCATAAACGCCCGCGATGCTTTCCACAATGTGCGCGATGATCGTCAGAAAAAAATCGGGATAGAATTAAGTCAACAAGACGACGCGCTTATTTTGCGTGTCAAGGATAACGCCTGTGGCATTCCGGAAAAGAATGTAAAACGACTGTTCGATCCCTTCTTTTCAACTAAGCCAACCACCGGGACCGGTTTAGGCCTGAGCTATGTGCTAAAAATCATCAACATTTATAATGGACGCATTGACGTACAAAGCCAGGAAAATATTGGCAGTACCTTTACGGTTTTTATACCCAAAACATGATAAAAACGGAATGCGGATGACGCGGATTAGACAGATTTTCACGGACAAGGCTATAAAAAAATTTATAAAAATTAATTCTTATCCGCGCTAATCTGCCTCATCCGTTTTATCCGCGTTCTATCTTTGACCGGTTAAATTAAATGTCCCTGCCAAATGTGCCCCAAAGTCAATTCGGTTTTCTGCGGAAAGTCCTGAAAATTGCTGCGTACCTGACCATCACGCTGCTGCTTCTTACGGCAGGAATTATCGCCGGCGCCGTAGCCTACTTTTCGTATGACTTGCCTACTTTTGAGGAAGTAATAACCTACCGTCCCACCTTGCGCACAAATGTTTATGATCGAAACGGTCATTTTATCCACGCCTTCTATCAGGAAAACCGGGAATGGGCGCCGTTGGCCGACATCCCCGACGACCTCAAAAAAACCATTGTGGCGATTGAAGACGTGCGGTTTTATGAGCATTGGGGTTTGGACGCCCGCCGCTTGTTTGGGGCCATCCTGACCGACATCCGTTACCTTGACGCACGGGAAGGCGCCAGCACGTTAACGATGCAGTTGGCCCGCAACGCCTTTTTGACGCAGGAGCGCAGTCTGTCGCGCAAAGCTCGCGAATTGCTGTTGGCGCTTAAATTGGAGCGAATCTACACCAAAGAGCAGATTTTGGAACTGTATCTCAATGAAATTTACCTGGGCGCGGGCTGTTACGGCGTAGGCACGGTGTCCAAGCGCTACTTCGGCAAACCGGTTTGGGAGCTCAACGCGGCACAGTGTACTTTTCTGGCCGGACTGCCCAAAAACCCGGAAGGTTACAGCCCCATTCATCATCTGGATCGCGGCAAACGCCGGCAGCGAACGGTGCTGAGTGTGTTGGCCAAGCAAGGCATTTTGACCGCGCCCGCCGCCGACTCGCTTTGGCTGCAAGACCTGGAAATCGCGCCCAAACCGCCGGCTATTCCAAACGGCGCCTATTTTGTGGAAGAAGTCCGCAAGCTTTTACTCGAAAAATATGACGAAGAGTTTGTTTATCACAGCGGCAGCAATATCTATACAACGCTGGAATTAAGCTGGCAAAAGCTGGCCGACAGCCTGTATACCGCGTATATGGACAGCCTGGATAAACGCGCGCCGGACGATACCACCCTGGCCCTGGAAGGCGCACTGGTGGCGTTAGACCCACAAACCGGCGGTGTCTTGACGCTGGTGGGCGGGCGGGATTATTTGAAAAGCCAGTTCAATCGGGTTACTCAGGCCAGACGGCAGGTCGGCTCGGCTTTTAAACCGCTGGTTTATGCAGCAGCGATCAAAAAAGGCTACTCCCCGGCGGATATAATAGCCGACTTGCCGGATACCGTGCAGTTTGATAACCAAACCTGGACGCCGGATAACATTACCCATCAATTTAGCGGCAAAACCACTTTGCGCCAGGCGCTCAATCGTTCTTTAAATACCGTAGCCGTGCAACTGTTACAGGAGATCGGCATCGACTACGCCCTGCCGATCATCAAAGACTTCGGCATTAGCGGCGAGGTGCCGGCTTATCCGTCCCTGGTGTTGGGGACGGCCAGTGTCAGCCCGCTGGAAATGACCGCGGCTTTCAATGCTTTTAATCACGCCGGAATCTACAACAAACCGTATCTGATCGAAAAAATCATCGATGGCAACGGCGCGCTACTCGAACAGCATACGTCTTCGCCAAAAGAGGTTTTAACCGCCAGCGAAGCCGCCGTCATGGTCTCCATGCTACAAAGCGTGGTAGATCACGGCACGGCGCACGGCGCGCGCGCCCGCGGGTTGACCGTCCCGGCCGCCGGCAAAACCGGCACCACCAGCGATTACAAAGACGCCTGGTTTATCGGCTTTACCCCGTTGGTAACAAGCGGGGCTTGGTGCGGCTATGACGATAATCATCCTATGAAAAACGGATGGGGCGGCAGTAAGATCGCCCTGCCGTTGTGGACAAATTTCATGCAAACCATTCATCAAAATATGCCGGTGACCGATTTTGTCTTTCCGGAAGATTTGCAACATGTAACGATCTGCGAAGGTTCTGGTAAAGTCGCCAGTCCGGATTGCATGGACACCGTTACCGATGTCATCGCCAACTTTGATCGTCACAATGGCAGTCTGGGTGCTTGCAGCGACCATTCTCTGCGGCTGATGACCCGCCCACGCACGCCGGTGGATATGGAACGAGTGCCCATCCGGCCTTGATCGCAGACTGGCGCTAAGAACGGGAAATTGCAGAATAAATGCAATTCACATCCTCGAATTCTCGATAGAAAGACGTTAAAATGGTGACGACGTATCGATTGCGAATCAACGAGTTAGACCAACGCTTTTTAGATGCCTTGAAGCTGATTTTTGGCGACCTTGAAGTTGAAATTACGGTCGGCGCCGCGGATCGCAAGCGTCGCGCTTCATCTCACCGGCAAGCCGCCAAAAAGCAGGTCTCACCGGCTGCACTGGATCGGCTATTCAAAAAAGTACAGGCATTACCGGCCGCGCAAGCAATTACGGAAAATGACATTATGGCTGAAATTCGGGCGCATCGGGGCGGCAAGTGAAAGTCGTGATTGACACTAATGTTTTGGTCTCGGCCATTCTGCGGGATCGGGCGCCCGAGGAAGTCGTCAAATTTGTCATTCTCCATCCCAAATTGGTTTGGCTGGCCTCATCGGAAATCATAGTCCGTTTTGACTCGACCCAAGTTTGGATTGTCGAAACAGCTTCAACAAGAATGGGCTGCGATAATGGACAAGGCTGTCACGCCGATTGACGTGCAATTGGCAATTTCACTACCACGTGATCTTGCTGATGAGAAGTTTCTGGCCTGCGCTCTGACGGGTCATGCTGACTTTTTGATCACTGGCGATAAGGATTTTGAAGGGGCGCAAAAATTGATTCAAACCAAGATTGTTTCGGTTTCAATGTTCAAAAAACTTGTTTGTGATGCAAAAACGGATTGGATAGACGAGTGATAAGAAGCGCATTTGTTTTGTGGCAAAAATGGAACAACTAACTCTTTGACCTTTTATCTGAAATTTTCAGCCGCGCATGGATAACGCCAAAATACGACAAGGATTGCGCCTCTTTTTAGAAGGCTTAGCGATAGACGATACGCTGTTTGACCCGACGCTGGCGGTTCAGGCCGTTGCCGACGAATGGGAGACAGAGTTTTTATGCGGCTACCAAAGCGATCCCCGGCAAATCCTGACCGCTGAAATGGTCAGCGCTCCAGATCAAACCGTATTTATGACCGATATTTCATACATATCCTTTTGTGTCCATCACTTTTTGCCGTTTAAGGGCGTGGTGCATCTGGCCTATGTGCCGGATCAAAAAATAACCGGCCTGTCGCGCTTAGTTAAATTGGTGCGCTGCTACGCCCAACGACTGCAGATTCAGGAACGCTTGACCGATGAAATTACCGACGCATTGATGACGCATCTGAAGGCCAAAGGCGCGGCCTGCCTGACGACCGCCGAACAGTTTTGTGTTTGCGCACGCGGAGTTCGAGAAAATTCGCGCACCGTTGTCACTTCATTTAAAGGCATTTTCCTTACGGACGACGCTCGACGGCGTGAATTTTTTGACGTCTGTCGGCTCCCCAAATCATAGAACTCGTACTCGCCACAAGTGATACTTCATAATTTTGTGACTTTGTGGCTATCCCAAAATGGATTACATGCACGAAAAATTAGAATGGCTGGATTTGCACGAAGAAATCTACCGGCCGCCCCAAATTAAAGAGTCCAAAAATCCCCACCTTGTGGATGGCAAACGCTGTCCACAGTGCAATTGGCTGGAACGCGCCGATGCTGTCGAATGTTTCCGCTGCGGCCATAATTTTGAACTACATTCGATCTATGAAAAGTTCAGCCGGTTTAAAGATTTTCAACTACCGCGCTGCACCATTGAGTTTGCTCCGCTCCCCAAAAGCATCTTTACCCGCCGTCATATCGAAGATAACGCGCTGTACGATCTGCGGCTATCCGCCGAGCGTCTGCTCCTGTCAAAGGGATTTGACGAGCTTATTTGCATTAATGAAATTGATATTCAACACTATTCGCACCAAATCGAGACGGCCAAAAAAGCCTTGCAGGAAATGCGCGCCCGCGTTTTACTGGCAGACGAAGTCGGCCTGGGCAAAACAATTGAGGCCGGCATTATCATGAAGGAATTGCTGTTACGCGGCCTGGTCAACCGTATTTTGATCTTAACGCCCGCGTCCCTGGTTTTGCAATGGCAAGAAGAAATGGGCTATAAATTCGGCGAGAAATTCTTTATCGGCACCAATAAGAATGACTGGCCGCAAATGGATCGCGTCATTGTCTCCATTGATACGGCCAAGCAAGAGCGCTTTGCCCGCGAAGTCCATCGGATCGAGTATGATTTGCTTATTGTTGATGAAGCGCACAAGCTTAAAAATCGTTCAACTCAGGTTTATCGTTTCGTCAACCGCATTCGCAAAAAATATGTGCTCATGCTGACGGCCACGCCGGTTCATAACGATCTGGGCGAGCTTTACAGCCTGGTAACAATATTAAAGCCCGGCTTGCTGGGCACAATTCGCAGTTTTAATAAACGCTTTGTGCAGCAATCGGATCGGCGAGTGCCGGTCAACAAAGCGCACTTGCGCAATTTGTTGCAAGAAGTAATGATTCGCAATCAGCGCCAGAAAGTGACCGTTAAACTTCCGCCGCGCCGCGCCGCTATTTATTATATGGATTTAAGCCCAACCGAGCTCAGCTTCTATCGACGTGTCAGCGAGTACGTTAAAGATGAGTTCAAAAAAGAAACGCAAAACCGTTTCCACCAACTTTCCCTGATCACGTTGCAAAAAGAGCTGTGCAGTTGCTCCGCAGCCGTAGCCGGAACTCTGGAAAAAATGGCGCGGCGAGCCGATTATCCTTTAGTGACACAGCAAAAAATCACCAACCTGGCGGTAGAAGCAAAAAATTTGTCAGTCAATCGTAAAACGGTAGCTGTACTTGAGCTGCTGGAGGCGTTTCCAGGTAAATTTTTAATCTACACCAGTTACCGTAAAACCATGTTTTATTTAGACGAGCAATTACGCGAGCACGGCCATACAACCACGCTATTTCACGGCGGCCTGAACATGAAGCAAAAGCGCGCGGTGATCGAGGAGTTTGCCGGCCCGGCCCGCGTGTTGATCAGCACGGATGCCGGCAGCGAAGGCCAAAATCTGCAGTTTTGCAGCAAGCTTATTAACTACGATTTGCCCTGGAATCCTATGAAAATTGAGCAACGGATTGGCCGCGTCCATCGTCTTGGTCAACAGGAAGAGGTCATTATTTTTAACCTGTCTGTCAATCAAACCATCGAAGCGGATGTGCTGGAGTTGCTGGCCAAAAAAATTCGCATGTTCGAATTAGTGATTGGTGAAATGGACCTGATTTTGGGCCAATTAGACACTATCAAAACATTTGAAGCAACGATCATTGACCTGCTATTACAAAATAGAGCTGAGGATGCTCAACAAAAAGGGTTCGCGGATTTTGGGGAAAAATTAGACCTGGCTCGCGAAAAATTTCAAAAATTAAAAGAAGCGGAAGCCATTGTAACAGATTTGATGAGTCAATAGCGCAATTCTTGTCAAAATAACGATCAAGTTTGTTTGAACAAGTTAATCAAAATTTCCCTCATAAATCTTTGTCCAATGGGAATAATAAAGTGGTCAATCGATTATACCGCAACATGGTTGTATTTTTTCTGCACCATTTCGAGAAATTAACTATTGACGAAATGATGCTCATGCGCTAATTTAAAAGCAAGTATTGAAATTTAAAAATTGTAACTCTCATGAGGCCTTTTTATGCATACAAGTATCTATGAGAACGAAAACGAGCGGACATTAGCCGGGTCTTTTGCCCATGAAATGCGAAACTCGCTGTCCGGCACCATGATGGTAATGAAATCCATCTTGCCGGCTGATAAAAAATCTTTGTGCGAAATGAACGCCGAGTTATTAGGGGATCTGTTTGAACTGATTAAAGATGACATTAAACCTTCACATTGGGACCGTACGCTGGCCTTATTTGAAGACCTTGAGCAAAATGAACAAAAGCTGTATGAAGCGCTTAAGGTTTTATCCAATGCCACGTCCCGATCAATGAAGTTAGCGACATTAACGCTTGAACATGCCAAGCTTGGCCGGACAGAGCCCGGACAAGAGCCGGTTTATCTTAAAAACCTGGTTGAGCATCTGACAGCCACACTCAATACCGATCTGGATACGCGTAATATTACACTCGAGCTGGACCTAAAAGCTGAACGGCCGATTATTGGCAATGAATTTCATTTCGAGTCCATTATCAATAACTTGATTATTAACGCCCGTGATGCCCATCAGGAGATTACCGATAATCGTCAGAAACGTATTTGTATCAATTTGCACGAAAATGGTAATACACAGATTTTAAAAGTAAATGATAATGCAACCGGTATGACTGAGCAAACCCGTCAAAACCTTTTTGTCGCATTTTTCTCTACCAAACCGGCTACCGGCACCGGCTTAGGACTAAACTACATTCATAAACTAATCAGCATGTACGGTGGAACTATGAATGTTGAAAGCGAGTTAGGCACGGGTTCTACGTTTTCTGTTACCTTTCCCGTCACCCCGGTATAACCTGAAATTGGAGCAACACTATGGCTTTTAATAGATTCCGCAGCCGTACGCCAGGCGAGACGGCTCAATCAAACGCTGAAGATTCCGGCAAAGCGCTTGTCCTTGTTATTGATGACGATCTTTCCATCTTGAAGGCGCTTGAATTTACGCTTAAAGAGAAGTATAAAGTCAAGTTATGCAATAGTGGTGATGAAGGCATTCGGTCTTGCGACGATGAAGTTCGCGCAGTCATTTTAGATATTAAAATGCCCGGTAAAAACGGTTTACAAGTCTATGAAGAAATACGGGGCAAGCATACGCAACTGCCTATTATTTTCTATTCCGCCTTTCAGGACCTGCTGGAGTCCATGTCCCTGCGGCGGCAGTACAAACCGTTTGGCTATTTTGATAAAAACGGCGAGATTGACGAGCTCTTTGATTGTGTTGATAAGGCCGTCAAGCATTATGAGCAAATCTTTAAGCTGCAGAAAATGCGTAAACAGCTCGAATCCAAGCACAAAAAAGACGGCGAGGCGTAAAATCGTTGCTGCGCAAAGCACCCAAATTCGCGCGGATGCGATTTAGGCGAAGCGCACAACATGAGCTTGATATTCAAACTATTATTGAAAAAGCCTCACTCGTAAAGCATGGGTGAGGCTTCTTGTTTTTTGCTGGCATTATCCCGGCAAAAGAATATGTTATTCACAAGCGTCGATTACTATTTATACTTTCACAGGGCATAATTTTTCACTTCGCCACGAAGACACAAAGTCACGAAAAAAGCAAAAATAAAGGCTTTTCTTCGTGTCTTCGAGTCTTCGTGGCAAAACCTTGTGCCCGTTGAGAGTATACAGCCGGGCCAAAAATAGGAACCTCTTCCCTACTCATCTTTTTTTTGAACCGAGGCATTTATGAAACCTCAGGATTATGCACGGGAGTATACCAAAGCCGCCGGCTCCAACTTTTACTACTCATTTCTGCTATTGCCAAAACCCAAACGCGACGCCATGTTCGCCGTCTACGCCTTCTGTAAATATACCGACGACCTGGTGGATGAAGACCAAAACGGCGCCGACAAAAAAGCCCTGTTAGATGACTGGCGATTAGAAATCGAACGCTTATACCAGGGCCGGCCCCTTCATCCGATTACCCAATCCTTAGCCAATTCTCTGGAGCAATTTCATATTCCCCAAAACTACCTGAACGATCTGGTAGATGGAATGGAAATGGATTTAAACCAGAGCCGCTATCGTACCTTTGATGAGCTGTTGTTATATTGCTATCGCGTAGCATCCGTTGTCGGCCTTATGTCCATTGAAATTTTTGGCTATTCAAGTGAAAAAACCAAGCAATATGCTAAAGATTTAGGGATCGCCTTTCAACTGACCAACATCATTCGCGACATTAAATGTGACGCGGAAATTGGGCGCATTTATATCCCACAAGAAGATTTGAACCGCTTTGACTGTACAGAGGTCGATTTAAAGGCAGGACGTCTTAGCCGGGCCGTTAATGACCTGATTTCATTTCAGGTCGTTCGCGCAAAAGAGTACTTCCAGAGGGCGGCGGCCAATCTACCGCTCATTGACCGATCTGCCATGCTGACCGCCGAAATTATGGCCAATATCTACTTTCGTATCCTCGAGAAAGTAGAACGCGCGCATTATGATGTCTTCAGCGGCAAGATTTCTTTGTCAAAAGCTGTTAAATTGGGCATCGCCTTAAGTATGTGGGCGCATAACAAGTTAACCAATAGCCTGAACAAAAGCTGCATCCTGCCGTAGCGCTTGCAAACTGAAGTTCGCTACTCCAAAAGCGCGATCTACCGGGTATGACAGCGCCCACAAAAGCCAATCGTCTTCTCCGATTGCTTAACATGACAATCATAGCACATATAATTTTCGTCATCATGCCATGGACCGTGGCCAAGCCGGAGACCATAATTAGCAGGATGGGGATTACGACCGCCCTCTTTGTGACAGGTAATGCAATTGGAGCCGGGTCCGTCATGGCAAACTGCACAAGCCTCAATTTGATTTCTGGCGGCTTTGGCATGGCCGGAAACGGCCCAATCTGCGGTTAGCAAATGATTGATCGGTTTATCAACGCGCTCTTTATCATGGCAATCCTGACAAAAAGTTTGGGTGTTGTGACAAGCCGCACAATCAGTGGCGTGAATTTTAAGATCCAAAGCATGTTTTAACCGGTAGTCTTTATCATGAACATTTGCCAGCACATTATACCCCAGGTGACAATCCAGACAGGTATCCTCGGTGTGGCACTCACTGCATTTGGCGCGGTTTTGGCGAGCCTCGCTGCGATGCGCATGCAACCAGAGTTCATTATGATTTTCCGGACGCAATTGCTGTCGCGGTACATTGCCATGACAGATTTCGCAATCGTTTGAAGCCTGATAGCCGTTGTGACACTCCAGGCAGACGAGCATTTTTGGCAGATATTCACCCTTGCAATAATCCGTTTGGGTAATACCTTCGTGGCAACGCCGGCAGTTGGGGTCATATTTCAAATGCTGCTTGTGTGAAAAGATAAATTTTCGCTCTGACTGCGGTATAGGGCCAATGTTTAGCATGTTTTGGTGGCATAAGGAGCATTCGTTTCGAATAACAGCGCCATCATGACAAACTCGGCATGTTTTTTCATCAGGTAAATTGCGGTCCTGCGCTTTGACGCTTTCGCTGATTCCGGTGTGACAAACCGCGCACTCATAGCCCCGTTCCAGATGCTTTTTATGTGAATAGACCAGTTGTTTTTCTAAAGGAACATCACTCCATGCCGGCTTTTGAAAAACAGTTCCGCCACAAAGCGCCAAGAGCAAAATGACTTTTGTAAGCATAAACCTCACAACCTTACGTTTGCTGATTTTTTTGAGGGTTTTACAAAATGCGATTTTTAGCCCTGTAAGGGCGGGCTGTTTGTAGATGGGCAAGTCCCAATCACCCATTCAGACCAGCCCCACCGGGGCGACCTGTTCAACTTTGATTGCCTCGTTTGACAGGTCGCTCCGATGGGGCTTGGCAATAGGAAGGCGCGGTTTGTTTTTACTACAAACAGTTTACCCCTACGGGGTATTCAAGCCGTTTTACAAAATGCGATTTTTAGCCCTGTAAGGGCGGGCTGTTTGTAGATGGGCA
>CAYOLL010000032.1:0-11474 GCA_964404765.1 uncultured Gemmatimonadota bacterium | reverse complement strand
CGCGGTTTGTTTTTACTACAAACAGTTTACCCCTACGGGGTATTCAAGCCGTTTTCACCTTTAATCAGTTGTTAAAAAAATTACGAATCCGTAATCGTCTTGATGACCATCACGGTCGTGTCGTCCCATTGCGCAGCGCCATTGGCAAAGATGCCTAATTCGAGATAAAGCCGCACCAGCATTTGATCGGGCGGCAGTGCGCCGTTTTTCCCAAAAAATGCTTTCAGCCGATCAAAACCATACATGTTTTTGTCCGGGTCGTTAAACTCCGTAACACCGTCAGTGTAGAGCATCACGGTATCCCCCGGTTCAAGCGGCAGTGTTTTTTCCTTCAAAAAGGGTTCCACGTCTTCTTCCATGCCCAGCCATAAACCGCCGGAACGAATCGCCTCACATGTTTTCGATGCTTGCCGATAAATCAAAATATGCTCATGGCCGGCGCCAGTGTAGGTCATGATGCGTGTTTCACTATCCCAGCACATCAACACCATCGTTACAAACATGGGGTTTTTAAAATTCAACAAGTCGCGATACAGCAGCTCGTTCATGTTGACTAAAATATCGGTGGTGGACAAGTTTTGCAAGGCCAGGGTATGGAAAATGGAGCGCACCTGCACCATCACCAGACTGGCCGGAACGCCTTTACCCGCCACATCGCCAATCACAATGTAATGCTTGCGGCCGTCTTCGGACGGCACGTAGTCGTAGTAGTCGCCGCCGACGGCTTTGGCGGTTTCCATCCGTCCGAGCAATTGCAACCCAGGAATGTCGGGCGGTTTGGACGGCACCAACGACAGCTGGATTTGGCTGGCCACATTCAACTCATTGGTGATGCGTTCAATTTCCAGGCTTTCTTCATGCAGGCGTGCGTTTTCAATCGCGCCGGCAATCTGGCTGCTCAGCGCATGAAAAAAGGCCAAATCGGCATCGCTGAACTCGTGCAGACTGGAATGGCCATCTACGTAGATGACGCCAAATCTTTTATTTTTGACTTCAATGGGAATGCACATGACCGAGCGCAATTCCAGATTCATCATACTAACGGTAGCGATCTCGTCCGCCACGTCTTTTAAGCAAATGGGTCGGCCGCTTTCAAAAACATTGTTGACGATGCTGTGACTGTAGGTGGGCGATTCGCCCAGGTCTTCACCGCTGCGGGTGCGGGCTACGCGAATCTTGAGCAAATCCTGATCGCTTTGATAGATAAACAGCAGACCACGCTCGGCGTCACTGAGTCGCAGCATCATATCCATGATTTTAACGAGCAACTCGGCCAGATCAAGGGTTGAGCTCACGTCTTTGATGGCCGTGAGCAGCATCTCCACATTGCGGTAATCTTTAATCGGGTTGCCGGTCAGGATATTGGCGACCATGTTGCGCAGATGTTTCATTTCGGCCATCGACTTATCCCAGACGACAAAGTTGTTCTCGCCGATTTTCTGGGCGGTGTTAAGCGCCTGCTCGGCCTGGGCTACGAATGGATTCTTGGCCAGCGGTTTGCCCAGATCCCAATGCTCGGGATAGTTGGTGATGCCGATGCTGATATTCAAATCGCCGTAGGGAAATTGATGCTGATTGACCAGATCAATCACCCGCTTCGCAGTATCAACAGCGCGCAGGGTCGGCGTTAAAGACAGAGCCACCGCAAAGCGCCCGCCGGAATAGCGCGCACAAGTATCGGCGGTGCGAAATGCCTGCATAAAAACTTTGGCAAAAGCTTTTAAGACTTCATCGCCGGCCTGACGGCCATAGTCTTCGTTGACCCGCTTGAGCGTATCCACATTAACCAGCAGCATGGTCAGCGGCATGTGGGTGCGCTGACAGCGCTGTAATGCTTTTTCCAGACTGGCATCAAAGAAGGGCCGTAAGTATAAACCGGTCAATGGATCAATATTGGTAAGCTGATAAAGCTGAGCATTAATCAAGGCAATAACGGCCTGATCAATAAATTCCTGCACCAGTTCAAGCCGCGAAGCGTGACACGCGGCATGGCTTTCAAAGATCACCAGGCCCAGCGTCTTGTTGCGAAAAGCCAGCAGCGCCGAATCATGCCGGCTGTCGGTCGGCGGCGGAGCCAGACTAAAGATAATGCCAAAGCTTCTGCCGCCTTCATTCTCGCCGGCAATTTCGATTTGGACGGGGAAGGACTGCGGCGCGTTTTGAACGGCTTTCATCAGCCGGATGACTTCGGCTGGTCGCAATTCGAGACCGGATTTATTCAAGGCCCGGCTATTTTGTAATGTGCCGTCTTCGTCAAAAAGCATCAACATCGCGTTATCGGCTTGCAACAGGTCCAGACCAAAAGATACTGTTTTGGCCGCTACATCATCAAAAGTTAAACTACTGGTGAGCTGCTTGCTGATATGCAGCAGCTTTTTGTATTCGGCGGAAACACCGGTATTTTCAAATTGGCGCAGTTCGCTTTTCAGAAGCTCCAGGCTGCTGCGAACACGGTCAAGATTGGCCTCCGCCCGCTCTCCCGGCGACAGTTCGCCCCCCGAGTCGAGGGGTGCTTCGGACAAATTTCGCAGCCTTTTTTCTATCCGGGCCACAGCCTGCTGATAGCTATATCTGGGGCGCGTTTGCTGGAGCGCCTGAAACAGTTCCAGCGCCCGCTTGCCATACTCAAATTTTGGATTCAACTCGAACAGCGTCAGGTAGATTTGGGCGCGATTTGCATCGGTCTCATGGCTGCCTATCAAGCGTTGCAATTGCTCCAGGGCCGCGCTTTGGCCGGCTTTGGCGGCCGTTTGGCTAAACAGAAGTCGGGCCGCCAGCAATTGACAGGCAAAGACCAGGTCGTCCGCTTTAAGCATTTCTGCCAGGGGTTGAGCCTGGCTTAAAAGTTGGTCGGCTTCGGAATGGCGATCCAATTCGTACAAGCTGCGCGCTTTTTCGAATAATGCCGCGGCTTTATAAAGCGCCGCATCCTTTTCTTCAGCCGCCTGGATGGCAATATTCGCATGGCTTATGGCTTCTTCATGCCGTTGTTGAAGCGCGTCTAAAGTTGCAATGTAAAGCTCCAGGCGGACGACACCGATTTTATCGCCGGTTTCATGGGTAATAACCCGTGCGTCTTCATAATGAACTCTGGCGGATTCAAAATCGCCCTGAGTTTCATACAATTTGCCGATGTTCCCTTTGATTTCACCCACTTGGCGACGGTTGCCGGCTTCCTGCTGCAAGGTCAAATTTTGCTGATAAAAAGCGCGCGCTTCGTCATAGTGCCCCAAGTGCTCATGCACCAACGCCATGTTATCCAATGCCTGGCCGGTCAGACGTTTATCGCCTAACTCCCGCGCCAGGTCAAGCATTTCCTGATAATAGACAATCGCCTGCGTATCATCTTGCAAATAGCGCCGCAGACCACCCAATTGTGCGGCAGCCTCGGCGCGACGACGGCGATCACCGGTCTGTCTGGCCAGTTCCTGACGCTTGTGCGCGTACTCCAGAGCGGCGTCGGCTTCCCCCCGTGTCAATAGAATTGTACTCAAATTGCCGCATGTATCGCCCAAAATATTAGGATCGTTTACTTTTTCGGCTGCGGCGTATTGTAATCGGAAAGACTGCAACGCATCATCATAGCAAGCCTGACGTTGTTGAATATGACCCAGACCGCCGTAGCATTGGCTTAGACCTTTAGCATTATTCAATTGCTGATAGATAGTCAACGCTTCTTCGATTGATTTCTGCGCATCTTCCTCTCGATTAAGTTTGTGTTGCAGCAACCCCAAACGCCATTTTACGTGGGCTATCTGGGCAAGATCGCCGCTAAGCCGGGCCTGCTCAATGGCCTGTGAATAGAGGGTCTCCGCTTCGTCTTCTTTGCCGCTCATTTCCAGAAGCTCACCTTTGCAGCACTGCACAGCCGCCCGGCGTTTGTAATCATCCATACTCGTAAAGTGCAAAGCGCGGTCGTAGTAGGCCAAAGCGACCTCGTTGGAAAAGCGCGCCTTCGCTTTTTCGCCGGCTTTGATAAGATAATTGCGGGCTTTGCCGGCATTATCGGTCAGCGCAAAATGATGACTGAGTTCTTCTACAAAATCATTGCTGCGTGAGCGATAAATATCTTCCAGCTTACGGGCAATATGATGCTGCAAGACCGCCGGATTCTCAATGTCGGACAAAATAACGCGCCGCAACAAACGGTCGTGAAATCTAAAAAATGCTTCATTTTCATCCGGTAAAATAAGGGTATCCAAAATTTCCAGTCGCTCCAGTTCATGAAAAAAGCCTATGAGACCACCCTCCAAAAATGCAACGCTCAATTGACCCTGAGCAATTTTACGAAAGGTTTCCAGATCAACCGGCCGGCTTAACAGAGCATATAATTGCAGCGCCAGTTTTTCGTCCGGATTAAAGGCCAAGGCCGCCAGACGGCTTCGCAATAATTCGTCGGCGTCATGCGGCAGTCGAATTTCCTGCGCGGATTTGGTGATGTTCCAGCTAAGACCCGTCCGAATAATGATGCCTTGATAAATCAACGCCCTTAGGGTTTCCAGGAATAAAAGGGGATTTCCACCGACGGTTTCATTTAAAATCGGCACGGCTTCCCGCAGCATTGGCGACAGGCCGTTTGATCCGAAGGCAGCTTCGATGCAGCCCAGCGCCTCACCCGTCGAAAACGGATTCAGGTTAATTACGACGGCGCGCTCTTGGCGGATAAACTGACGGAGCAGCGCCGGCTCGGCTCGGTCGGGGTCATTCGCCAGACTGGCGATGATTTTCGGTACGGCCTGTGTTAAGGACAGACGGGCAATTTTAAGCATCAACTCCGACAAACAAGCCAATGTGCCGTCATCGGCATCCTGAAGGTCTTCCAAAACAATTACAATATTTCGCGTATGCTGGGCCGCGGCTTCCAGCAGAAATGTGGCCATTGTTTCAACCATCAAGCCACGCTCGGTTTGCGGGTCACAGAGCGGGCTGGCGGCTACGATTTGCAGGCGATCATGCGCCGGCAGAAGCTTTTTAAGCTCCGGACCATAACGGCGGATAACGGTATCAGTGGTTTCATATAAAAGGTTACTGATAATCCGGGTAATAGGGGCATACGTTTGCAAGATTTGTGCCGGGCATTGGCCGGCTAAATACAGCCTGCTTTTTGCCAGACACAGCTTTTTGAATTCACGCAGCAAGCGACTTTTTCCCAAAGCCGCTTTGCCTTGTATAAGCGTAAGCCGGGCCGGATCGGATATACTTTCTTCCAATTGACGCAGTTCTGCCTCGCGCGCGACAAACGATATGCCCAGCGTATAAGCTTCCAGCGTAGCCGGTTTTTCTGGGGGATAAGCCAAATTCAAGCGAGCATTGACATCTGCTAAAATCTCATAAAATGCGTTATAACGGTCATTTGGCAGGTACGCTGTCATCCGGCCAAGAATAGCCTGCCAGACAGGGTCGGCAACTTTATTCAGCGCCTGATCGTGCGCTTGTTGAAATCGTCCGGCATTTTTTAGCAGTTCGAGTATGTTGCGGGTTTGTTCGGCGGTGTAGAATGATTCGCGGGTGAGCAATTCATAAAAGGCGATGCCGGCGGCAAAAATATCTGCGCGGATATCCATTTCGCCTTTCAGGGCCTCCGGGGCTACACGGGGCAGCGTGTCTTTTGTGTGGTGCGCCGGTAAGTTTTCCGGATTTGTCAGACCAAAATCCAGAACTTTTAACTGAAGATCGTCACGCTTTAAAGTTTGTGGCTCGAGCAAGGCGGCAGACGTAAAAATATTAGTCAGCTTGATATTGCCATGCCGCACGCCTCGGCTGTGCATAAAGGTCATAGTCCGGCAAAAATCGACCAGCAAATCCACCAGAATTTCCGGCGGCAACGGAATATCGCCTTTGACTAAATCATGCAGAGAAACACCAGAGACATTATCGCGCGTCACATAGTAAAAACGGCGCTCCTCGTCCCGGTTAAAATCGTAAACTCGGGCCAGGTTTGGATGCTTTAAACGGCTCAGCGCGTCAAAGTTGCGTTTAAAACTTTCCAGCGCTTGCGAATCCAGCATATCCTTGCGCAGCGTCTTAAGCAGCAATGGCCGGTTCGGATAAAGCCGATCCCTGACCCGGTAGACTTCGCGCGGGTGGCCCTCGTCCAGGCGTTGCAGGATTTGATAGCGATTGTGGATAATTTCAGTCATGTTCATGGGTTTATTCAATGTTCTTCCTTCATACAAATTTGCAGGAAGATTCCGCCTGAATGACACTGCCGCAATTTTCCTTAACTTAATGACATTGCTTAGTGATTTGCGCGAAAAGCATTTTCTACTTTGATATAATAACCCATGTCATCAGGCGACGCAACGAATAATTTTGTTACGACAAAGCATCAACTTCAGAACCTTTTGCCGCTCTCACCTTTATCGTCGCATCAAATCAACCAGCTTCATCAAATCTTGCACAGTGAAGCCTTTACAGGTTGAAATTCCGGGTAAAGCAAACCTTGCGAAGGTTATACTTGGCGCGGAAGTCAATATTTTCAAGATTGTCTGTGGTTTACAGCGTAAACCTTCGCAAGGTTACCTGATTTTTTGACCGGATACAAATTCACTTTTCAACCGTTTATGGTAAAAACGGATAGCGCAACGAAAAAGGAAGCAGTAAATTAGTGGCAAACAATAAAAAACAGGCGGAGGGTAAATCGTACCTTCCACCCGTTACAAAAACCACCTTAAATCGCCCTAAAAGTTGTCCAATGATTGGGAAGCGCTTTAATTTGTACACAATCGGAGCATAAACCCTAACGGTCTTAAACGGTGCATCTCATTACCAAGTAAGCTCTTGCAAGACCCTTAGGGTTTTTTCGCTCGCGGGTGGAAAAAGCCGGCGGCAAGCTGACCATCCATTTTTTGAGCAGTTACCTATTTTGATTTTAACTTATTATTTATCAATCCTCTGTGATCGCCGTGTCCCCGTGGTGATGAATAATGCCGGTTAGGGTTTATTCTGCCAAAAATAACTCTTAATGAGAATAATTATCCTTTTTAATCCCAAATCCATAGCAATGAATATATCGCCACCATCTACCATTTGCCGCTGGGTTTATAACGATCCGGACCCTTCTCGCGACCTGCGCCTGGACTTTATCCGCGGGTTGGTCATGATCGTGCTGTTGATTAATCACTTTGAATTTTTCTCGGTTTACAATTTTCTGGTTTGGGAACGTATCGGCGTAGTGTCCGGTGCGGAAGGCTTTGTCATTGTATCCGGCCTGGTTATTGGTAAGGTTTACCGCCGGCGATTAGATACTGCGGGCTGGCCGGATGTTCTGGGTAAACTGAGAGATCGGGCATTACAGTTATATCGGATCAATTTGTGGATCATCTTCAGCGTGGCGGTGATAGATTGGCTGCCTTTTTTCAATGGCCATCAGGTTATGAGCTTTACCGACCGGGTCAGCGGTCAGGTTTATCCGCTTTATCCGGCTGCAGATGCGCCCTGGCACATCTGGTTGGCGCAGGCACTTTCTCTCAAAATTGGGCCGCATCAATTTCAGATTATGGGCTTGTATATTGTTCTGCTTTTGGCTACCCCAATCGCTTTGTGGCTGTTACAAAGACGGCTTGCCGGCCTGCTGTTGGGCCTCAGTTGGCTACTTTATATATACAACTGGCAATTTCCGACCATGCTCACCGGGGCGCAATTTGAGTATGGTTTTCCGGTGTTGACCTGGCAGTTGATTTATTTACATGGCGTCTGTGTAGGCTTCCATTGGCAAAAAATGGGTGATTATACACAACAAAAATGGTGGCGGCCGTTTATGATTGCCTGTGCCGTGCTCTTTGTAGGGTTTATGTTTTTTGCCCAAAATAATCCCAATCCGACGATGCCGGCCTACGCCCGGTTGTCAATTATTCCGGCGGAGACATTTAATCGGCTTTATGCCGCATATTTTATAAAAAACACGTTGGGTATTTTGCGCCTGCTCAACTATTTTGTAGTCTTAGTCATTGGCTATTATCTGTTGACCCGCTACTGGCAATTGTGGAATCGGTCTCTGGGTTGGCTGCTCATTCCGATTGGGCAGGCTACGCTATACGTGTTTATTGTTCATGTATATCTGCTTTTTTTGTTGAGTCAGTTTCCTGTTTTCTATACCGGGGGCATCTGGCTTAACACAATTTTGCATACGCTGGTGCTGATCATTATCTGGGTCATGGTCAGGAAACGCCTTCTCTTCCGTTGGATTCCAAGATGAAAATACGTCCGTTTTATGCCTTGCTGATTGCACTCACGCTGCTTATCCGGCCGGCACAGTGTCACGCCGATGGTGAAGACGCCTCGCCCGAAGATATCATGAAGGGCGTGCTAAGCTCGTTTGAGCTGCCTTTGTCGCAGTTAATAGAAAAAAAGCACAAGTCCGAGAGGCGCAATCTATTTGACGGCTTTAGTGGCCAATTCAGTGTAATTATGCCACTCAACCGCGCAGAACTCAAATCCAAAGGCAGCGGTCAAACTGAGCCGTCCGTTATTTATCCGGTCGTGACGGCCTCACTGCGATATGTGCCGTTGGGCAATTGGTTCATCTATTCGACTTTTTATCATTACATTGACGGCAAACAATCGCCCTGGGAGCCGGATTTTTCCTACATCGCCGGCTACAGCGACTGGCGGCCGTACGCCCTCAGCCTGACCTATGCCAACTATGGCCCGAACCGCCTCAATCCGGATCGGCGCAAAGGTGAGCATTTTACGCGCTTAGCCAACGGCACCTTTACCTTGAGTTGGAACTTAACACTTCCGAAAAAACTGCAGGATATTTTTATCCTTCACCCGTCCGGCGGCGTGAGCGGAAACCTCAGCTATCTCTTAACTCCAAAATATGAAGACACCGCCGGGGCAACCGACCACTGGAAACATACCCTGACCTTAAACATAAAATATACGGTCTACAAATGGGTCTACCTGAGCTATTCTATGCGCTGGTATCCGCAGGATAGCAAGCAGCAGCCTTGGGACCCGGATGTAACCTATGACGCGGGCTATTTTAATTGGCAGCCGGGTACAGCCAATATTCGCCTGATCAATTATGGTCCGACCCGTTATCCCTGGCGCTCTCATCAACGCAACTGGCTTAAAGATGCGGGAGTCAGCCTGTCCTGGTCGTGGGCACTGTAGCTTGAAAGCCCACTTGTCGCGATAGCACGTTAGCTTTACTTTTCCAATTGAATAGGACGAAATGAAAAAGATAAAAATTCCCCAAACCGATTCGATTCAGGAATTGGCCCGTTTTTGGGATACGCAAGATCTCATGGATGAGTTAGAAAACGTTGAAGAAGCAGTCTTTGCGCGAAAGCCAACTGAGGGAAAAGTTCGTCGCGGCGGGAAACCCACTTTAAACAAGAAAGATGGCCGCCGTGTGATGGTTTCAACACCGGATGTAAAACAGGTGCGCGAATTGTTTGGGCTGACCCAGGAAAATTTTGCCCATCTGTTGGGAATTCGCCTGACCACGCTGCAAAGCTGGGAACAAGGCCGCCGTCAACCGAACGGCCCGGCTCGCTTGCTTTTGCAAGTGGCGGCTCAACACCCGGAAACGGTTAAGGATGCTTTGCAACTGAAATCCAAACACAGCATTGATTGTTTTGCTTAGTTGTGAGCACACTGCTTTTTCTGATTTACTTTGCTTCGACAGTTAAGCTTAAGAACGGGGTAACAAAATGCCAAGACTCAAAAAAAACGTAAGTCCACTGCTCGAACGTGCTATTGAATCACTCACATTGTCAATCGAGCTATTCAACCGACCTTCAGAAATAGCCCGTCCTCATAGTGTTTTGATACTTTTACAACATGCTTTCGAGATGCTTCTTAAAGCATGTATCCTTCAACGAACAGGTACCATTCATGATCGCGAGCAGCGTTATACATATGGGTTTGACAAATGTCTAACAATTGCAGCACAGGAACTCGGAATGCTCAAACCGGACGAACGAGCAACACTTTCAATCCTTGATGCTCAACGAGACCAGGCTGCCCATTATTATGTCGAGATTTCAGAAGATGTTCTATATGTTCATGCTCAATCAGGTGTAACTCTATTTGATGAATTGCTGCAACGAACATTTTCCAAATCACTTGCAAATATACTTCCAAGTCGTGTCCTTCCTATATCAGCTCGTCCTCCACGCGATCTTGTTGTGCTGCTTTCCAGCGAACTCGCGGAAGTTGATCGCTTACTTGTTTCAGGCAGTCGTCAAGGTGCCCAAGCGGCTGCTCGTTTGCGAACTGTCCTTGCTTTTGCTATTGGTTCTCGAGAGAAAGGTGAACGGGTTCCTGAAAGTGGTATTGATCTTGCAATTGCTAAGCGCAGAAAGCATCAAGAATGGGATGTTATTCTTCCTGAAATTGCACAGCTTAAACTGAGTACAGATGGAAGTGGAATTCCTTTATCTATGCGTATATCGAAAGATTCAAGACTTGCTGTTCGTGTTGCTAAACCAGGTGAAAAAACAGATGGCATATTGCTTAAGCAAGAGATTGACCCGTGGACAGTATACACACTGAATTTAAATGAGCTTGCCGAAAAAATCGGATGCACCGGCCCGAAAACTCAAGCATTGATATACGAGTTAAAAATTAAAGAAGACCTTGAGTGTTATAAAGAACTCAGACGAAAAAGCCAAACTTTTAAAGCTTATTCAAAAAAAGCATTAGACCGATTGCGCCAGGCGTTAGAGTTAAAGGAAGTTGATCTCAAAGAGGTTTGGCAAAAACACAAAAGTAGGTTCTCAAATGCTGGTAAACGTACGAAACATCCTTCAAGATAGCAACAGGTTCACCATAATTAAAACCAAGATAAAATGCCGCAACTAAACCATCCCCTCCACCACCCGCTCAATCGCCGTATCAAAAACCTCGCGCAAGTCCTTCACATCCGCGTCAAGCCAATCATTAATCCGCAATCTATCCCCGCCGACCGTGCCGATTTTGGCCCACACAACGGTCGAATCGGCCAGCAGCTTTTCAAAAGCCGCCTGTTGATCCGGCGCGACGCTGACCACGATGCGCGACGGCGATTCGGAGAAGAGGATAAAATCCGGGCGCAGACCGGCAATGTCCCCGGCACTTGGCGCAACCAGTTTTGATTGCAATGCATGCCCTTGAAGTGCCGGGGACATGTTGATGGTCGCGCCAATCACTTTTTCGGGATGGGTGATGCAGCATTCGGCTAAGGCCACGGCTAAGCCGCCTTCGGCGCAGTCGTGGGCGGATTGGATCAGCCCGGCTTGAATAGCTTGCAGGCAAGATGCCTGCACGACTTTTTCGATCTCCAAATCAATGGACGGCGGCAGGCCGTCGTTGCGGCCGTGAATCTCCGTCAAATACTCGCTACCGCCCACTTCCGGCTTGATCTCGCCCAATAAGTAAATCCCGTCACCCGCGTTTTTGAACCACTGCGTGCAATGGCGGCGCACATCGTCCAGCACGCCCACCATGCCGATGGTCGGCGTGGGATAGACCGCCCCGGCCGGGTT
>CAYOLL010000031.1:0-47842 GCA_964404765.1 uncultured Gemmatimonadota bacterium | reverse complement strand
CGTATAACTCCAGAGCCTGTTGATTGCTGTATTTTTTACGGGCCAGGTCGCCGGCTTTTTCCAGATAAAAAATCGCTTTAGCGCCGACGCGCGCATGGTGGTAGTGAAAAGCCAGTTCGGTCGTCAGGGCTTCGGGGTCGTAATCCGGCAAAGTTTCTATTTTTTCGGCAATATAACGATGGTAATCGGCCACATTGCCGCCGTCAATTTCCATTAGCCCAATAATCACCTGACGAATCAAATCGTGGGCGGTGCGATAGACAACCGCTTCGCCGGTTGATTCGGTTTTAATGATTTCCAGGCGTTCCATTTCGGCCAAAAATGCCGGCTCGACGGGAATAATAGCGTTAAGTTCGGCCTGCGTCGGCGGATAATTCAGCAGAGCCAGGATTTGCAGGATGCGCTTGTGGGCGGTGTCCAGACTTAAGCGTGCCATGCGGGCGGCAATCAGCTCGCGCAGATTGGTTGGGACTTTGGATTCGGTAATGGACCCAAGCAGCGCCCAGGCCGGTCTGGCCCGCGCAATAGCGCCCAGATCAACCAGAGACTTCATCAGCTCTTGCAGGAAAAAGGGATTGCCGCCGACTTTTTGATGAATTTCCGGGATCGCCTGCGCCAGAGACACGTCAATCTGATTTTGCCCAAAAACAGCCTGGATATAGGCGCTGACACTCGATTGATCTAAAGGCTTCAGAATTAATTCCTGGACATAGTTGCGCCGGCGCAATTCTGTCACAGGCAGACTTTCACGGCTACTGGCAAACAGACGCAGCCGGCTTTTCTTTTCGTCGGAATTCAGACGCAGCATGAGTTCCAGGAGGATGTCGGTTGTTGCGTCGTCGCCCCATTGCAGATCGTTGACATGAATTGCGACGCAGTTACCGATTTCGGCAGTCAGATCAATCAAAAAGTGGGAAATTATGTGGATAGCAATTGTGCGCTCGGTGCGTGGATCATGCGCCGGCGCCATTTGGACACTTAGCAGAGAATCATGGGCCGGCAAAAGCTTTTTCAGCTCCGGGCCATACTTTTCGATTAAGACGGGGGAAGCTTCCAGCAACGCTTCACTCAGGATGTTCAAAAACGGGCCATAGAGGCGACCGGTAAATTCCAGGCAATGGCCTTCGTAAAAAGGAATATTCCGCATTTGGCATTGCTGACGCAATTCCTGAAACAAGCGGCTTTTACCGACGCCGGCGCTGCCCTGAACGATGAGCAGTCCGGCGTTTTTGTGTTCGAGCGGCGTATCCAGCGCTGCGGCAAGCTGAAGCATTTCCGCTTGCCGTCCGACAAATCCGGCGCCAAGAACATAGGCCTGACGGGTTTCTGAAGTCTCCAGGGCGTAGGATTGTTCCAAGCCGGCATTTATAGCCAGGATAATTTCCGGGGCCGATTGAAAGCGGTTTTCCGGCTCAAAGGCAATCATTTTTTGAATGATTTCCTGCAGGAGGCTGTTATGGATTTGCTCCAATCCCGACTGGATTTTTTTGTGAAACAGTTCACTGTTTCGCAGCAGTTCAATAACCGAGCGCGAGTCGTTTGAATTGTTGAAGATATGCCGACCATTCAATAGCTCATAAATGGTCATCCCGGCCGCATAAATATCAACCCGGTCATCCGCTCGCCCCATTAGCGCCTCCGGGGCCATATAGAGCAGAGTGCCTTTGGCCTGCTGCGCGTCCGCGCTCAACTCGGCCAGACCAAAATCCATCAACTTAATGACAAATTGCGGATCGTTAATTACTGTGGACTGCCCAAGCATAATGTTTTCGGGCTTAATATCGCGATGGAGGACATGGCGGCTGTGCATAAAGGCTAAAGCCCGGCATAAATCAACAAGGATAGTCAGGGCGACCGGCTCGGTCAATGGGCCATGATCCTGCAGCAAATTGCGCAGCGATTGGTCACCCACATATTCCATGGTAATGTACGACATATTGGCGCTGCGATCATGGCCAAAGTCATAAACACGCGCCAAATTGGGATGTTTAAGCCGGGTCATGACTTCGAATTCGCGGCGAAAGTTGACCAGTATCTGCGGTCCGGTAAGTTCGCGGTGAATCGTTTTGAGCGCGATTTGCTGCCCGGATTGGAGGCGGTCAGCAACCAAATAGACGGCGCCCATACTCCCCGCACCCAGGGAGTTGATTACTTCATAGCGGTTATTAATGATAGTCATATATGAAATCTTTGCGGTTTTTGGCGTTTGGGGTATTTTTTTCAGAGACGCAGATTATTGGCTTCGATTACCACTGTTTAATACGTTGTTCGGGGTTATGAAACCCTAACATTAAAAATTACCCCGAAATTCCTGGATTGTCAACGTCTTTTACTTAATTTGGCCTGAATAACCTGAATAATTCCAAGTGCCTGAAGTGCCTAAAGTGCCTGAAGTTTGGCAGCAAAAAAAGGAGCAGCTATGCCTAACCAAATGACAAATTTGCCATGTTGTCGTTCTGAAAGAATCTTGTCCAAATCCAGCAGCGACACCATTGGGGAAAAATTCTTACAGAATGACGGTGGTCTCAAATGGAAAGTTTGTCGCTTGGAAAGGAGTAATACCAAAACTGAAAATGAGTTGCATACAAACCTTTTATTTTAGTACAAGCAAGCCGGCAACGCACAATCCACAAAAAAAGTAGTGGAAAATAAAAAACCCGTCGGCATTTTTGACTTGCCAAACGGGTTGTTTGTGGTATGAGTTTTACGCCCAACATGCACAACTTCCGGACATTGGATTATTGGTTAATCTTGGTCAAAATCTTATTGTCCGCATCATAAATGTAGCCCCACGCGCTCAAATCCACCAACGCCAGATCAGAATTGTCGTAAAGCGGCCTCAGATTCATGTCCGAGGGATCATACAAACTCGTTCCAATCATGTTCTTCAGCGAAACCGCATAGACGATGTCTTTGCCCAGCCACCAGGCCTCATACCAGGTGACGGAGTCAAAATAATTATCCAGCGTCGCCCGATAAGCTTTCTTGGCCTGTTCGCGGGCATTCACGCTGCCGCCTTCGGTGTATAGCTCGTGCAAGGCGCGGGCGGTATAGTACTGATTTTCCCCGGATGGACTTTTGGCCAGCACCGTGGCCCAGAGATAGAATTTGGATTTGGCCGAGGGACAGTCGGCATATAAATCCCACCTATTTTTTTCAGTGATATTGGCCATCGCAAAGGGATTGTCCGGATCGTCCAGAATGCACGTTTCCGGAGAGATGCCGACATTCTCGCAGCGAAGCGTCAGCACGGCATCGGTGGGCAAGGGAATGTCATTGGTGATGTCGCCCTCTTTCACATCACAACCCGGCGCGGCGATGAGAATCAGACCCATCGCAATCCATAACAGATTTTTATACATCATAAGGCCCTCCAACGGTAATAAACCTTGAAATTAAAATTCGATGTTGTAATACGCGCTTACTTCAAACATATAATTATTCTTGCCGCCGTCGTACTCGCTCCCTTGCGAGTTTTCATCCAATGTGCGATAAAACCCCTTTAGCCCAATCGCGCTCGACAGGCGTTCGGTGGCAAAATTATCCATGCGAATGGAATAATCGAGCATGTATTGATAGGGATAGGTGACATTGAATTGCCGAAAATAGTCGTACGGTCCCCACGAGTTTTTCTTGACATAACCGGCCAGTCTATGCTTGTTGGCGATGTTCATCAGGGCGCGCAGTTCGTAGTATCGCCGCGTGTCGCCCTCCGGCGTGCCGGTGGACTGCTGATACCCGGCCACAAGGTCGGCAATCAGGCGCAGATTGGGGTTGGGATTCATGATGATCCGGCTCTTGGCTTTCCACACGTCCTCTTTGGGCAGTCCTTTGCCAAATGAGGCATTGATCTTGCCTTCTTTGTAGAAGAAAAGATAAGCATCCGTATCGGTGTCATAGCGTGTCATGTTCGCCCCAATATTGAAGGCCAGGCCCGCATCTTCCCGCTTGTCGCTGTCCCAGGCATAGAAGGACGTGGCCGGCGTGGGATCATACGTGGCAAAAATTTCTCCGGACAGCGCTTCCCGGTTGTCCAGCACGGCAAAGGGATCGTCATCGCGATTGCGGGGATTTAAGCCGGGGTGGAGCGTCGTTCCGTCTGTGGACGGTTCGATGATGGGGTTGGCGTCAAGCAGATTTTTCCGGGAAAGCATTCTGGGATAAATCGTTAACTCGTTGAAATTCAACAGCACGCCGCCTTCATATTCAATCTTGTTGCCATAGTCCGAATAGGGCAGTTCGGTGCCGAATTCCTTGAGCGCCGCGCCGCCATCGGCCACCAGACCGGCGTATTGGAAACCGGCATAAATTCTTGCCCGATTCACCGCATCCAGCGTCAGCAGGGCCTTTGCGCCAAAGGTGTCCGAATATTCAATCTTGTCATAGACAATATCGTCGCCATCTTGATAATTAAACGCCTCATCCACTTTTTCAGTGCCCGCCATAATCACGCCCACTTCCAGCGTGGTTTTGGGAATAAAATCGGTTTTGACATTAAACGTGGTCTGCCGCGTTTGTCTTTCCGTAGCCGATGTGGCGGTCGTCGGGTCATTTTTGCGGGCAATGTCTTCGGCATGAATCAAGGTATACTTAAAACGGCCCTTGCCGAAATTGTACTTGATCATGGCCTTTGGATTCGCACCCCAGTAAATTTCAGGCCCAATCACAACCTTCAGACCATCCAGCGATTGCTTGCCGACGAACTCCCAACCGAAGGGCGCTTTGGCATTCCAGATGTCCATGCCCTGCATGTCCGTTGCTTCGCGCATCAAGCCGAAGAAATCGCCCTCATAGCCCCAATGATAGCGGGGAACGTGATAGAACGTGGTAAAATCGGCATACTTGGCCTGGTAAGTGGCCTGAAAGCTGTAGATTTCAAGCCGTTCCCGATCTTTCAACGCGTCGGATTTGGAAACGAGTGCGCTGTCGTTAACTTCTTTCGTTTGGACAATCAGGGGTAATCCCCGCATCCCGTAAAAGATATTTTCGATATCTTTGTCCGGCACGTTGCCCAGCAGGTTGAGGGTAAAATTTCCTTGTAGTTTATCGGAAGGCTGGAAACCGAAATCCATGAAGATCATTTCGCCATTTGAAAATTCAACGCCATTCTCGCCCTTCTCTCTAATGGCGCTATCAATCCCTTTGGTCACCATCTCGCCGCGCAGGCTGCCGCCCGTCAACGAAAAGAAATCCCGTTTCTTTTGCTCATTTTTCAAAAGGCGAACATCGCTTTCTACGGCATAGAAACGCATGTCAATTCCATTGATCTTGCTATTAAGGGTCGCCTTCTCTTCTTTATAAGGATCAATTTGCCAGACGGCGGCGAGAACGTCGTAGGCCATGCGGGGTGTAGCCACAAATACGCCGTTGGCATTGGGCTGGCCCAGTCCACAGATGCCAAACCACTCCTCGTTCATGTTATTCTGACCTTCGATATAATCAAAGCTATACCCGCCGTTGGACCATGACGAATGGCGATCTTGCACATAAAGATTTTCGGTCTGTTTGTACTTCCACCACTCATCGCGCCATTCAAAGACACAGCCGCCGATGGCAAGACCTTCCTCGCCCTGACCATAACTTTTGTTATAGATTTCCTGCCATTGAACTTTCAGGAAATGGGCCTGGGCGGCTTGATCCTCTGCATTTTGTAGCGCATTGAAGGCATCGCTGCCAAATTCCGTAAGGACAATAGGCAGACCCAGATTTTGCTTGGTCGTCTGCCACATGTCGGTAAAGCTGATGCCGCGATACGAATTAACACCCAGCATGTCCAACTCCGGGCAAAGCTCCTTGATCAGATCAAGATATTGAACATCTCCGTTGACAATGGTAAAGAGATGGTTTTGATCAATCTTCTTGCCTTCTTTGATGATCTCGTTAAACAGGCTATAGAGATATTTCGCCTTTTCCTTCTGCTGTTCGCCCACAGGCAGATTCTCGATCTCAAAACTGGTGGACCATTCCAGGCCATAATTGCTTTCATTGCCGAGGGCGAACATGAGCACGCCGGGCGTGTCCTTGTACTCCTGAACCCAGGCCGTAATATCCTTCTTGAGCGTTTCCCGGGTCAGTGGATCGGAATAGTCCGTATTCGGACGCCATAAGCCGCCAACCTGATAACCATACCGTCCCATGAGATGGTTCATCATAGTCATGATGCCGTATTGTTGGTAGATGTAGGCCACCCATTTGGGGGGAATGTTGCCGAAAGACCGGATGGTATTGATCCCGGCTTTCTTCATCAAAGCACATTCATAATCGAGTACATTTTTGATGTATTCATCGGAATGTCCCCACAGGTTATAGCCATAGTTTTCGCCAATCGGCGTATAGCCCCACACAACGCCCTTGACATAAAAATCCTGCCCATTGACTTGCAGTTTCCAGCCGCTGTTGTCCTGAAGTGCGGTCACTTTTGCCGGGGTTTGGGCTTGACTCTCCAGGACTACAAATAAAATGAGGACCATTGCGCATAGGCTAATGGCCCTTTTAAGACTTAGAACACAGTTTAGTTTTTGCATAGCTTCCTCTCCGAATTATCGTTGACAATGCTCATGATAATTTTACGGTTGGTTCTAAAAAGTAAGTTACGACACCGGCTGCTATATAGCACTTTTTAATTTAAATGTCAAGATTTTTTTAGCATAATTTTAGACGCGGTTTCGATCAAAAATCAGAGGAAAAATGAATCAACTTAATTCAGGGCTTGACAGCACACCGATAAAAGTGACATTTTGGGTAACAAGGGTATTGTCTGAACCCGACTTGTCTGCAAATATAATAATATGCTGGAATATGCTCTAAAAACGTGGTCTTATACTTTCAAAGGGCATAATCTTTCATTTCATGTAACACGGATAGCTGCTCCGCGAGTGCGTGGCGGAACGGCTTTCCGCCTTACAGCCAACACGGGCAAAATGAAATTAAGTGACCTTTGTGAGTATAACCTTTAACAGCACTTCCGGTTACGACCCGGGAGTGCGAAAACAACCATAGGGAGGATGTCATGCGGAATATTACCCGAGTTCTCATGTTGATGATCATGGTGGCCATGACTGGCTGCGGATCATCGAAGGATCAAGGCACAAGTCAACAAAGCAGCGCCGATAGCACGGTCGTCATTTGGCATTGGATGACCGACAAGCAGCCGTTTTTTGAGAAAGTCGCGGCGGAGTATCAGCAAAAAACCGGCGACAAAGTCCGGTTCGAGTTGTACGGGCCATCGGATGCTTATACGCAAAAGGTGCAGGCGGCTTCACAGGCCGGAACCTTGCCCGATGTGTACGGCATTTTGGCGGAAAATCATGTGGTGGCCTCGTTTGTTAAGGCCGGGCATGTGCTCAAACTGGATGATTATTATAATGCTGAAGACGGCAAATGGCGCAATCAACTTTATGAGAAAGCCATCACCCACAATCAATTTGTGGAAAAAAATGAATATGGGGTTGAGCCGGGACTTTATGGCATTCCGCTCGATCTGATGACGATCCAGTTGATCTACAATAAAAATCTGTTCAAAAAAGCCGGGTTAGACCCGGAGCAACCGCCGAAGACCTGGCCGGAATTTATCACGGCGGTCAAGGCCCTCAAGGCGGCCCGGGTCGAACCGTTTGTGTGCGGCTTTTCCGAGCTGTGGATGATTGATTGTATGTCCTCCTCCATGGCCATCAACATCATGGGCGAAGCCAAGATGGTGGATACTTTTCGCGGCAACGTGCCGTATACTGACCCGGATTGGCTGAAATTGTTGAGTCTGTTCAAAGAATTGGCCGACGCCGGTTTCTTTATGAAAGGGATCACCAATTTTTCCAATAAAGAGGCCGAGCAAATATTTGCCAACGAACGCGCCGCCATCGCCTTAAATGGTTCCTGGTGCGTCAATGTCTATAACGAGATGAATCCCAATTTGAGTTATGGCGTGTTTTCCATCCCCAGAATTGTGGAGACCAACCCGCTGCCCATGTGGGGTTCGGCCGGCGCATCTCTCCTGATCAATGCCCGCTCTCGTCACAAAGAGGAAGCGGTCTTCTTCCTGAAGTGGCTCACCGAATATGAACAACAAATCCGCTATAGCAAGGAGACGAAAAATATTCCGGCCAATAAAGCCGCGGTGCGGGATCTGTCGCCGGTTTTGCAGCAATTTGCCGGCGCTATCGAAACTTCGACCCATCCCAGCCGCTGGGGCATGATGGAAAAACCCACGGTCATCGAATCCTTTGACAAGGGGATTCAATTGATTATCATCGGCGAAAAGACGCCGGAAGAAATTGCCAAGCAGGCCCAACAAGTGAAGGAACAGCGCGGCGACAGCGCGACGAAATAGAGGCGAACGTTGAAATCATACCGATTCAAAGACCTGGCCGGAAACTATGCCTTTGTGCTACCGGCCCTGCTGATCTTCTCCATCTTCTACATCTACCCGTTTTACAAGGTGTTTTCCCTGAGCCTGTTTGAATGGGACGGCGTCAGTCCGACGCAGACCTTTGTGGGCCTGCAAAATTTTCGGAATGCCATCTTCAACGACGCCTACTACTGGCAGTCCATGAAACAGGCGGGCTACATCACGCTGTTTGCCCTGACTTTGCAGAATATCCTGGCCTTGGCCCTGGCCCTGGCAGTGGATCAGGGCATCCGCCGCGGCGGCATGATCTACCGGGTCATCTTTTTCATCCCGCCTGTCCTGTCCGAAATCGTGGTCGGTCTGGTCTGGAAGTGGATTTTTGACGGCAACTGGGGTCTGCTCAATAGTTGGCTAACCCAATTGGGACTGGCCCAATACACCCACACCTGGCTGGGCGAAACGGCCACCGCCCTGACCTGTGTCGCCATCGTTCATTCGTGGAAAGGCTTCGGTTGGGGATTTATCATCCTGCTGGCCGGATTGCAGGGCATTCCGCGCGACATCTATGAAGCCGCGGAAGTGGATGGGGCCAGCGCACTTCGTAAAATGTGGTCCATCACCTTTCCTCTGTTAGTCCCGATCTTTTTCATGGTGACGATTCTGACCATCCTCGGCAGTATGCAAGCCTTTATGCTCATCATGTCCATGACCGGCGGCGGCCCCGGCTACAACACCGAAGTGCCGGTGACGCGCATCATCTCCTCGATGATGAGCAATTCCCAATTCGGCTATGCCTGCGCCCAGGGTTTGATTTTTGGCGGCATTCTGATGCTGGTTTCGTTTATCCAGATTCAACTTTCCAAACTGATGAAACAGGATTGAGGCGATTATGGCGGCAAATAAGTCACAACTCAAGCAACATATCCAATCCGGACTCATTCACGTCTTCCTGATCCTGGTTTCCCTGTCCTGCCTGTTTCCGTTGATGTGGATGGTCAGTTCGGCCTTGAAAACGCAGCAGACGGTTTTTTCCGACATGCGCCTGATCCCGTCCGACCCGCACTGGGAAAACTTCGCCCTGGCCTGGACGAAGGGCGATTTCGGCGCATTTTTCGTCAACTCCGTCATCTACACGGTGGCCGTCGTGGCCGGGATTGTCATCATCTCCTCGCTGGCGGCCTATGCCTTTTCCCGGCTGAAATTTCCGGGCCGCAACCTGCTGTTTTACCTGTTCCTCACGGCCATGATGATCCCTTTACCCGGCAGTTTTATCGCCCTGTATGTCTTGCTGGTGAAACTCCACCTGGTGAATACCCGAATCGGCTACATTCTGTGCCTGATCAACGTCGGCCTGAGTCTGTCCATTTATATGCTCAAAACTTTTTTCGATCAAATGCCGAAAGAATTGGAAGAGGCGGCCACCATAGACGGCTGCTCCAAATTCGGCATTTGGTGGCGGGTGATGTTGCCATTGGCCAAACCGGTCATTTCCGTCATCGTCATTTTCAACGCCCTGAATGTCTGGAACGAGTATCTGTTAGCGCTGATTATTTTTTCGGACAAGGGCCTAATGCCGCTCCAGCGCGGTTTGATGGTCTTTCAGGGCACACACTTGACCGAGTATCCCCTGCTCATGGCCGGCATGACGATTTCGGCCTTGCCGATCATCGTCGTGTATCTGGTGATGCAGAAGTATATTATTAAAGGTGTGATGGCCGGGGCAGTGAAGGGGTAACTCTTGGAAATCACATCTTGAGTTAAGCCACATCACTCGCTCGGCAAGATCATTTCTTAACCCCCGCGCACGAATTCCGAACCACTAGCCGGGTCGGTAAAATGACGTGCTTATAGCTGAGATCCGCGCCCTTAATGGCCGAAATGAGCATCTCCATAGAAATGCCGGCGATTTGTTTGATCGGCGCAGCCACTGTGGTTAATTCGGGGTGCATTTGGGCGGCTACCGAAATGTCGTCAAAGCCAACAACACTTATATCTTCGGGCACGCTTAAGCCATTCTCGCGAATGGCTTTTAGCGCGCTGATCGCCATGGTGTCATTGGCGCACAAAATGGCGGTGGGCGGCACGGGTAGCGCTAAAAAATAAGCCACGCCTTTTTCCCCTGCTAAATAGGAATAATCGCCCTTATAAACAAGCTCTTTGTCTTCTTTGAGACCGCGATTATTGATCGCGGTGACAAATCCCTTCAGCCGGTCTTTGCCCACGTCCGAATCAAGCAAGCCGCTGATAAACCCAATCCGTTCATGTCCCAAGGAGCAAAGATAATCAACGGCGCCGGCGATCCCATTAAAGTTGTCAATGACAACCGATGGTATCGTTTTGTCCGCCGAGTTGTTATCCATCAGCACAATCGGAATCAACGACTTGAGTTCCTGAATCCCATTTTCCAAACGGGGAAAACAGCTGATAACCATGCCATCCACTTTCCGTTTATTCATCAAAGGGTTTAGATCATCAAAATTGGAAAAAAATACCAGGTTGTAGCCGTTTTTGATCGCTTCCTTTTCCAGGGCGCTAAACACCAGTGAATAGTAGGGACTGGATACGCCGTCCTTGATGCGATCATCAAGGAAAAAGCCGATATTATGGGTTTCCTGGCCGACGACCGGGCTGCTATTCAGGAAAATCCCTTTTGTGGGCACTTTATAGAGAATGCCGCTATCAACCAAGCGCTGGACCGCTTTCCTCACCGTCATGTATGAAACGGCAAGCTGTTCGGCCAGAACACGCTCTCCCGGCAGTTTATCCTTGATCAGACCGCTTTTAATATCATCCTTAATTTTATTTTCTACTTGCCGATACTTGGATAAATTTTCGTTCATAATCCTAAATATCTCCAAAAAAAGTTAGATATGTGGGTTATTCTATAGGCGGGTGTGATAAAGTCCAAGAAATGTCATTTTTGAGTGCATAAGTGCTTGAAAATGAGCGATAACCTCTTGAAAAATGACATTTCTTCACAGGTCCCTTATACATAATGCAATATAGCACCAATAATAATTAATGTCAAGAAAGAGCATGGTTTTAAGCAACTTAAGCGCGCCTTGAAAAAGGTCAACCGCTAAACTTTTAATAAGTTGGGCGCAGGCATTCTTCGATTGCGCAACTTCTTGTTTAGTAAAACATTAAACTTCAAGTGAAGTTTTTTCTACTAAATATTGTTAGAATTATCGGACAAGAAAATGCTTGACTTTTTTTTAAGATTTTATATAGTGCTATATAGCACTTTATCACCCTTACCATAACGTAATTATATAATTCCCCATCGGGAGGTTGTTGCGATGAAAAATGAAAAGTTAAGTCGGTTTTTGTGTTCCGTCACCCTGATCGTCATGTCCTTATTCTTCACAAGCTGCGCAAAAGAAGACACCTTGGAACCCATTAACGATACCACAATCCCTAGCGAGTACAAACTGGTTTGGGCGGATGAATTTAACCAAAGCTCAGGCAGGCTGGATGTAACCAAGTGGAATTACGACACCGGTTATGGCAATAACGGCTGGGGCAATGACGAGTGGCAGGAATATACCAACTCGCCGGCGAACATCCACGTCCAGGACGGCAATCTGATTATCACGGCGCGCTGTGAATCCGGTGTCCCGGCCAAGCGGGACGGCTCGGTCACGTCTGCCCGAATCACCACAAATAACAAGTTTACGTTTAAATTTGGCAAGATTCAGGCCCGGATTAAAACGCCAAAAAGCATGGGCATGTGGTCGGCTTTTTGGATGCTGGGCTCCAATTACGATACGGACGGCTGGCCCAAATGTGGCGAAATGGACATCATGGAAATGCACTTTCTGTATTCCGACGACAAGACGGCTCATAGCACCTTGCATTGGTGGGATGACGGCGCAGCCGTGCCGGGTTGGACATACGACGGGAGCAAGAAGACCTTTGACTATTCGCTTACCGATGACTATCACGTTTACGAAATTGATTGGGATGAGAATCGGGTGATCGGCAAGGTGGACAATGTTGCCTATTTTACCAAACCCATTGCGCCCGATACGATGGAAGAATTTTTGAACGATTTCTTTATCATTTTAAATCTGGCGGTGGGCGGAACCCTGGGCGGCGCGCCCGACAAGACCACCCAATGGCCGCAAGAAATGTACGTGGACTGGGTTCGTGTTTACAAGAAGGAATTGTCTGCGGAAACAATCGGCATTTACAGTGAATCGCATACGCAGCCCGCTTTGAATTATCTACAAATTTTCGACAGCAATTGGTGGGGCGCAAATCGCGTCGTGGCCAACGAGAAGAGCACGGAGGTCAAGCCGCTGGAGGGCAACTACGTGCTGTCCACTAATTTTATCAACGCCGGGGCCGGCTGGGGCGGATTTCTGTTCAACTTCTCCCGCGCCGATATTTCCGATTATGCCGCGTTGGTCTTCAGCCTGGATAAGTCCGCCATGCCCGCTTTAGCCACGATGGGCATTGAATTGGAAGACACGAAAGGCGGCAAAAAACAAGTTTCGCTGACATCGTATTCGCCAACCGTGTCCGGCAATTGGGCCACATACGAAATCCCGCTGCGCCATTTTATCGGTGTGAATCTGGGTGACATCAAGTTTGTGGGTTTCTGGAATCCAAAGGATCAACAAAACGAGCTGCTTTTTGGCACACTTTATTTTGATGACATTTACCTTAAAGCAGCGCAATGCACGGGCGTCGGCAGCGTCAGCCTGAATGCGGAAACCTATACGGCCAGCGCCACCAAAGCCACCATCGCCATAGTGGATGAATGCGCGGCCGGCAAACGGGTCGTCGTGGCGGTCAATAACGGCGCGGAAACCATCGCCGTTGGAACGCGGCTCGACGCCGGCGGCAATGGCACGGCCACGGTTAAATTCGGCCCGACCAATGATAATACCGGCACAATCGCCATCGCTAAAGACAATACGCTGACGGTCTCCTACACGGACATCAACGGTAATGTGAAAACCGACGCGGCCACGATTACCGCGGCTGCGACGACCGACAAGACCGCCGGTGTTTTCTCCGAATCCCACACCGATGCGATGGTAACTTATACCGGAATCATCAACAGCGCCGATTGGTCCGGGAATCCGGCCACGCCGAATGAGAAAAGCACTGACGTGCCGCCGGTTGATGGCACATATGTTCTGTCCGTTGATTTTGGCGATGGCGGAAAAGGCTGGGGCGGAATCGCCTTTAACTTTGGCGACGGCCAAAATGTGGCGAGCTACACCAAGCTGATTCTTTATATGAATAAATCGGCCGTGCCCGCGTTGGCCGATTTGGGCGTTAAACTGGAAGATGTTTCGACGGGCAATGTCCAGGTGCAATTGAAGAATTTCACTCCCGTCATTTCCGGCAATTGGGCCAAATATGAACTTCCGCTCAGCTTATTCCCGGCCGTGAATCTGACCAAGCTCAAATATATCGGCTTGTGGAATCCGACCAATAGCGCGGGCAATCCGGTTTTCGGCAAAATCTATTTTGATGACATCTATTTCAGCGCCGACGCGCCTGTCGTGACAACGGGCGCAGGGATTTTTTCCGAATCCCACACCACGGCGACGGTGGCTTATGAAAAAATCATCAACAGCGCCGATTGGTCCGGAAATCCGGCCTCCCCCAACGAGCAAAGCACGGACGTGCCGCCGGTGGATGGCACATACATACTGGCCGTTGATTTCGGCGATGGCGGAAAAGGTTGGGGCGGGATTGCCTTTTTCTTTGGCGACGCAGGGACGAATATCTCGGCCTATACAAAACTGGTTTTCAGCGTGAATAAAACGGCTATGCCAAATTTGGCCGACCTGGGCGTTAAATTTGAAGATGTTGCCGTGGGCAATACTCAAGTGCAATTGAAAGATTACACGCCTACCATTTCCGGCAATTGGGCTAAATATGAAATCCCGCTTAGCCGTTTCCCGGCCGCGGATAAGACCAAGATCAAGTATCTTGGCCTGTGGAATCCGGCCAATAGCAGCAGTGCGCTGGTGTTTGGAAAGCTCTACTTTGATGACATCTACCTGGCTAAATAATTGTGTGCCGGAAACCGAAAGAACGTTTAAACGCGGGGTTGCTGCCCGTGAACAAAGGATGATAAATGAGCGCACAAAAACGTCATGAAACGGCTCCGGAAGACCGGCTTTCTTTTGGGCAGAAGTTCGCCTACGGGCTGGGTTCGATTGTCAACAATCTGCTTGGCGGCGCCATCGGCTACATGTCCATTATTCTCAACGTCGGGTTAGGAATGAACCCGGCTCTGGTCGGCACGCTGCAAGCGCTCTCGCGTTTTTCCGATGCCCTGACCGATCCGGTTATGGGCTATATTTCCGACAACACTCGCTCCCGATATGGTCGCCGCCGACCGTATATTTTTGGCGGAGCCATCGGCGTCGGCATCACCTTTGCTTTGATGTGGCAGCTTCCTTCCGGCCACAGTGAGATGTTTTATTTCTGGGTGTTTCTGGCCGGCTCCATCATCTTTTACCTCTTCTATACGATTTTTGCCACGCCGTTTGTCGCCCTCGGTTACGAAATGACCCCGGATTATCACGAGCGAACGCGGCTAATGGCCACCATGAATTTCATGGGTCAGTTTGCCTGGATTTCCCTGCCCTGGTTTTATGCCTTTATGGAAAATGACCGCCTGTTTACGGATTCCGTGCAGGGCGCTCGGGTGCTGGCCATTGTTATCGGCGTCGTTGTGGTGATACTTGGGGTTTTTCCGGCCATTTTCTGTCGCGAGCGCTTCGTCGCGCCAAAGGAAGACGGCGTTCAAAAGTCCTCCGGGATGCAAGGGCTGCGCGATAATATTGTGGACTTTGTCAGAGGCTTTCTGATCACCATCAAAAACAAAGAGTTTCTCAAACTCTGCGCAGGCACGTTCTTTTTGTTTAATGGCATCATGCTTGTCGGCGCGTTTAGCTCATACATCAGTATTTTTTATGTCTGCGGCGGGGATACGGATTTGGGGGCCAAGTACATTGGTATCTTTGGCACGATTTCGACCATCTCTACGCTGTGCGCCATTACGGTGGTGACGTGGCTTTCCACGAGAATCGGCAAGCGTAAAACCTTTATGATCGCCACATTCATGTGTATGCTGGGCAGCTTGCTGAAGTGGTTCTGCTACGATCCACTGAACCCCTGGATGATTCTTATTCCGGCGCCGCTAATTGCCATTGGCATGGGCGGTCTCTTCACCATGATGGGCTCGATGATTGCGGATGTGTGTGATCAGGACGAATTGGCGTCTTCGCAGCGTCGGGAAGGTATGTTCGGGGCCATTTATTGGTGGATGGTAAAGGTGGGTATGGCCCTGGCTTTTGGGCTGTCCGGTTTCCTGCTGAATGCCACTGGCTTCGATGTCGAACTGGGCGGAGCGCAATCGTCATTCACCTTTTTCTGGATGCGCGTAGTGGATGTGTTGATTCCGGCTGCAACAGCCGCCATCGCCATCTTTTCCGTAGCATTCTACAACATCACCGAAGAAAAAGCCTACGAGATTCGCCAGGAGCTTGACCGACGACACGGCAAGTCTCCCCAAACTAACGTCCAGTCTGCCGCTGCGTGATAATCGTCGTCTGGTGATCAACCTCGAAAAGGAAATCTAACATGAAGACATGGAAAATATTTTTCGTGATAAGCCTCATCAGCCTGACCCTATCGGTCACGGGCTGCAAAGACGCGGTGGAAGAATTGGCAGGCGTCGAACCGGCCAACGTCAAAAACATCAAAATCACCATGATCGCCAAGAGTTCGGCCAACCCGGTTTTTCTCTCGGCCAAAGTTGGCGCGGAGGCTGCGGCCAAGTCCATATCCGAAAAATACCGGAAGATCAACGTCACGATTGATTGGCGTACACCGGCCCAGGAGAATCCGCAGGAGCAAGCGGAAAAAATGCGCAGCGCGGTGGACGATGGCGCGAGCGCCATTCTGGTTTCTTGCTCCGATAAAGATACCCTCACCGCCGCCATCAACGCCGCGGTGGAGAAGGGCATTCCGGTCATGACCTTTGACAGTGACGCCCAGGACTCCAAACGGTTTGCGTTTTATGGGCCGAACGATCTGGAAATCGGCCAGAATGTGATGGCCGAGTTAGTCAAGCTAATGGGTGAAAAAGGCCAGATCGCCATTTTGGCCGGTAACGCGGCTGCGCCGAATTTGCAAACGCGCGTGGAAGGCGTGCAAAAAGAGGCGGCCAAATATGCGGGCATCGAGATCGTGGGCGTTTTCAATCACATTGAGACGGCGGAAGATGCCGCCGCCGAAGTGATTCGGGTCAACAACGCCTATCCGGAGCTCAAAGGCTGGGCGATGGTCGGCGGCTGGCCCTTCTTCAGCGACGCCCTGATGGGCAAGATTGATCCGCAAAAGATCAAGATCGTGGCAGTGGACGCCTTGCCTGTGCAGCTTCCCTACATCGAAAAAGGCATTGTGCCTGTGATGCTCGGCCAGCCTACCTTCAAATGGGGCAAGGTCTCCGTCGAAACGATTGTTGATAAAATCCATTTTAACAAGGAAGTCCCGGTCACTACGCAGATGAAGCTAATTAAGGTGTCGAAAGATAACCTCGGCGGATGGTCGCGGCAGCTTAGGGCCTGGGGCTATACCGGCATTCCGGAAGAATATCTGAAAATGTAGAAAAGGGGTAAACATGTCTAAGAGTCGTATTTATACCGCATTGGCGGGCATTGATGTTTCCAAAATGTCAACCGCCGAATTAGAAAACGCCTTTCAGGGCATATTAAACGAAGGCATTCATGGCATTTCCTTCAGCGCCTACCTCGAAGGGCAGATGCCCGGCTCACAGATCAGCGAGGCCCAGGTACGAGCCAGAATGGACATCATCAAGCCATATATCAAGTGGGTGCGATCCTTTTCCTGCACGGAAGGCAACGAGTTTATTCCCCGCGTCGCCCATGAATACGGTTTGAAAACTTTGGTGGGCGCCTGGTTAGGTTCCGACCCGGAAAAAAACGAGAACGAAATCCAAGGCGTGATCAATGTGGCCAAAGCCGGTCATGCCGATATCGTTGCCGTTGGCAACGAAGTCTTGCTGCGCAAGGATTTGACCGAAGAGCAGATCATCGAATGTATTCAACGGGTCAAAAAGGAACTGCCGGGGATTCCGGTGGGCTATGTGGACGCCTATTATGAGTTTACCCTCAACCCAAAAATAGCCGAAGCGAGTGACCTTATCATGGCCAATTGCTATCCGTTTTGGGAAGGCTATGCCATCGAACATTCCTTGCTGTACATGAAAGAAATGTATCGTCGGGCGCAGAAAGCCGGGCCGGGCAAAAAAGTTATTATCAGCGAAACCGGCTGGCCGAATCGCGGCACGGCGTTCAAGAATTCCATGCCGTCGTATGAAAATGCGCTGCAGTATTTCATCAATGCCTATACTTGGGCGGCTGAGGAGAACATTGACATTTTCTATTTCGCCAGCTTTGATGAAGCCTGGAAAATTGATAAAGAAGGCGATGTGGGCGCGTACTGGGGTCTGTGGGATAAAGACGGGAAATTTAAATTCGCGTAGCTCGATTATGTTAACTTAACCGCAAAATCCGCAAAAAGTGTAGTAGTCAACGACACATGATTGTGCGCTCAAAGCGGGAGCTTAATGATGAAGAAAATTTTACAACTTTCTTTGATTTTGATGATGGCATTTGCCATCAAGTGCACCGTTCCTCCCCAAAAGGAAAGTATGGCGAAAACTTACAACTTAACTTCCACGGCGGAGATATTGTTGACCTCGGAAAACGGGGATAAAATTGCCAAAAAGGAAAATGTCGCTTTTAAAAAAGGCAAACCCGCCGGTACAATCATCCGAATCCGGCCAGACAGCCTTAAGCAAACCATTGACGGTATCGGCACCTCATTCACAGAAGCCTCCGCCTTTGTGCTGGCGCATTTGGATGCGCCGAAAAGGCAGGAAGTCATGGAAAAGAGTTTCGGTGAAACCGGCGCGAATTTTTCATTGACCCGGACGCACATCGGCGCGTGTGATTTCACGGTAAAGGGAAAATATTCTTACGCCGATGTCAAAGACGATGTCAAGCTGGAAAATTTCAGCATCGCCCCGGATAGCGATGGTTTTAATCCGGCGGAATATCCCGACATCAAGGATGCCACCTATGATTTGTTGCCGATGATCAAAGAGGCCCTTAAGATCAAGAATAGTCAGCAAGATAAAGAGTTGCGAATTGTTTCCTCTGCTTGGACGGCCCCGGCCTGGATGAAGGATATTGAGGAATGGTACATCCCCGGTGCGCCGGAAAATAAGTGGCAAGGCACCGGCGGATCGCTGAAACCGGAATACATCCCCACATACGCTGATTACCTGGTCAAATACTTAGACGCCTATCAAGCGCAGGGCGTGAACATTTGGGGACTGACTCCCGTAAACGAGCCGCATGGAGTCAACGGCCAATGGGAAAGTATGATTTTCACCCCGGAATCACAGAATGACTTCATCAAAAATTTTCTGGGGCCGAAGTTAAAAGCCAGTCAACACGCCGACGCTAAGCTGTTGATCTACGACCAGAACCGGGACGCCCTGGAACGCTGGGCCGACGCCATTTTTGCCGATCCCGAAACCGGCAAATACGTGTTTGGGGCGGCGATTCATTGGTATGAAAGCACCTTTAAAGTTTATGAAGATGTCTTTGACCGGGTTCATCAAAAGTACCCGAATTTTGCGCTGATCCATACGGAAGGCTGCATTGACGATTTGGGCAAAGATGCGCCCAAAGGCATCCTGGATCCGGTTCGTTTTAAAGAATCCGGCTGGTTTGATAATGACGCCTTTTGGTGGAATAAAAATGCCACCGATTGGGCCTATACGGCGACCTGGGCCGGTCCCGGCGTGGCCGACCATCCCATTTACACGCCGGTTCATCGCTATGCCCGCAATATTATCGTCAGCCTGGATCATTGGGTCAGCGGCTGGATTGACTGGAATGTCGTGCTGGATCAAAACGGCGGGCCCAACCATGTGGGCAATTTCTGCGGCGCGCCGATCATGATTGATGTCAACGCGCAGCATGTCTATTACACCCCGATTTATTACGTGCTGGCCCAGTTCAGCCGGACCATCCGGCCGGGCGATAAGGCCGTGCAGACGGAAAGAGCTTTGGCCGGTCTCGATCCGGATGCCCTCCATACCTGCGCCACACTGAATCGCGACAAAGTCTTGAGCATTCAGGTCTTGAATACGCAGAAACAGGCCATCACCTACAATCTGCAAATCGGCGATCAATTTGCCGAAGTTATTATTCCCGCAAATTCGGTGCAGACGGTGCGGGTGCAATTGTAAGATTGCGCTTGATTTTTATGCTTCGATCTTTGATATTAAACCTTGTAGTTCACTGTGACTGCAAGGTTTAATTCATTTGGAGGTTAAAGCCATGATACACGTTGCCCCATTAAGATACGATGTCATTTTCAAGAAAGCCTTCGGCAATCTGGAAATCTTCACCGCTTTTGTCAAAGATTTTATCGGCGTTAATTTGGAAATAACCAAGGTCGAAACTGAAAAATCCTTTTGTCCGCCGATCGGTCCAGTGGATTCCCGGTTTGATCTTTTTGCAGAAGATACAAAAAATCGAATTGTCGTGGATATTCAACATGATCGTTTGACCGATCATTATGATCGTTTTCTGCATTATCACTGCGCGGCCATGCTGGAATTGACGACGCGTTCGGAAACGTATCGCTCCCCAATTAGAGTTTATACGCTGGTTGTATTGACGTCCGGCGATAAACATCAAGTGGATATTGCTACGATTGATTTTGATCCGAAAGATTTGAAGGGCAATCCGCTCAAGGAAATTTTTCACCGGATTATCTATATCTGCCCGAAATACGTCAGCATGGAAACGCCAGCGGCTTATCGGGAATGGCTGCAAGCCATTGATGACACGCTGGATGAAAAGGTTGATGAAACGAAATACAAGAATCCGGCGATTCGGAAGGTCTTTGATTGCATCGAAGACAGTCAAGTGACGCCGCAGGATCGGGCAAAGATGAAAGATGAGGCCGCTCGAAAAGAGACGAATGAAGAAAGAACAATAGAAATTGCCCGCGAGATGCGGAAAGAAGGATTACCCCTTGAGCAAATTGCCAGAATTACCAAATTAACGAATGACCAACTCAAAGAACTATTGGCAGATTGATGCACTAACTCTGCTCGGAAATTACTACGCCGAACTTATTGGCATGTCAGGCATTATCTTGAATTATGGCTATAACTCGCTATATTTAATACGATTAAAACACTTTTATTTTCCGTCGTTTGGACAATAGTGACGATGAATACAAAGTAAAACAGGGTGCGAACAAAAAGTGAATTGGGATTGAGTCTCCAAGAATCGACCCAACACTGACTCCAGCGGGCGTTTTGCCTGCGGCTCCGCGCCGCTGAGCCAAAACGTTAACGACTTTAAAAAGAAGGGTATTGTAGCTCTATGGAAACTGGACAAATAGCTAAAGCATTAGCAGGGGATAAGCTTTACCAAGAACGTGCAAGAAGAGCATTGCCAATCTTGGTAAGACAAGCATTAGCCAATCAGCATATTTACTATTCTGACTTAGCCACTGAGTTGGGAATGCCTAATCCTCGCAATCTCAATTTTGTGCTTGGCAGTATTGGGCAAACATTACAGCAGCTATCCGATGAATGGAAAGAAATTGTTCCCCCGATAAATTGCTTGGTGGTAAACAAAGCGACAGGTTTACCTGGTGAAGGGGTAGGCGTGTTTATTGATGACGATGATAAGCATAAATTTTCAAAACTACCTCGAAAGCAGCAACGAATCATTATTGATGTTCAATTACACAAAATATTCACTTACACACGCTGGTTGGATGTGTTAAAATATCTTGGCTTAGAGTACAAATCGGCACGAGATTATTCATCGTTGCTAAACCAGATACACCTTCAGCACGGTTCGGGCGAAAGTTTAGCCCACAAGGAATTTAAGGAATACATCAGCCGTAACCCACAAGTTATTGGCTTGAATAAAAGCGTGGCTCGTGGGAAAATTGAATTTAGTTTGCCGTCAGGTGATGTTGCCGATATTCTATTCATCATTGGCGGAGAATGGGTGATAACGGAAGCGAAGTCCTTGGTATCGGATACAGCAGATGTTTACCGTGGCCTTTATCAGTGCGTTAAATATCAGGCCGTGGCGGAGGCTTTTCAATGCGAAAAAGGGTTATACCCAAGCTGCCGAGTTGTTTTAGCAGTCGAAAATACTTTTCCATCAGAGCTAATCGAGATAAAAAACATACTTGGAGTTGAAGTTATTGATAGAATTACAAGGTGAGTATCTCAAGGCTCAAGGGTGCCTAACACTGGCTTGCGCAATAAGATAACTTTTGTTGAAACCATTGAAGTTTGATCGATCCTCTAACTGTTGAAGTTGGGGTAGAGCATATCAATCGAAATTAGAACCTGGCGAAGTGCAACTACAGATTCTGCCAAAGAAAGGTGAAATGTTGATGTCTCCACAAACGAACAAACCAACTTACGAATTAACACCAACCGGCGAATTTGTCATCACCGACTACAATTCGACCAAACTGTTCTCCAGTTTTTTTCCGGGCATTGCCGGGAAAAACGGCATCCCCATGTGGGCGTTTTATGTGAACCGGGGACAGTGCGTTTGCAGCATGGGCGTGCAGGACAAGAATCATCCGATCATGGAATTTCTGCCGGCCAACTGGGCCTATCAATTGGTCTCAACGCAAGGCTTCCGGACGTTTATCAAGCCGGTCGGTCATGCCTCCATTAACTTTTACGAACCGTTCCAGAATCATATTCAAGATAAAGCCATAAGCCGGACGCAGCGGATGATCATCGCCCCGGCCCATTTGACGCTGGAAGAAGTGAATCACAGCCTGGGCCTGCAATTCACGGTTGAGTATTTCAACGTGCCGCAGGACAATTATGCCGGTCTCGTGCGCATTCTGCACATTCGCAATTTAAACGCTGCGCCGGTGACGCTGGAAGGACTCGACGGCCTGCCGCTGATTATTCCTTACGGCATTGATAATGCCGGCCTGAAAAATATGCGCCGTCTGATGGAAGCCTTTGTCGAAGTCGTCAATTATGAAAATCGCGCGCCATTCTTTAAAGGCAAGACCGAAGCCGCCGACCGACCCGATGTGGTCATCATTAAGAAAGGCAATTTCTACGTCGGTTTTGAGTCTGAAGCGTCGGGCGCCAAAATTATTGAACCAATCGTTGATCCAAAAAACATCTTTGGCGTTCATAGCGATTACAGTTACCCGGAAAAGTTTTTGACCACGCCTTTTGAGGATTTAGCCCGCGGTCAGATTTTTGAAAACCGCCTGCCCAGCGCCATGGGTCTGTTTAAAACTACGATTCCTGCCGGGGCAACTTACACCTACACTTCCATTATTGGCCAGACCAATTCGGTCGGCGAACTGAATGCGCTCGTTCCGCTGATCACCAGAAAAGAGTACGTTGCCGCCAAAGCCCGCGAGAACCGGGAAATCATTGATGTCCTGACCCAGCAGAATTTTATTTGCAGCGGCGAACCAACCCTGGATCAATACACCCGGCAAAATTTCCTGGATAATTCGCTGCGCGGTGGTTTTCCCTATACTTTTCAAGGTAAGGAAAACCGGACGACGCTGCATTTGTATTCACGTAAACACGGCGATCTGGAGCGGGATTATAACGATTTCCGCCTCACGCCGACGCCGTATTCACAAGGCAACGGCAATTTCCGGGATGTCAACCAGAACCGTCGCTGCGATCTGTTTTTCAATCCGGATGTTCAAGAAACCAATGTGGAGCATTTTTACAACATGATCCAACTGGACGGTTTCAATCCGCTGGTGACGAAAGAAATCCGTTTTGCCATTGCGGATCCGGCCAAAATGTACGCCATTTTATCAATGTATATCGAGCCGGAGCATATTGCAGCAGTCGCCGCTTTCCAGCAAAAATCCTTTACGCCGGGCGAGTTGCTGACTTTTCTGAGGGCACAAAAAATTACGATCAAAGGTGATACGGACAACTTCCTGGGCGATCTTTTCGGCATTTGCCACCGGATTTATGACATCGAACACGGCGAAGGTTACTGGACCGATCACTGGACTTACAATCTGGATTTACTCGAAAATTATCTAGCGATTTATCCGGAAAAGCTGCGCTACATCTTGTTGGAGAAAAAGAGTTTTACCTTTTACGACGAGCCGCATCGGGTCCAGCCCCGGGCGGAAAAATATGTCCTCTGGGAAGGCAATCCCATGCAGCTCAACGCCCTTACGTTTGACGGGGAGAAAGATAGCATTCTTAAGCAACGGAATGAGAATCGCCACCAGGTTCGCACCGGATATGGCTGGGGCAATGTGTATTATACGTCGTTGCTCAGCAAGATGCTGTGCCTGATTGCGAATAAACTTTCGTCGCTGGACCCGGCAGGCGTTGGCGTCGAGATGGAGGCCGGCAAACCCAATTGGTACGACGCGCTCAATGGCCTGCCGGGCTTGCTTGGCTCCAGCATCAGTGAGACGCTGGAGACAAAACGGCATATTCTGTTTCTGCTGGATATATTCCGGGAAACTAAAATAGAAAATGAAGTCTGGCCGATTTTTGAAGAACTTAAGGATTTTATTGACGCCTTACGTGAGCCGCTCAATCGCCAAATATCTCCTTTTGAGTTTTGGGAAATGGCCACAACCCACCGGGAAAATTATCGGGCAAGAATCCGGCTGGGAGTCAGCGGCCATGAAAAACCGATAACGGTTGAAGAAATTAAGGATTTCTTTACTGCCGCACTGAAAAAATTAGATGAAGGCATTGACAAAGCGCGCGCGAATGAACATCAGATTCTGTCCACTTATTTCATCAATAAAGTCGTTGATTACGATAAAGTTGAACAGTGGGACGCCAACGGCGTGAAGTCGTTGAAATGCAATGCCAAAGGGCAACCGTATTTTCGAGCCAAAAATTTCAAACAAATCCCTTTACCGCTGTTTCTGGAAGGGCCGGTGCATTACCTGCGCTGTAAACCCGACCGAAAAGAAGCGGCAGCACTTGTTGAAAATATCCGGCAGAGCGCGCTTTTTGATCAAAAGTTGAAAATGTACAAGGTCAATGCGCCGTTGACGGATCAGCCCCTGGAAATCGGGCGGGCCAGGGTGTTTTCGCCCGGCTGGTTTGAAAACGAATCCATCTGGCTGCACATGGAATACAAGTACATGCTCGAACTTCTGCGGAATGGGCTGTACGAGGCGTTTTATCAGGATTTCAAAAATGTGTGCGTTCCTTTTTCCGACCCGGAAGTCTATGGTCGGAGTATTCTGGAAAATTCGTCATTTATCGTCAGCAGCGGCAATCCCGATCCGTCCATTCACGGCAACGGATTTGTCGCGCGCTTAAGCGGGGCTACGGCGGAGTTCATTCAGATGTTGCTGTTCATGTCTGTTGGGCAGCAGCCTTTCTGCCTGAGTCCAGCCGGAGAATTGCAACTGAAGTTTACCCCGGCATTGGCCGGGTGGCTATTTACGCGCGAGATGCAAAAGAAGCGTTTGTTTAGCGAAAACCAATGGCAGGAATTGGAATTTCCGGCCCATACATTTAGTTTTATGTTTCTGGGCAGCATATTGGTCACGTATCACAATGCCGGTCAAAAGGATACGTTCGGGACTGACGGCGTTTCACCGGCTGTATGGACAGTGGTAGATATGGCCGGAAATTCGCAAACTTTTAAGGGCGATTCGCTGTCCGGCGATATTGTGGAGAAGATTCGGAATCGAAAAGTGCGGCGTATAGATATTGAACTGCGTTAACGATTGTAACGAGAGATTTTCCAAATCACTAAGATTTGGAAAATCTAAACCTGGATTCACATCAAAATCTCTGGGAGGAGAAAATGAAAAAGTTTACTTATTTACTGGCGTTAGTATGTCTCTTTGCGTTCAACGGCCTGGCGTTTGCGCAAAAGGCTCCAATCAATTTTGAAACCGGCGGGCAAGGCGCAACCTGGACCTGGACCACTTTCGAAAATGGCGATAACCCACCATTGCAGATTGTCGCCAATCCCAGCGTTTCCGGCATCAACACGTCGGCAAACGTAGCCAAATTTACGGCGCTGAAGGCCGGTCAACCCTGGGCCGGCTGCGAATCGAAGCACGGCGCGGACATCGGCGCTTTTACGTTGACTGCCACCAACAGCACGGTCAAAATGATGGTCTACAAATCGGTCATCAGCGATGTGGGCATCAAGTTTGCCACACCTGATGGCGGTTCAACGGGTGAAATTAAGGTGGCCAATACCAAGATCAACGAATGGGAAGAACTGGTCTTTGACTTTTCGGGCAAGATCAACCAGCCCACGTCCACGGGCATTGACCAGATTATTTTCTTCCCGGATTACAATCTCAGCGGACGCGCCGCCGATAATACGGTCTATCTCGACAATGTTACCTTTTCGCCGAAAATTGCGCCACCGGCAGAACCTACGGTTGCCGCGCCAACCCCCACAATTCCGGCCGCAGATGTCATCTCATTATTCAGCAATGCCTATACCAACGTGGCTGTTAGCACCTGGTCAACCGATTGGGATGCCGCGGATGTGGCGGACGTGAAAATTGCAAACAATGACACGAAGAAATACACCAACATGACATTTGCCGGGATTGAGTTCACTGCGCCGACCATCAACGCCGCGGCCATGACCCATTTTCATTTAGACATCTGGACGCCCGATCCGACGGCGTCAGCGGCGTTCAAAATCAAGCTGGTGGATTTTGGCGCGGACGGCGCTTTCGGCGGCGGCAATGACGTGGAGCACGAGCTTGTTTTAACGGCCAATTCGACCCCGGCGATTGCGACCGGCCGTTGGGTCGGTCTCGACATCCCCTTGTCGAATTTTGTGGGCCTGACCACGAAAGCGCATCTGGCCCAATTGATCATCGCCGGTGATTTGAAGACGATATTTATGGACAACATCTATTTCTACAAATCAGCGGTGTCGACGGAACCCACGGTGGCCGCGCCAACGCCTGCAATTCCGGCCGCCGATGTTATTTCCTTGTTCAGTAACGCCTATACCAACGTGGCCGTTAGCACCTGGTCAACCGATTGGGATGCCGCGGATGTCGCGGACGTGGAAATCGCGAACAATGACACGAAGAAGTACACCAACATGACTTTTGCCGGGATTGAGTTCACCGTCAACGCCACGACGATGACCCATTTTCACATGGACATCTGGACGCCCGATCCAACAGCGGCCCCGGCCGTCTTTAAAATTAAGCTGGTGGATTTTGGCGCAGACGGCGTGTTTGGCGGCGGCAATGACGTGGAGCACGAGCTGATTTTCAGCGCGAGTTCCGTTCCGGCATTGACGACCGGAAACTGGGTAAGTTTTGATATTCCCTTGACCAATTTTGCGGCTCTCACGACCAAAGGCCATTTGGCGCAATTGATTATCGCCGGTAGTCTGAAAACGGTCTTTATGGACAATGTCTATTTCTACAAATCGTCACAGCCGACTGAGCCGACGGTGGCTGCGTCCACGCCGACGGCGTTGCCTGCAAATGTCATCTCGCTGTTCAGCAATGCCTATACCAACGTGGCCGTTAGCACCTGGTCAACCGATTGGGATGGAGCGAATGTAACGGACGTCAAAGTCGCGAATAATGACACCAAGAAATACACCGGCATGACCTTTGCCGCGATTGAGTTCACTTCGCCAACTATCAATGCCTCTATGATGACCCATTTTCACATGGACATCTGGACACCAGATCCGACGGTTGCTCCGGCCGTCTTTAAAATCAAGTTAGTGGATTTCGGGGCCGACGGCGCGTTTGGCGGCGGGAATGATGTGGAGCACGAGTTGGTTTTTACGGCGACTTCAAATCCGCCTCTGACGACCGCGAATTGGGTGAGCTTTAATATTCCGCTGTCCAACTTTGCCGGTCTCACGACCAAAGCGCATCTGGCGCAACTGATTATCTCGGGTGATTTGAAAACGGTCTTTGTGGATAATGTTTACTTCCACAATACAGGGACAAATGCGATCGAAGACAATGACGATGCGGTGCGGTCGGTTTATGTGCTGGAGCAGAATTATCCCAACCCGTTCAACCCGACGACCCAAATTCGCTTCAGCCTGCCCGAGGCCGCCCATGTCACCTTAAAGGTGTATAACGGGGCCGGGCAGGAAGTCGCCACTTTGCTGAATGAATTCAAGAATGCCGGGACATTTGACGTCACCTTTGCCTCCGACCTGCCGACCGGAACGTATTTGTACTCGCTTTCCGCCGGTAGCTTTACGTCGGTCAAGAAGATGATGCTTCTGAAATAGCGGATCTGCGTGGTTTATACGTGTAAAAATCCTCTATTGTACTGACAGATTCCATCTCTCGAAGAGATGGAATCTGTTCTGCATAGATGGACGCCACTTTTACGGTGGTGTCCATCTCCTCTTCCACATTTCCGGGAAATAAGCTTATGAAAGATATTGAACAACGAATTGATGCGTTAATGGCCAGAATGAATCTGGATCAAAAAGCGGGACAAATCGTTCAGCCCGAGCGGATGTTTATTACGCCCGCACAAGTCAGGGAGTATCATATCGGCTCCGTGCTAAGCGGCGGCGGCTCTGCGCCCGGAAACAATGTCCGGGAAGATTGGATTCAGATGAACGATGCCTTTTGGGCCGCTTCCATGGTCGAAGCCGCCGGTCATTTGGCTATTCCGCTGATTTATGGAGTTGACGCCATTCATGGGCATAACAGTCTCAAAGGCGCGGTGATTTTTCCCCATAACATCGGTTTAGGCGCGGCCCGTGATCCGGATTTAATCGAACGAATTGGCGTCGTCACGGCGCGGGAAGTCGCGGCTACCGGCCTGGATTGGACGTTTGCGCCTACATTGGCCGTGGCCCGGAATGACCACTGGGGCCGCACCTACGAAAGCTTTGCCGAGGATACAAATCTCGTTTCTGAATACGCCCCGCGCATGGTGAAAGGACTGCAAGGAAATTTCGGCGAGGAGAACGTCATTGCCTGCGTCAAGCACTGGGTCGGCGACGGCACTACCGAACACGGCATTGACCAGGGCGACTCCTGCGTCAGCGAAGAGGAACTGCGGCGGATTCACATTCCACCTTTTCGGGCGGCGATACAAGCCGACGTGCTGACGGTCATGGTCTCGCTGAGCAGTTGGAATCAGAACAAATGTCACGGACACAAATATTTGCTGACCGACATCCTGAAAAATGAACTGGGCTTTGCCGGTTTTATTGCATCGGATTGGGACGGCATTGATTATTTGTCCCCTGATTTCGCCGAATCGGTTGCCCTCGGACTGAACGCTGGTCTGGACATGTTCATGGTGACGGAAAAATGGAAGGCATTTATCCAGCATGTCAAGACGCATGTTGAACAAGGCCGTGTGCCGATGGCCCGGCTGGATGATGCCGTGCGCCGAATCTTGCGCGTCAAACTCAAATTCGGCCTGTTTGACAAACCGCGACCGGCGCAGCGCAAATTAGTCAAAGCCGGCTCCTGCCTCGGCCTGAAAGAGCATCGCGAAATCGCTCGCGACGCCGTCCGCAAGTCTTTGGTCCTGCTGAAAAACGAAGGCGATCTTCTGCCGCTGAATAAAAATGCCCGTATTTTAGTGGCCGGGAAAAATGCCCACAATCGCGGCCATCAATGCGGTGGATTCACCATTGCCTGGCAAGGCGCCACCGATAACGACGCCATTATCGGCGGAACATCCGTGTGGGAAGGCCTAAAGGCTGTCGCGCCAAATGCCGTGTTGAGCGCAAACGGCGACGGCACAGAGGCCGATCCGGCAAAACATGACGTGGGCATCGTCGTTATCGGGGAAAAACCCTACGCTGAAGTGAAAGGCGATCTGCGCGTGGCCGGATTGTCCAAAGGAAGGGGCGCGTATGCCTCGCTCATCGTGGACAAAGGCGAGTATGGGACGCATCTTGATCTCTGCCAATTGCATCCCGAAGACCTGGCGGCGATTCAAAATGTGGCCGGCAAAGGCATTCCCGTTGTGGTGATTATGATTTGTGGCCGCCCGTTGGTGGTCAATCCGGAGCTGGAAGCCTCGCAGGCCTTCGTGGTCGCCTGGCTGCCGGGCTCCGAAGGGCAGGGCGTGGCCGATGTCATTTTCGGGGACTTTGATTTTCACGGGAAGCTGAGCTTTTCCTGGCCGCGCTACGATCATGAAAACTGGAATATGGGCGATGCCAATTATAATCCCCTGTTTCCTTATGGGTATGGCTTGACCTATAAAAAGCATTAAAACTTGCTGATAACTTTCGGAAGTGTTGCAATTCAGATGACCAAATCAAGTCGAACGTCCATAAAAATGTATTTTGGACATTGAAATTAGACCATAAAAAAACCGCCTGGCAAGTAAAAGTCAGATGGTTTTTTTGTTGAGGCATCCCTCTGTCATCAAAACGCTGTCCGGTAATCAATAATGGTATGGTTTTGGTATTAGGCTACCGGCAGCCAAATCCGGAAAGTCGTTTGGCCGGGGATGCTGTCAAAGTCAATCTGGCCTTTGTGGGCGTCGACGATCTGCTGGACAATGCCCAGACCAAGTCCGCTGCCTTCTCCGGCTGGTTTGGTCGTAAAAAACGGCTCAAATATCCGCGGCCGGATGTCTTCCGGAATTCCAGGTCCGGAGTCGGTGACGGCAACCACCACGGCCTGCAGCTTGCGGCGGGTTTCGTTTCCCGACAAAGGGAGAGTTGCTTTTTCGCTTGCGGCAGCGCTTGTTATTGCGGGAAACACATCCAAATAAACCCGAATTTCTAATTTCCCCCGATTGTTCATCGCCTGCAGGGCGTTGTGAATCAAGTTCGTCCAGACCTGGTTTAACTGATCCGGATAGCATAAAATCGCCGGCGTATCTTCGTAATGCTTGCTGAATTCAATATCGTGTTTCAGCTTGCTTTTATAGATTGTCAGCACGGTTTCAATGGTAGAAGTCACGGCTATGCGCTGCATCTGGCCGGTAGTGTCATGGTGAGTGTACGTTTTTAGGGCAAAAACGACTTTGGATGCGCGCTCCACCGCCAGCTTGATATTTTCGGCGCTGCGTTGCTGCATGACCAGGCTATAAGCGAGATGAATAATCTCCTTTGCCGTTAAGACAGCCGGCATGGCGGCAACGTCGGTAAGCGCTGTCGCCTGTTCATCTTTAAGCAGGTCCAAAAACGGCTCAATTTCGGCGTGAATCCCCATCTCAACCAGAAAATCGGCTACAGTTTCCGCATCCGCTACGCCATATTCTTTTAATTGCGGAGCCAAGGCCCGCCGAAATTGCCGTTCTTCCCGCGATGTAAACTGCTGCCGCGTCGTCAGTGCGCGTTTAAGTATGGCCAAAAACTGCTGCTGTTGCTGCGGAGTTCCCTGTTGAAACAGGAGCGGCATTTTTTCCAGCGAATCCTGTAACGCCGCCAGAATATTATCCGTAGAAGAGCGAATCGCGCCCAACGGCGAGTTGACTTCGTGGGCGACGCTGGCTACCAGATGACCAAGGGCCGACATTTTTTCCGCTTGAACCAGTTCGGCCTGGGTATCCTTTAGTCTTTGCATCGCCTTTATCAAACCGCGATAGCTTTCTTCCAGGCCATTTTGGTGCGAGACCAGGATTCTATTTTGGCGGTCTATGTGTTCGGCGCGGGCATTTAATTCTTTCAGGGCGGACTGCAATTCGCTTGTTTGCTTCTCTAATTTCTGGTAGAGCTCGGCCTTTTCAATGGCGATGGCGACTTGAGCGGCAAATGCGTCCAACAAGCGTAGATCATCGGCCTCGAAAGCGTTGTAAGCGCTAAAGTTTTCCACGGAAATGGTGCCGATAATGCGCTGGTTAGATTCCAGCAAAGCAACCATCGCCGATTTCATATAGCTGCCATGAAAAAAGGCTTCGTGCAGGCGCTCTTCCGGTGTCACCCGTTCAATGACCCGGCTTTTTTTCTGCTGAATGGCTTTACCGGAAAAGCCTTCGTTTATTTTCAACTTGAAATTGCTAAAAAATTTATCTTCGTAACCGGATGCGGCCTTCATTTCCAGTTCCTGCGTGGACTCGTTCAAAATCAGGATCGAGCCTTTTTCGGCATTCGGAAGAACCTGAACCACTGTTTTGATAATGATATTCAGCAGATTTTTCATGTCCAGAGTTGAGATCAGGCTGGAGTTTACGGCATACAGCGATTCTAACTCCCGAAGTTTTTGTTGCAAATCCCGGGTCTTGTGGGCAATTTGGCTTTCCAACTCGGCCTGCCGTCTTTTCAAGCGGCGCACCCGCCACAAGTAGAACGAGGAGGTGCCGGTCACAACAACCGTTACATAAAGCAGATAGGCCCACCAGGTCTGATACCAGGGCGGCAGAATGGTCAAAGCCAACGATGCGCCGGCTTCGTTCCAAACCCCGTCGTTGTTGCAGGCCCTGACCCGAAAAACATATTGGCCGTGCGGCAGACTGGTGTAGGAAGCCGCGCGCTGGCGATAGTCGGTTTCCGTCCACTCGGTGTCGAAGCCTTCCAGCATGTATTTAAAGCGGACTTTTTCCGGCGCGTGCAGGCATATCGCCGTATAAGAGATTGTAAGCCGTTGTTTGCTGTAGGGAATAATTACGGTTTCAGAAAGATTCAGGGATGTTTTGTCTATCAAAAGCTCTTCAATATGGACGGGCGGAGGCAGTGTATTGCGCAGGATTCGACCCGGATCAATCATGACGACGCCATTCATGGCCGGAAACCAGATTTTATTGTCGCGAGTCCTCAGGGATTGGGCGGGCGAGGTGAAGCCTTTGGAGCGGGCATCATCATGCTTGTCGTAGTCCCGGCATTCGATGCGGGTGCGCTTGCCGGCGGCAAAATCATTCAGCATCTGCTTGCTGATTCGGGTGACGCCGGTAGAAAACGGCACCCAAAAATAGCCAAACTGGTCTTCAACAATATCAAGCGGCCCATCGGTCGCCAGCCCGTCCCGGGTGGTATAGTTGGTAATCCGGTCGTCGGCAAGACGGCTCAGGCCGCCATTGCAGGCGATCCAAATCACGCCACTGGAATCGACGTATACATTTAGAACGATGTCGCTGACCAGACCGCCGGCTGTATTGTACACGGACACAACTTTGCCGTTTCGCAGCCGGCTTAAGCCGCCGCCGGAAGTGCCGACCAGCAAATCACCATTCACATCTTCGTCAAGGCTCATAATTAAATTGGCGCTCAGACCGGCAGACTGATCTATTACTTGATATGAGCCGTCGGGATTTAAACGAATCAAGCCGTTGCCGCGGGTGCCTATCCATAGCTGTCCCTGCCGATCCTCATACGCCAGGCGGATTTGCTCGGAGGGAAAACCGTTCTGCGGATCATACCAGCGCTCCTCACCGGCGGGGCTGATACGCAGCAGGCCGCCGTACAAACTCAGCCATAAAAAGCCGTGTCGATCTTTGAGAATATGGCGCAAGCGCATCCCTTTCAAATTCTGCCGGATCGGAAATGGCATCATTTGGCCATTTTTTAACTGGCTTACGGCGCCGTTTTCTGCGCCGATCAGGAGCGTGTTATCGGTATATTCACAAAGCGCATTGATGGTCTGGGGCGCGGATAAATTGTCGAACACATAATTTGTAAAAAGTGTGCACTTAATTCGGGTTAAACCGCCGCGGTTTTGCGCCAGCCACAAGTTGCCTTCACTGTCAAAGCAGATGTCGTTAATATCTTCATGCACTAAACCGTTCAACACGCCTAAATGTTCATAGCCGACCGTTTTATTATTCTTTCGATACAAACCGGCAATGGTGGCCACCCATAAATTTTCGGCAACGTCTTTTTTCAGGTTAATCACTTCAACCTTGCCCAACGCCGGATCTTTTTGAAAAACTTTACCGTCAAACCGAAATAGCCCGTTGGTCGTGCCAACTTGTACACTGCCATCGTCTTCCAGCAGCAAATCGCGAATAACCTCGCTTTCCAGACCGTTTTCATGGTTATAATGATGTGCTTTTCCGTCCAAAAAATAATACAAACCGTCACCGCTGGTACCGGCATAGATGCCCCCGGCGGCGTCGCTTTGAATTACATAAACTTCCGTATTGGTCAGCAGCGCTGCGTACGGTAGAAAAACAAAATTGGCCTTTTCGAGATAAAAGCAGCCCAGATTGTTTGTTGCCGACCAGACCCGATTCTGTTGATCAACATGCAGCGCGTAGGTTGTCTGCCGGAGGCCGCGTTCTTTTCCGTACATCACAAACCGCCTGTTTTGAAAGGCGGTCAGCCCGTTGCCATCGGAAGTAAACCAGACGGCGCCGGCTGAATCTTCCGCGACACCATAAAATGCATTACCGAAAAAATCCGGCACATTCGCCTTATTAAAGATTTTAAATGTAAAGCCGTCAAAGCGGATGATGCCTTCATAAGTAGTGATCCACAAATAGCCGTCGCGGGATTGGCAGATCTGATTGGTGCGATTGGCCGGCATACCGTCCTCTGTTGACCAACTGTCGATCACCATTTCGCTTAGCTTTTTGTCGGCTGGAAAGGAATAGGGAGGTGGTTGACCAAAGGCCGGCGTGACACACAAAAAAATTGCCAACGCCGGGATGATAAAGCTCATTTTCATTTTAAAGCTCCGTAACTCGTCACGGTTGGGCATAAATGACTTTCAAATTAAATTGGAAAGATGTCTATTGAAAACTAGCACTAAATATGCTATCTTGATTGCGTAAAATTCCGCTTTAAAAATTTCGCGCACAGAAAGGAATCCAACATGGTAGCCGTTATGAATGAATATGAAATCGAAAGGGGCAAGCCGATGCCAAGCAAAAATCACGCCACAATTCAAATGACTTTAGGCGCAGCGCTATTTAATCGTTATCGAAATCAATACAGCATTTTAAGCGAACTGTCATTGGAACTGCCCGGCCAGCCGGCCACCACGCCGGATATTTGCGTTTACCCCAGGCTGTCCGTCAATTGGACGCATGACGAAAGCAAAATGACCACGCCACCGCTCCTGGCCATCGAAATTCTATCGCCGACGCAAGGGATGCAGGATATTATGGACAAGTTTGAATCCTACTTTCAGGGCGGCGTAAAATCGTGTTGGTTAGTTCAGCCCTTTCTGGAAACGGTCACGGTTTTTTCGCCCGATATGAAGCGCCGTGTTTTTGCCGGCGGCGATGTGATAGACGCCGCAACCGGCATTTCCGTCTCCATCGACGATATTTTTGCTGTTTGATTTTTCCCCATCTGCAAATTCTCCACGCCTTTAATTGATCGGCAGTCTTACCCGAAACGTTGTCTTCCCCGGCACACTATCAAAGTCAATCGTGCCTTTATGACCTTCCACCACGATCCGCCGCACGATTTCCAGGCCCAAACCGCTGCCTTCGCCGGCGGGTTTGGTCGTAAAAAACGGCTCAAAAATATGTGGCTTGACGTGGGCGGGAATGCCGGGCCCGCTGTCGGTAATCGCTACCACAATGGAGTGCAAAGATTCATTTTTGCCGGCAGATTCGGGCAACAACAAATGATTATACTCCGGGTAGACTTTGATATCCAGCGTTCCCTTGTTGTTCATAGCCTGAATCGCGTTATGAATCAGATTTGTCCATACTTGATTGAGTTGATCGGGATGGCACAGAATCGGCGGCGTATCTTCGTATTCCTTGCTAAGCTCCACGCCCTGTTTCAACTTGTTATGATACAGTGTCAGCACGGTTTCGATGGTATCGGTAACAGGCACGCGCTGCATCTGGCCTCCGGCATCGTGATGGGCGTAAGTGCGAAGGGCAAAGACGACTTTGGAAGCGCGATCTACAGCGGTGGCAATGTTCAGACAGCTTTTTTGCTGACTGACCAGATTAAACGCCGCTGGCAAAATATCGCCGTCCGTATCGGATTTTAACAGCGCGGCAAACGGCTCGATATCGCTGTAGATGCCCATCTCCACCAGCGTGTCCGCGACACGATCAGGCTCCGGCAGCCCCAGCGCTTCTAACGGCTTGCGCAGCGCCCGCCGATATTGGCGCTGCTCACGCGAGGTGGCCATGATCCGATTCTGCAATCCTCTGTCCACCAGCGCAAAAAAAACGACGTACTCTTCCGGCGTCAAGCGAGCGAGCACCCGCGGGAGCAGACGCAGCGTTTCTGTCAGGGATGCGGTGATGTTGCTGTTGGAGGCCAGAATCGCGCCAAGGGGCGAGTTGACTTCGTGGGCAATGCCGGCCACCAGATGGCCCAACGCTGACATTTTTTCGGCATGGATCAGCTCAGCCTGGGTGTCCTTAAGCTTTTGCATGGCGTTGGTCAGCACGGCATAGTTATCTTCCAGGGCTTTTTGGTGCGAAGCCAGCAAGTTGTTTTGACGCCGTAATTGATCCGTTTGCAGTGCTAATTGCTGATGAAGCTCGGCTTTTTCAATGGCAATAGCGGCTTGTGTGGCCAGCGCCGTCAGTAATAGCAGATCGCTCTCCCGAAAAACGTCGTATTGACTGAAGTTGTCCACGGAAATGGTGCCGATAATCCGCTGTTTGACTTCCAACAAGGCGACAATAGCCGATTTCATATAATTTCCGCCAAAATATGTCTCGGACAGATGCGCCTGCGGTTCGACCCGATTGATGATAAAACTTTGTCGCTCCATGATTGCTTTTCCCGAAAAACTATCCTCGATTTTGAGCCTGAAGTCGACAAAAAGCGCCTTATCATAGCCAACGGATGCCTTCATTTCCATTTCCTGGGTGGCCGGGTTTAGAATCAAAATCGAACTTTTTTCCGCATTGGGGACAATAATAACCGCCGATTCGACAATAATTTTCAACAAAGCGTCTAAATCCAGGGTCGAGATCAAGCTGGTGTTGACCTCATAAAGCAGGCCCAACTCCTGGTAAAGCAAACCCAGCTCCTCGTATTTTTGGGTCAGGTCTTGCGTTTTATCCACAATCTGCGCTTCCAACTCCGCCTGCCGCTTTTGAAGTTGATTGACCCGCCAAAAATAGATCGACGACCCGCTCAGCAAAAAGAAAATCACAACCGTGCTATAAGCCCACCAGGTGCGATACCACGGCGGCAACACCGTAAACGCCCGCGTCGCGCCGGTCTCGTTCCAGACGCCGTCGTTGTTGCAGGCTTTAACCCGAAAAGTGTACGACCCGTGCGGCAGGTTGGTGTAGGACACGCTGCGCTGGCGATAATCAGTCTCGACCCAATCGGTGTCGAAGCCTTCCAGCTTGTAGCGAAAGCGCATTTTTTCCGGAGCGTGCAGGCAAATGCCGGTATATTTGACGGTCAGGCGCTGCTTGCCATAGGGAATGGCGATCGCGCCTGTCAGGTCGCACGTTTCCTTATCCACCCATAGTTCTTCGACATACACCGGCGGCGGCAGGGTGTTGCGCGGCTGACGGGCCGGATCGACCATGACCACGCCGTTCAGGGTCGGGAACCAGATTTTGCCGTCTCGTGTACGCAGGGATTGGGTTGTCGGCGTAAAGCCTTTGGGTTGGATGCCGTTGTATTTATTATAAACGCGGCAGTCGATCCGTTCGCGTTTGCCGGCGGCAAAATCATTGAGCGTCTGTTTGTTGACTTTCATGATGCCGGTGTCGAACGGCAGCCAGAAATCGCCCAACGCATCTTCGACGATGTCAAAAGGCGCGTCCGCGGCTAAACCGTTTTGCGTGGTAAAATTGGTGATGACATTGTTTTCGATGCGGCTAAGCCCGCCGTTGCAAGCCAGCCAGATCACGCCGGCGGAATCGACATGGGCATTAAAAACCACATTACCGGCCAGCCCGTTTTTCATCATGCAAACACTGACGACCTTCCCGTCGCGCAGCCGATTCAAGCCGTTGTCCGTGCCGACCAACAGATCGCCGTTGGTGTCTTCGGCTACACACAAGATCAAATTTGCGCTTAAACCGTTGGCTTGATCCATCATAAAATACGAATTGTCCGGGTTTAGCCGGATCAGGCCGTTTTCACGGCTGCCTGCCCAGATATTTTCCGCCTGATCTTCGTAACAGAGCCGGACGCGTTGACCCGGAAACCCCTGGGCGGGATCATACCAGCGTTCCATTCCGGTCGGGTCTATTTTTAGCAACCCGCCATGATAACTCAGCCATAAATTATCGTGACGATCCTCGAGGATATGGCGTAAACGCATCGTGCCGGTATTTTGGCGGATCGGATACGGTGAAACTTCACCGTTGATAATTTTGTACACGCCGCCGTTTTCCAGACCGGCCAGCACCCGACCATCACGGGTTTCGCATAGCGTATTGATCACCGGATCGGTTGATTTTAGGTTACCGATTAAGTTGGTAAAAAGCCCGTTTTTAATCCGGGTAAGTCCGTTGCGATAGTGTGCCAGCCACAGATTGCCTTCGGCATCGAGAACGGCCCCGCTGATGCGATTATGCGGCAAGCCGTTTTCTTCATCTAAACGCTCGTAACCGGCAGTTCTCCGATAGATACCGTTCGCCGTGGCCAGCCAGATACTGCCGGCGGTATCGCCAAGAATTTCATTTACCTCGCTTCGGTCTACTGCGGTTTCTTCGCGGAACACGCCGTCGTCTAAGTAAAAAAGACCGGCGCTCGTGCCGACCGTTAATTTACCGTCCGACGCGATAAAAGCGCTGCCGATAACTTCGTTCGTCAAGCCCTGTTCTTTGCCATAATGCGTCATCTGTTGGCCGTTAATCCGATACACTCCGCCGCCTAAAACGCCGATAAACATATTTTCGGAGCGATCTCCAATGATGACGTTTACTTCCTTCGTGCGAAAGAGCGTATCAAAGGCCGGAAAATGAAAAGTCTCGTTTTCCAGGTAGAGGCAGCCTTTGCCGGGCGCAGCCGACCACAGCCGGTTGTCCGGGTCAATATATAAGGCATAAGTGAGCGCGGTGATTCCCTGCGCTTTACCGTATATTTTAAACCGCCCGTTCCGATAGGCGACCAAACCGTTTTCCGATGACGTAAACCACAGCACCCCGTTGCGATCTTCCACAACGTTTCGGAAGGAGTTGCCGGTAAAAATCGGTGTGTTTTCTTTGTTAAAAACGCGGAACTCATGCCCGTCAAAACGGATAATCCCGTTATAACTGGTAATCCACAAATAGCCGTCGCGGGATTGGCATATACGGTTAAGCTGATTGGTTGGCAGGCCGTTATCTGTCGTCCAATTATCAATCACCAACTCGCTCAACCTTTTATCGGGCGGGAAGGTGTATGGCGTGGTCTGGCTAAAGGCGCTAACCGTATAAAGCAGCGGGAAAAGAATTAGAAATCCCCGAAGAGATATTCTCATATTATCTCCAAAGTGATGTCGCGCCGTAATCACAATTCATAACTTTTAATTGGCCGGCAAACGTACCCAAAAAGTTGTCTTGCCCGGCGCGCTTTCAAAATAAACCTGGCCCTTGTGGATGTCAACAATTCGCCGCACGATTTCCAATCCAAGACCGCTGCCCTCGCCGGTTGGCCGGGTCGTAAAAAACGGTTCGAAGATGCGCGATTTGATATCATCAGGAATGCCGGGCCCGTCATCGGTGATTGCAACCACAACAGTGTGCGGGAGTTCGTTTTCGCCGTCTGCAGCAGGCGGCTGCAATAATAAATTATTTCGTTCCGGGTATAATTTTATCTCCAGCTTGCCCTTGTTGCCCATGGCTTGCAGCGCATTGTGAATCAAATTTGTCCAGACCTGCGTCAGCTGATCGGGATGGCCAAATACCGACGGAACCTCGTCGTAGCGCTTACTTAGCGCAATATCATGCTTCAGCCGGCTTTCATACAATGTCAGCACGATCTCGATGGTATCGCTGATTTGGACGCGCTGCATTTGACCGCTGGCATCATACCGGGTGTATGTTTTAAGAGCAAAGACGATTTTGGCGGCACGATCCACCGCGCGTTTAATGTTATCACTGTGTCGTTGCTGACTGATAATGTGATAAGCCATTTCTACTGTTGTGAGGGCAGTGGCGCTTTTTAACAGCGCTAAAAAGGGCGTAATTCCATCATAAACACCTGTTTTCACCAACAACTCCGCTATAAGTGTCGCGTCAGCCACGCCTTGTTCGGTTAATTGGCCGGTCAAAGCGCGCCGAAATTGCCGCTCATCTCGCGAAGAGAGCTGCTGCCGACTTGTCAGCCCGTGCGCCAGCAAGGCGGCAAATTCGCGCCTCTCGTCAGGACCAAGCCGCTCAAAAAAGGTCGGCAGTTGGCTCAAAGATGCTTGCAAAGCTGCTTGAATGTTGTCGGTAGAAGCGCGAATCGCGCCAAGCGGGGTGTTGATTTCGTGAGCGATGTTGGCGACCAGCTTGCCAAGGGCGGACATTTTTTCGGCATGGATGAGTTCGGTTTGGGTTTCCTGAAGTTTCTGTAAGGTTTGGGTCAAAATGGTATTTTTTGCTTCCATTGCGTCCTGTTGTGTTCTTAAAACGCGATTTTGGTCTTTAATGTGCAGGGTTCGCTCGGTCACTTTCTGCTCCAGCCGCACAGCCAGTTCGCGCTCACGCTCCAGCTCGCGCCGCTGCTGTTTCAGTTCTGCTTGCTGACGTTGGGTCTTGTAGCGGATATAGCCGATCAGCGCGCCGACCGCAAACATTAAAAACAGGCTGTACGACCACCATGTCCGCCACCATGGCGGCTTTACAACCAGGGTCAGCGAAGCATCTTTTTTGCTCCATACGCCGTCGCTGTTGCTGCCTCTGACGCGAAAAGTATAGGTTCCATCGGGTAGATTTGTATAGCTGGCGTAATGCCGCGTTCCGGCGTTGACCCAATCCTGGTCAAAGCCTTCCAATTGATAGGCGTATTGATTGCAAACCGGTTGGGTAAAATCCAATGCACTAAACTCATACGCAATGAAGTTATCCTGATAGGACAGTTCCTGTCGGCGCAGGTATGGTAGTGTTATCGGCGAATAGGCTTCCCGGTCAAATTTTTTACAGGATGTTAACATAACCGCGGCAGTCATCGGGTTATCGCGGACCTGATAAGGAAAAAAGGTAATAAAACCGGCATTGGTGCCAAGAAAAATCTCACCGGTGCGGCTTTTAAAGCCGGATCGCCAGATAAAATTAGCGCTGGGCAATCCGTCGGATTGATCATAGTTACGGAATGTTTTGGCCCGAATCTCAAACTTCGACAACCCGCGCTCCGTGCTGATCCAGAGATTTCCTTGCGCGTCCGGAAGAATTGCGGAGATGGTGTTATTGGCTAATCCGTCTTTTTCATAATAATGCGCAAATGTTCGGGTTTCGCGGTCAAAACGGTTCAGGCCGGTATCTTTTGCGCCTACCCACAAGTTGCCGAAGGCGTCTTCACAAATAGCCGAGATATTGTTATCGCTGAGGCTTTTTGGATTGTTGCGGTGATTGCGATAATGGCTGATCGCTCCGCTCTTTTTATCATAGCAGCGCAAGCCGCTATCCATGCCGATCCACAGCAGTCCGTCACGGGCGGGGTACAGGACGCTGATATATTCCTGCTCAAAGTAGCGCTCAAATTGGATGGCTCCTGCCGCTGTTTTGATGACGCGATTAAGTCCGCGCATGGTACCAATCCAGATGTCCCCGTCCTGATCCCGACATATTGCGCTGATTTGTCGGTCGCTTAACGCAGTGGAGTCGCGCAGATTGCTCTTGAACTCGGTTATATCCGCTTTTCCGTCCTTAAAAATCAGCCGCTTCACACCGTTTTGATAAGTACCGGCCCAAAGCGTATCCACGCCCTCGGCATAAACCTGCCAGACCCGCTCGCCGGTCATATAATGGGTGTAGTTTTGGCGCCGTCGATCCAGCCGGGCCAAGCCGCTTTCTGTGCCGATCCACAGCGTCCCGGCTGAGTCTTCCGCCAGCGCCGTAATGTTGGCGTTGGGCAATGTGTTGGCCTTTTGCGGTTCATACAAATAGGCATTAAACTTGCGTGGCTTTAAGTCCAGGATATTTAAACCGCCGCCGCGTGTGGCAATCCACAGATTTCGATTTCGGTCTTCATATAGGTATTGTATCCGATCATGGCTCAGGCTATGCGGATCGGCCGGATCATGCCGAAAAACCGTAAAGGTTCCGCGTTGACGGTCAAAGCGATTCAAGCCATTCTCAAAAGTGCCGATCCATAAGCTGCCATAAGAATCGAGGTATATGCATTCGATTTGATCATCGCTCAAGCTGTTGGGATTGGCCGGATCATGGCGAAATCGACGGACAATACCCGTCTTGGGATCCAGCCGATTCAAGCCGCCCCCGCGCATACCGATCCAGAGAATTCCGTCCGCGTCAATCTCAATATTCTGAATCGGGCCGCCCCAGCTCAGGCTTGTGGAATCCCGCGGATTGTGGCGATAATGCGTAAATTTTTCCGTCTTTGGGTCGAGACGATCCAAACCGTTTGGTAAACCAAGCCACAGGTTTCCCTGGCGATCCTCGGCCATACATTTTACCAGGTTTGCGCCGATGGTGTTGGCGCTATCCGGCTGCGGCATATAGCGGGTATAGGTATCCGTATGGGGGTTAATCGCCAGCATACCGTGGCCGGTTGTCCCCGCCCACATCGTGCCATGTGAGTCTTCATATAAAAACCAAATCCGGTCTGTAGTCAAGTCAATTGAATCCCCGACACTCGCCGCCAATGGTTTAAAATTGCCGGTTTTCAGGTCCAAGCGATCCAGGCCGCCGCCCCAGGTACCCAGCCACAATTTGTCCTGCTTATCAGCCAAAATTTTGCCGAAATTATTGGAAGAAAGCGAGTTTGGATTAAGCGGGTCATGTTGAAAAGTGAGAAACTGGTAGCCGTCAAAGCGATTCAAACCGGCCTGCGTACCGATCCACATAAAGCCCAGGCTGTCCTGCTCCATCGCATAGACACTATTGTGTAAAAGGCCGTGCTCTGTCGTCAGATGCATAAATTTAGCCGGCGCATCCGCCTCCGACAACGATGCGCATACCAACCCAATCGAAAATAATAATAGAAGCTTCAATTTGTTCATTCTTCGAGCCTTCGTAATTTTGTGGCGGATGAATAACTCAGGCTAAAGGTCTTTTCTGCTGAAAGCAGTCCTTAAAGCGTCTGCCCCGACCAAAGCTTACTGCCATAAGCTTTTCAACAGGACTTGGAATGTTGATTTGTTTTCAAACCGCGTAGCGGCGCCACTGCGCATGTTTGAGATAAAGGCACATATCACCGCTAATGCGGTTTGGTTCAATAGGAATTGGGGCGCCGCCTGCTATAAACATTTGACCCTTCCGGGGTCGTACGCAGTCCGATTTGCGCAATAACCTTTCAAGTCCTGTTTCAAACCGGCAACTGTACCCGAAATGTTGTCCGGCCCGGCACACTGTCAAAGTCAATCGTGCCTTTATGGCCTTCCACCACGATTCGCCGCACGATTTCCAGGCCCAGACCGCTGCCCTCGCCGGCGGATTTGGTGGTAAAGAACGGCTCGAAAACGCGCGGCTTAACCTGTTCAGGGATGCCCGGCCCATTATCGGTGATCGTGACCACCACGTATGACAGTATTTTATTCATGCTGTCATCCGGATTGCGATGCTCCGGGTAGACCTTGATATCCAGCGTGCCTTTATTATTCATGGCCTGAATGGCATTGTGAATCAGATTAGTCCAGACTTGATTGAGTTGGTCGGGATGACACAAAATCGGCGGCACGTCTTCATACACTTTGCTGACTTCCACACCTTGCCGCAGCTTGTTGTAATACAGCGTCAGCACGGTTTCTATCGTGTCGGTGATGCGCGCGAGCTGCATCTGGCCGCCGGCATCATGATGGGCATAGGTCTTGAGGGCAAAGATGACTTTGGAGGCGCGATCTATCGCAGTTGTAATATTTAGGCTGCTTTTTTGCTGACTTACGACGTTATACGCAGCTTGCAAAATCTGACCATCGGTGTCGGACTTTAACAGCCGGACAAACGGCTCTATTTCCCCGAGCACGCCCATATCCACCAGGGTATCGGCGATGCGATCCGGATTAGTCAATCCCAGGTCTTCCAGCGTTTTTTGCAGTGCCCGCCGGTATTGCCGTTCCTCGCGCGAGGTTAGCATAGTTCGATTTTCCAGGCCTCTTTCCAGCAGGGCCGAAAAGTCAGCCAGCTGTTCGGGTGTCAGGCGGCTCAGGATTTGCGGCAGCAGGCGCAGTGTTTCTGCCAGGGCCGCGCGGATATTACTGTTGGACGCATGAATTGCGCCCAACGGTGAGTTGACCTCATGGGCAATGCCGGCCACCAGATGGCCCAGGGCCGACATTTTTTCGGTGTGAATCAGTTGGGACTGCGTTTCCTTAAGTCGATTTAAAGCATGGTCAAGCGCCGCATTTTTGTATTCTAGATCCAGTTTATTTGCGGTTAAGATGCGATTTTGCCGATCGATCTGTACCGTGCGTTCGTGGACTTCCTGCAACTGCCGGTGCAGCTCTACGGTCCGTTCGGCAACGGTCTGTTCCAGATGACGGCTGGATTCGGCTAACTGCAAATGGGTCTGCACCCTCGCTAAAATTTCCTGCCGGGAAAAGGGTTTGGTCACATAGTCATTGGCCCCGGCCTCAAATCCGCTGACAATATCAACTATCTGTGTTTTGGCCGTCAGCATGATCACCGGCAATTGGTTAAGCGCCTGTTTCGCCCGAATTCTGTGGCACACTTCATAGCCGGACATGCGCGGCATCATCACGTCCAGCAAGACCAACTGAACCGCTTCCTGCTCCAGTATCTCCAGCGCCTCTGGGCCGTTAAACGCCTGCAAGACTTGATAATGATTCAGGCTCAAATGATTGGTCAGCACTTGCACGTTCACCGGCTCGTCATCCACCACCAAAATCGTTACGCTGTCTGCTTTCAGCGGACGGCTTTCAGTCGATTGCAGAGTTCGGATTGCGGATTGCGGATCAGCCGATGGCAGCGTGGGGATTGCGAATTGCGAACTGCCAACCGATCGAGGACTGCTGACAACGGACGGCTGACGGCCGGCTCCTGCCAGCGGCAGGGTAAAATAGAAACGGGAGCCTTTGCCCGGGCTGCTCTCGACCCAGATTCGCCCGCCATGCAGCTCTACCAATCGTTTGGTCACAGCCAGACCGAGTCCAGTCCCGCCGTATTCCCGCGCCGTCGAGCCGTCGGCCTGGGCAAAGGACTCGAAAATGCGCTGGAATTTGTCCGCCGAAATGCCGATGCCCGTATCACTAACCGTAATTGTCAATTGCGAAGTGGCGCTTAACAATTGGCAATTGACCGTCACCTGACCCTGGCCGGTAAATTTGACGGCATTCCCGAGCAGATTCAGCATGATCTGTTGCAGCCTGTTTTCGTCGCCGGAAACAAGCGGCGTGTCAAGCGGAATTTCATTGCGCAATTCCAGCTTCTTCACATCAACAAGCGGCTTGATTTGCATGAAGACGACTTCGGTTAGCGCGCGCATGTCTATCGGACTAAGCTGCAATGCCAACTCATGGTCATGCAGTTTGGAAAAATCCAGAATGTCGTTGACCAGATTGGTCAATCGGCGGCCACTCAAAATAATCATGTTTAAATTCTGGCGGGCAATGTCGGACGGCGCACCGCCGGCGCCGTCAAGCAACGATTCGGCGATACCGATAATGCCATTGAGCGGCGTACGTAATTCGTGGCTGGTGTTGGCCATAAAATCATCTTTAAGTTTATCTATCTGGCGTAGTTGCTCGCTAATTTCACGCTCGCGTTCCAACTCCTTATGTTTGCGTTCCACCTTAAGCTGCTGATAGCGCACAAAACCAACAATAACAACAGCAACCATCCCCATATACAGCGCGTAGGCCCACCACGTTTTCCACCACGGCGGGGTGATAATTATTTTGATGGCCGCCCCGGTCTCGTTCCACACGCCGTTGTTGTTGGTCGCCTTGACCCGAAAGATGTACGTGCCATGCGGAATATTGGTGTACGTGGCGCGCCGCTCGCCGGCGTTGGTCGAAATCCAGTCCTTATCAAAACCGGTTAATTGATAGGCAAACTGATTTTTATGGCGCTGGTAATAGTTTAGCGCGGTAAACTCAAAAGAAAAAATATAGTCGGTATAGGCCAGGGTCAGCTCATCCGTGAACGAGATATGGCGTGATAATTGGAAGTTGTCCGACTTGATCGCGCCAGGTTTGGCGATTGGCGCCGGGCGATTAAACAGACGAAAACCCGTGATTCTGACGGCCGGTATTTGCGTATTGGCGCGCAGGCTGTCCGGGTAAAACGCGGTCATTCCGAAAATACCGCCCAGATAAATCCGCCCGTTTTTAGCTTTGAAAATAGAGCGAGGATTAAACTCGTTGGCTTGCAAGCCGTCCTGCTCATCATAGTTCGTGAAGGTCTCTGTCTGCGAATCAAAACGGCTGAGGCCGCTGCGGGTGCTGATCCACAAGTAACCGTGATCATCTTCCGTAATGCCGCTGATGGAATCTCCCGTCAAACCGTCCGTCTCATGATAGACTTTAAAACCGCCGGTGGCTTCGTCAAACTTGTTCAAGCCGCTGCCTGTGCCGATCCAGATCGCGCCGCGGCTATCCTGAAATATGAAATTTACGTAGTTGTCACTTAAGCTGCGTGGATTTTTGGAGTCGTGTAAAAAGCGGGTAAAAACGGCGCTATCCGCATGATCCAGGCGGTTCAAGCCTTTAATCGTGCCGATCCACAACCGGCCGGTGTTATCTTCATAAAATGTATTGATGTAGTTGGCGCTCAGACTGCGCGGATCATTGGGCTTGTTGGTAAAGCGTTTAAAAACAGGGCCGGCGGTTAAGTCCAGCCGATTCAACCCGCTGGTGGTCGTGCCGATCCACAAATACCCGGCCGGATTGTAAGACAGATGCGTGATAAAGTTCGAGCCAAGGCTGTTGGGATTATCCGGCTGATTTTGATAATGGGTGAAAATCGGGTTAGGCCGGTTCTTCATCTCAGCAGGCAACAGGTCCAGGCCGCCGCCATAGGTGCCGATCCACATATTGCCGGCGGCGTCTTCGCATGTCGAAGAGAGAATGTTATAGCTCAGGCTGCCGGAGTTTTTTTCGTCATGGGTGTGATGAATAAAACCGGCGCCGCCCGGACGCTGCTGGTTTAATCCGCCGCCAAAGGTGGCCACCCACAAATCACGGTCACGATCTTCCACGATGGCGTTGATGATATTGTCGCTCAGACTCGTGGAGTCATCGGGAATGATGGAGTACAAGCTAAACTGCTCGGTGGCTTTGTGAAAAATATTGACACCGCCGTCATTCGTGCCGATCCATAAAATTCCGTCCCGTTTGGACAAATACAACGTGCGGATGATGTTACTGTTGAGACTACGGGTATCGCCGCGGGTCTGACGATAGATAATGGCGGTTTCCTGCTCCGGATTGAAGCGGTTCAGCCCTTCGTGGGTGCAGATCCATAAACGCCTGTCGCTATCCTCGCAAATCCCAAAGATCACGTCTGTACGCATTGGGAAGGCCGGCCACTGGTAGACTTTAAATGACTGAGTAGCACGATCAAAGCGATTCAGGCCACTGCGTGTGCCCACCCACAGGCGCTGTTTGGAATCTTCAAACAATGACAGCACGACATCATAACTGAGGCTATGCGAATCCGAGTCATTGTGGCGGAAGACCTGAAACTGACCGCTGACCCGATCCAGCCGATTCAAACCACTACCATCTGTAGCGGCCCAAATATAGCCTAGATGGTCTTCCAGAACAGCAATGACCCGGTTATCACTTAAAGAATGGGGATCGTCTGATTTGTTTTGATAAGTAGTCCGTATGGTCTGCGTGTCCGGATCGAACTCGATCAGGCCGTTGAAAGTTCCCAGCCACAAATGTCCGCTCCGATCCTGATAAATATGGCGCACGTTGCAGCCGGTTAAATAGCGCTTAAATCGTTCCGCATCTTTATCAAAATAGCACAAGCCGTTGTTAGTGCCGACCCAAATGCCCCCATTTCGGTCGGCAAAAATGGCCCGCGCATAACTATCGGCCACCGTTGTCGAGTCATCGGCGCGATGGCGGTAAACCGTGACTTTGTAGCCGTCATATTTGGCCACGCCATTGCCCGTGGCAAACCACATCAATCCGTCGCCATCCTGGGCAATGCCGCTGATGTGATTGCTGGGCAGCCCATCGGCAATCGTCAGATGCTCGAAGCGCAGACTGGTCATTTGTGCATCGGCATTTGCTGTCCAAAGCAGATGACTTGTGACGACACTAAAAAAAAATAAACACCAAATCCACACATTGCCATTATTGCCCATTACCCATCGTCCATTGTTCATTGTTTATTGCCTTCTCAATGCTATTAAAGTAATATCATCATGCTGCGGCGCGCCCTCGCCGAAACGCTCCAACGCAGCCATCAACCGGGTAATTGTATCATCCGGTTGATTAACTGGTTTCTCTTCCAGAAAAGCCACCAACCGCTCGATGCCAAACAACTCTTTTTGCGGATTA
>CAYOLL010000030.1:0-48044 GCA_964404765.1 uncultured Gemmatimonadota bacterium | reverse complement strand
CGCTAAAAACGTGCGGGAATGACAGGTCGGTTTCCACAAACTTGTTCCATGAGCCAAATGGATTATCAGGCAACCTAATCTTTTTAAATTGTAATTGCTCAAAAAGCGTGGGTAACCTTGCGAAGGCTTTACTGCAAAACTTGTGAAATCGTGCACTGAAGCCTTCGCAAGGTTAGGTTTACCACCACTTTTTGAGCAATTACTTTAAATTCAGCTAATTTAAAACAAATCAAGCGGTTGCGTCGTTTGCGCCGTTTGCGTCTCTTGCGTTTATGAATTATTCAGGAATTTGAGTACTCGAAAACTTAAAATACTTTCCAACGATTTTTTTTGATTTCCAACTAAATAGTGCAACGCGGCGTAAGTTCATGTAAACTTTTTCGACGATCAAAACCTGACGGGTTTCCAAAACCGGTCAGGTTTTAATTCACACAAACTTATGCCGAACAGCATTAGTGACTATTTCCAACGAATTTTTTATTATTTCCAACATGGTTTTTATTTTCAACGGCATATTTATAATTTACAACGTAATAATGAGGCTTTCCAACGTAATAATGAGGCTTTCCAACGTGGTAATTAGTCTTTCCAACGGAGTTGGAAATTATTGAAATGGGATGGACACTCTCTTACGGCGTTGGAGCGGGTGTCCATCCCATTGGCGTTTAAGATTCCGAGTTTTCCGCCGGTTCATCAGTGGCGGTGTTCTTACGGGCGTTGCGTTGCTTGCGGAGATAGGCGCTGGAATAGCCCTTGAGCCGGTCGGGATTCTTAAAAAAGACATATTGGCCGCACTCGCGGATTTCGTCCACCGCCTCTTTCAGATGCACAAAGGTCTGATCGCGGATCAAGCGGCTGTCGCTATTGTCGGTGCGGTTAGTGGTGGCGCGGGCGTATAGCTCGCTCAGTTCGGCGGCCGTCGCGGCGGCGGTGTCCAGGCGGGTCAGGTCAAAACTGATTGCGGTTAAGGGCGCGGAATGCTCCTTACCCAATACAGCGCAGTCGTTTAAGTCCTGCAGCATGTCGGCATGGCCGCTGCCATCGGCAATGGCGGCCACGCGGCTGAGCAGGTCGGGCATTTTGCGGTAAGCAAAGCGCATGGCCCGTAAAATCTCGTCGCGCAGGTCATAGGCGGCGGGTGATTTTTCCTGCCACAGCTTTTCGGCTTCATCTTTGGTAAAGCGTTCTTTGAACCAAATGGATTGGGCCTCGCGACAGGCCCCGGCGCGGACGGGTAAATCGGTGACCAATATCCAATCCAGTCCGGCTTTGGTCAAATCGGCCTGATCGGACAGACACCAATGATAGAGATTTTCCGCTTCCTGTAGATAGATGTCGAGTGGCATGCTCATCTTTTTGAGTTGATCCGCAGGAAGGGCTTGAATGACGGGGAGCTTGGTCAAATAGTCGTCACGATTGGACATGGGATACCTCCTGAAAGTATTTTTTTTGATAACCGGTAAAGTTGTCAAGCAACAACATTATATTACGCAGTGATAAGTTAACGGGCAAGAGAGAAATTTCGGCGGGGCCAAATTATTTTTCAGCCAGGGGCAGGGGTTGAGTTGTTTTTAAGTCATTGACGATAAAGGGTACATTAAAAAAGCCGCCCAATCCAAAGAACGGGCGGCTTTTGGCAAAAACGGGCGGGCAAGTGGCTATTTGATAAGCAGCAACCGCCGCGTTGCCCCAAAGCCCGCATCCAAACATTTGCGTTGTGCGTGAGGATGTTGAGGAAATGCAGTGCGATTCGCCTAAATTTCACCCTTGCGAGAATAAGGCGATTCGCGCTACAGTTGCGGTTTACCCCCTTATATCGTTACCATCACCGTCCAATAAACACATCGTATTCTTCCCCGCGGCCAAACACCTCCGGCGTATACATCTCCTCGGTCTGAATCGGCGGGGTGTAGAAGCGGCCGGCCGCCACCGTGCGGATCAAATAGCTGAAGGTGTGCGTGCCCTTGTCCAAATAGTCGGCAAAGAGCAGGCAGCGCTGATCACGGAATTCGTGATGATTCCACGATCCCCACCACGGCTGAAAGGCTGCATTCGGGTCGGTGGCGACGACGCGGAATTTGCTCAGATCGGTGTCCATGATTTCGCAGCCGGCCGGAATTGGGTCGTTGACCACGACGAATTGCCGGTCACGTGGCGTGGTCACGGTGATTTTAACCTGAACGAGTTCACCCAATTTCAAGTGGCGCGGGTCGAGCGGCTGGCCTTTGACGGTCATGCATTCGCGCTTGACTTCGAAGCCTTCGTTGCGGACTGCCAGATGTTCGCGCGGCGCATATTTGAGCCGGAATTCGTAATAGAGACGACCGGCGCCGTCGGCGGTCATGCCCAAGTCCAACGGCCGGCTTTGCGGCAGCTTACTGAGAAAAATCGCCCGGCTGGACTGGCGCGCGCTGCGGCCCTGAAACAGCTCTTCCAGCCAAACTGCGCCGTCCAAGCTGATTCGGCCTTTAAAGTCCGGCACAGCGGTTTCGTAAGCGTTGAAGTATTCGGCCAGCGCCCAAAAGACATACAAATTTTCCTGGGTCGTGCGCCAGCGGCCGCCACGCTGTTCCTGCATCAGCCAGCGCACAACTTTGTCGGCTTGCGAGTAGCTGCCGCCGGTTTCCAGCAGCGTTTGCAGGGCGTGAGCGGTCAGGCGGGTGTTGGAATGATGCAGCCAGCCCAGATCGTCTTCGCGCGGTTCGGCAAAATAGGCGGTGGCCGCCTCGATGCGCACGGCGTTTTCTAAGCGACGGCGCAGGTCGTCACGGATTTGGGCGCTGCCTTGGCCGGCCTGCACGGCTTTGAGCAGATAGGCCAGGCCAAACAGGGGCATTTGCTCGCGTTGATTGTACAGCCGTTCCACGTAGGCAGCTTCGTATTGTCCATAACCGGCCAGCACATAAACCGTCAGCGCGTCTACACAGCCCCAGACGCGGGCATTATAGGGATAGCGGTTGTCGGCGTTTGAGCGCTTCAATAAATCGCTCAAATAGGCCACGGCTTTTTTGATGCTTGCTTCGGGAATGGGCAAACCCTTTTGGCGGGCTTTGACCGCAGCCAGACAAGCGTAGGCCGTCATGTACGGGCTGTCGGCTTCGCTGCTCGGCCAGTAGGCATAGCCGCCCCTGGAGGTTTGAAATTTGGGCAACATGTTGAAATATTCGGCAATCTGAAGTTTACCGTCGGCCTTGCTCAGGGTTTTCAGATCAAAAGCGCGCATCATATCTTCAAACAAAATCAGCGGCAGGACACGCGACGTGCGCTGCTCCAAACAGTCATAAGGATACTCGAACAAATAGTTCACGCTCTCGCCCAAACCGGTCAAGGCGGTGGAAGACATGCTGGCCGTCAGTGTGCTGAAATCGCCGTACACATCCGTCGGCAGCTTGATTTGTTCGCGCTTTTGATCGGTCGTGTTACCAAAAAGGGCGACCGTCTCCATCGGTCGTTCAAAGATTAGCGGGATGTCGAAGGTGACACCGTCGGTGTATTCACCCAACTTGCCCCGGGCGGTAAACTTGGCCGTGGAAGCTGAGCTTGTCGAAGCCGCGATCATCGGTAAAAACACGGCCACGCTGCTATCCTTGACGGCGTTGACGGTCAGGCGATTGGCGGTTTTCAAGTCACAGCCGGTCACGTCCAACTGAAAGGCCACCGGCTCGGTTTTGGGCGTGTAATTTTCGATGATAAAGCGGGCGTCCAGCGAGTCGCCGACCCGCAAAAAGCGTGGAATCACCGGCCGCACCATCAAGCGTTTGTTGACTTTGATCTTGGTCTGGCCGCTGCCGAATTCGCCGTTAGCGGTATGGGTCACGGCCATCAGCCGAAAAGTCGTCAAGTTATCCGGCAGGCGGAAGCGGGCACGGATTTTGCCGTCGCGATCCGGGCTGAGCGCCGGGTCGTAATGGGCGCAGGTGCGGAAGTTGCCGCGGGGCTTGATGCCGCCCAATTCCTTCCACAAGGAACTGAGTCCGCCGGAGCCGCCGCGATTCTCGCCCTTTTCGCCGTATTCCCGCTCGCCGATCACGGACAGGCGCGACTCGGACGTGACCACCAGCAAGGGCCGGGGGTTGTAAAAAGCGTAAAAGGGATCAGGCGTTTTGTAGTTGGATAAGATCAAGACGCCCTCGTCCACGGCCATCAGCGTTACTTCGGCCGGGTAGGACTTGCCTTTAAGTTGGGGGATGGTGATTTCCACTTCCACTTCGTCACCGGGTTGATAGTCGGCGCGGTCGGCATTCACCGCCACTTTGAGATGGCGCGATTGAGGATTGACCAGCAAGCCTGCATAGCCCAGTTTGAACGACGGTTTGGCCAAATCCAACCCGTCGGCGTCAAACTGATAGCGGCCAATTCGGCCTTTGAGTAACACGACCGAGATGTAGACGTTGGGCAAATATTCCTCTTTAATCGGTAGATCAAACTGGGCGGCGCTGCCGCGAAGTTTGAGCCAGAAATGATCCAGCACGCCTTCGCGCTCCACCGTGACCAAGGCGTCGCAGGAATCGTAGGGCGATTTGACCAGAATGGTCGCCGTTTCGCCTGGCGAATACTCCACTTTGTCAGCTACCAGATCAATCCGGTCGTCATCGCTGGGGGCCCAAGCGTAATTGGACGCGCCGGTGGCGTAGAACCATGTCGATGCCTTGATCTGCTTGTCCGCGCTTTCGGCGATGACATAATATTCTCCGGCTTTGCGCGGCGTATAGGCGATGGCGGCCACACCGCCGGTTTGGGTGGTCACAGTTGTAGTGTAAACAATCGAATCCACGCGCTCGGTGTGCCATTCCAACCGTCCGCCTACGCCCACCTTGCGGACAGAATGCCACACCCGATGGCCGACGCGCACGGTCACTTTTTCCGTTACTTTTGTCCCGTCGGGCTTGAGGGCCAGCACGTTCAGATCGAGCGATTTGTCTTTTTGACCAAAAAAAGTAGAGGGCTTGAGCCCCAGGTAGAACGGACCGGGATGCACGGTCAGCGTTTTTGTGCCGATGACAAACTGATCGTTATTGCCCTTGACCATGCCCTGAATCTCATACCGCGCTCCGCTGCTAAAAGGGCCGGTTTCCAGCGTCAAATCGAGCCGCGCTTTGCCCTGTCCGTCCAGCTTTAGCTCGCCTTCCTCAATCGTGCTATAACCGGCATACCCAGATTCATCATCCGATTCTTCGTAATCACTATCCGCATTGAAAGTGTAGCGGAAGCTGTAACCATCATAACCCTTGGGCGCAAAGGTATTGCCGGAACGGCCGACGATATAAATCAAGGGCAGGTTTTTGACCGGTGCGCCAAAAAGATAATTGGCGTCGAAGAAGATGGCTGCCTTGTCGCCGCGCATGTAATCATCCCGGTCGGCGCGGACGGTCACTTCCAGTTCGGCCGGGCGGAACTCGGCCACGCGAAAGTTACCATTAATATTTTCGCCGCAACTCCAGCCATTGCAATCGTTTGACCCATTACATTTACAAAAACCGATGACGTGGGCTCGCCAGCGATAGGAGGCAAGTTTGGCATTGAGCGGCACTTTGTATTCGTGATAAAACGAGCCGATTTTGCTTAACGGCAGGCGGACGGAATCAATAAAATCCTCGTCCCATGAACCGCGAGCTACGTACAACTGCAACAGCGCCGAATCATGGGCGGCCGGCCGCCAATCGCCCTCATTCAGATAGCGCAGAATGCCTTTAACATGCACCGTTTCGCCCGGTCGATACAAACCGCGCTCGGTGAAAATATCGCCGACATAGGTATTATCTGGCTCCATGTCGCTGCGGGTGGAAATATCGAAGCTGTAAGGCTCAATCCCATTGCCCCAGGTCGATGAAATAAAAGCCAGGTCCTGGCCCAGTGTGGCGATGATAAACATCTCCGGCGTGTATGGATAATTGGACGTTTTGCCGATGCCTAGCGCCCGCCAGGATGGCGCAAAAGCCAGGCCATCTTTGCCTGTTTGACCGCTCCAAACGATCTTGTTTTGGGGATTGCGGATTTCCAGGCCGGCCCCGGCCACCGGCTGCGCGTCGATCAGGCGGGTGACGGCGATCAGGGTATTGTCATAGCCGGTTTTGGCGGTGATGCCCAGGCTCGTGACTTGATAAATGGCTTTGGGATAGCGGCGGGATTCATACTCGGCGTATTTATCATCCAACTCAACCAGCGCGACGCCGGTTGGAGCAGTTAGTACCGAATCCAGTTCAATCGGGAACAGACCCAGCTTGTTGAGCCAGCGGGTGGATGTATAAGTCGGCTGCCGTTTCCACTTGTCGCCCGGCTGAAGCTGCAGTGGTGATGCACTGGGGCTTTTGTCGGAATAATCCGAATCCACGGCGTGGAAATAGGGCACAATTTGTTCTTTGGACAGGGCCATTTGCGAGATTTTAAGATTTTCCACATTGCGCAGCTTGAGCGGGGCGCGATGGGCCGTGTAGGCTTCGATCAAGCCGTGACCGCTCAAAAACTCGATGTGCGGACGGAACGCGCCGGTCGTCAGCTTGTAGCGATACGTCCGATCCAGGCGGTTGCCGTAAATGTCCTGCAAAGTTGAGTCCACCACAACGGTGTAGGTTTTGTTGGGGTAAAGATTGAGATACACGGAATGCTCGCACAGATCAAAAGAGCTAGACCAACCCGGCGAAAAATTTGGCTCTTTTGGATCTTCCGGATAAATACGTATATGTTTTTGCCAAGTGTCATTATCCACTTTATTGGTGAAATTAAAGCCTATTCTTTCTTCTGGATCAATACCAACTGTATCGGCCCACACCGGCGGCAGCAGCCGGAAATCTGTTGAAAAGGTTGCAAACTGAAATGTATCGGCCTGAGCCATACCCATATGGCCGACTTTGCCGGGCAAGCCGGCTTTCAAAATGACACGGTAACCCGTATTCAATGCCCATTGCGTCTTTGGCCGGATGCGCAAAACGTCTTCTTTATTCTCGCACCACCCGAAATAATTCTGAATTTCATTAAGAGAATCAGGCGTGGATAGCTCAAGTGGACTGAAAGGATTTAATTGCACAAAAGGCACACAACGTTTGGCATCTATTGGATCCGAAAAATGAACATAAATTGTCTGGTCCGACCGAAAGGCGGCATATTTACAGTCTTGCGCCGTCGTTTTGGGCCACGGTCTAACATCCGTAACTTCAGGTCTCGGTGTGCTAAACGTCCAGCGATAATCCTGCGCCAATCGTGCGCCGGATACGGCCGAGCGCGTCCCGGCCGGAATACGAGCCGCAAACTGCGTGTTGAGCGGGAACGGCTCGGTCGGCGTAAACTCCAGCACATCCGTGCCCTTCCAGCGATAGCGGCCGCGCACCTGCGGCTCAAGCACAATCGGCCCGGCCTTTGTCGTATCCAACCAACCCACGCCTTCCAGCGCCACCATCGGTTGGTTGAATACGACCTGCGCGACTCGGCTTTCGTCCACGTCCGATACCTGACCATTTGGCGCAGCCGAGAGAATCGCCACCGGCGGAACTGTTGCGGGCGTAGCGTTATCTGCGGTAAAGGCGTTGCGGATTTTGTCGAGCATACCCGGCGAATTGGACCCGGTTTTGGCGCTGTCGGCTTCAAAGAAGCGACTCTTCAATTCGGCGGCTTTGGTCTTCATCTGTTCCCACAGCGTCGGTTCCGGGGCGGTTTGAGCCGGAGCGATTGCAGATGTCAACAGGCAAATGACGCAGGCGGAAATCAACAGGCGTTTCATAAGTCCCTCATCGGTTCAGTGACATTTGGGAACGTACTTGATACGGAAAATCAACTTCTGGCTATGACAACTACAGAATTCTGGCCAAATGCAAAAAGACCTTCCGACATGAGCCGAAAGGTCTTTTTGTAAAGATTGCTGAAATATGCAACAGCGTTTAGAAGGTGTAACGTACACCTAACTGAACCGCCCAACGGGAAAGCAGATTATCTTTGCTATAAATATCTTCCACATCGGCTTTGCCGTTCTTGTTGAGGTCAAGCGGCTTGGTAAAGCTGACCAGCGGTTTACCAAGAGTTGCCGGCGCGGTTGAGTAGCCGGTAATGCGCAACAGCTGGTAAGTCTGGAAAGACACATATTCCTGATAGCCCCAATCATGGTTGAGCAGGTTGGGCAGGTTAAGCACGTCAAAGGTCAACTCAAACTTCTGCGCTTTCATGGTCGGGATTTCCAACGACCCGCGGAAGTCCAACTGCGTGGCGGCAGGTTCGCGGGCGGTATTACGCTCGAAGATCGTGCCGCGGGCGTCATTCAAAATTGCATCGCTGGAAATAAAATTGTCCAAATCGGCCCAATTGTTGGTGCTTAGCACAATATCGTCCGCCGTTTCCGGCACATACAGCAGATCGTTGCTGGAAGCCCCGTCACCGTTGGCGTCGCCATTATAAATGTAGCTGAACGGCCGGCCGGAACGTCTTTCATAAATAAACGAGGCGGTTGCCGCCCATTTCTTCATAAAAGTAAAGCGCTGTGAAATCGTACCCAGAAAACGATGACGAATTTCAAAGCTGGAACGACCTTCCGGTGGATTATTCGGATCGCCCGGTACGACGTTAAATTCCCAGTTGGAACGCGCTGTGCTGGACGTGCCGCTATTGACATCACGCGCTTCCGATAGGGTATAGGACACGCTGCCCATCATGTTACGCAAAAAGCCTTCGCCACTTCCGGCCTTCTTTTGCAACTGGAAAGTCAAGCTGGATTGGTGACCTTTATCGCTGCTGGAGAGGAGCAACACATCGGTAAAGGCTGTGCTCTTCTTGACCCGCGAAAAGTTATAAAACGGCCGGTCGCCAAATACCGTGCTGTCGGAGTCAACAATATTAAGATTGGCATATTGAATATCGTTGATGTTTTTCGTATAAACATATTCTACTGTGGCAACCAGGCCGTTGGGCAATTCACGATCCAAGGCAATGTTGCCGCGCATGACTTGCGGAAATTTGAAATCAGGATCGGTGACATTAACCGCCACCGTAGTGATCGGCTGACCGGGAAAGCCAGCATCGCCGGGGCGGGGCTGATTGTACGGATCCGGACTAAATACCTTTACGTTGGATGTGCCGGATTGGCGATAATCGACCCGAGCAATGTCCATACCCGTATTGGAATATTGGTTGGAAATCCAGACGCCGGGCGTACGGCCGGAAAAGATGCCGATGCCACCACGCAACTGTGTATCTTTGTTACCGGTAATATCATAGTTAAAACCCAACCGTGGCGAAAATTGCACGGTGCCGCTCGGCACTTCATCGGTGCGGACGCCAAAGATCGAATCGGCTTTCGGGTTATACAACGGCTCTTCGGGAAACATGGGAATATCAAAACGCAAGCCCGGCGTAATGGTCAGCTTGGGCGATACTTTCCATTGATCCTGCAGATAGAAACCGACTTGATAGCTGGTAAATTCGGCCAAAGGCATATCCACGCCGTCGATTAAAGAATAGCTGTAGCGATAACGCGTCGGCCGGCCGATTTCGAAGGCCGAATCGGGTGACACGGTAACACCGGCGGCAGTGCGGAAATCGTCAAATTGATAAGACCCGTAAAAATCTTGCAGGAACAGATTCTTATAGGTGATGATTTCGTTATGCGTGCCCACTGTAAAGGTATGATCACCTTTAAAGTAGCTCAAGTTATCGGTAATGGCGATGATATCCTGATCAAGCGAATTGGCTTGCGAAGAACGTTCGATGCCAAATTGCGCCGTTTCCCGATCACCGACAAAAATTTCAACTTGCGGAAAAGGGTCACTGCTTGGATCGCGCTTATCCCGCACCGTCGTCACCGAAATACGGGCTTCATTAGCCATTGTGGTGCCGATCGAGCTGTTTAATTGCGCGACCGTCGAGTTTTGCACACTGTTGAAAACATATTCCTGACTGGTCAGTGTATACGTTGTCGCATTGCGGGTAATGCCACGATCCAGATCAGCATTGACATAGTTGTGACGCAGCGTCAGGCGATGTTTTTCGGACAGGTTGTAATCCATGCGCAAGAAAAGTTTCATATCTTTCGTTTCGCTGGTATAACTGCCAAAACTACCCGGATCATAGCCGTATTTTTCCTTGGAGATACGAATGATTTCTTCCATGGTGCTCTGCGGGATATTAAACTCAACCGCCTCGCCGCTGCCTCTAAAACCAACGGTGCGAGGATCTTTGCGATTCTTTATTTCGCCGTTGACAAAGAAAAACAGCTTATCCTTCTTCACCGGGCCGCCCACACGAAAGCCGCCCTGAAACTCGCTGAAGTCGTCGAGTTTTTTCTTCACTGTGTCCGGGCTGGTGCCGACTAAACCTTCGTTTCGCCCGAAGTAATAACCGGAACCGATGAAGGTATTGTTGCCGCTGCGGGTAATGGCGTTGATTGAACCGCCGGTAAAGCCGCCCAAACGAATATCATACGGCGCTAAGGAAACTTGAAATTCTTCAATCGCGTCCAAACTGATCGGTTGGGTGTTGGCTTGTCCACCGGGCGTACCGCTGGCGGCCAGACCAAAAACGTCGTTCAGCACAGCCCCGTCCACTTGAATATTATTGTAGCGATTATTTTTACCGCCAATGTTAGAACCGCCGGTATTTTCACTGGAACCAATGTTGGTGCCGAAGGATTGCGGGCTTAAACGCGCGTAATCTTGAATGCTACGGCTGATGGTCGGCAGGCGGTCGATTTGCTCGCGCGAGACACTTTCTCCCGCTCCCGTGCGTGACGAGCTGATCAGATTATTCCGCTCGGCCGTCACTTTGACTTCCTCGCCTTGAAAAGCTTCTTCTTCCAGGGCAAAATCAATCGCCAAATCCTGACTCAGCGCCAGGATAACATCGGTTTTCGACTCAGTACGATAGCCTAAAAACGTGACCGTGATGGTATAAGGCCCGCCAACACGCACGTTTGGCACGTTAAACTTGCCGTCAATACGAGAAATTGCTCCAAACACCGAACCGCTCGGATCATGCTTGGCTTTAATCGTTGCCCCCGGCAGCGGCTGGCCTTTCGCATCTTTTACAACGCCATGAATAGAAGCCGTGGTGACCTGTGACCAAGCCGCCGCCGGGATCAAAAACATTAGCATCATGACTACTAACTTACTCATCCTTCGCATACTTCCTCCTCGATTGTTGAAGGTTTGTGAATTCACGGTATTACCTTATTGTTTCTCGGGTGTTTTCGTTTTCGTCTTATTTTTAAGATTTTTGTCAGTTGGCCGACTATTGCCATTTGAACCGCGAAAAATTTTACCCTTTTTAGTACGCTTATCACCTCGACCCATGAGACATCTCCTTTTTGAAAATGAAGTCAGTAAATTAATGAAGAATCAAAAAAACAAAAAACACATTTAATCAAAGAATTATGAAGGCAAATTGGCTGACTGTCCAGAAACTTCGGGCAGCCGCACTCACCATGGGTATTTTGCATTCATTTAACCTGAATTATTCATCAGTTTTGCTAAAACTATTTTTTGACAAAAAACAGGTCAATTATACCACAAAATAGTTAAAATCGTCAAGAACGAATCATTATATATTTCGACAAAATGGGAAATAAAAAAATTTCTGTCAACATTTGTTCTATGTCCTGCGTTTTACTGCGCGAATTAGGCAATTCGCGCTTCGGATTGCCTGCACTTTTGGAATATTGTGTACTAGTCAACAACCTGTCGAACACTTTCATGCCGGAATGTTTTTATCCGGTATCTTGTTTGCCTGTAAGAAGATTCCGGCCAAAAACACGCCGGAATGACAACTGTAAAAGTGTTCTAAAGGTCTTTGACTAGTACAACTTTTGGAATATTGCGAACAGAATACTTAATCCTTCTGGTTTAGCCGCGTTTCCGTTGTACTTAAAATACTATTATCAGCATAGCAAACACCTAAGTCTTGCAGAAACCGTGTCTGAAGCTGCTGTGTTTCGACATCATTGTGCTCAAGCCGGCCGACGGCTTCAATTAGACATATCCTACCATAACGCGTTAGCCGATAATCTTTCATAACAGCGCGCATCAATTGTCGCTTGGCCCGATTGTTAATAATAAGCCGAAAATCTTCATGCTTTTTAACTTGCTGCCGGGTTTCATTCTCAAGCGCATACTTTTTATTCTGCCAGGCCGCATCATAGGATTTGATATGATTATGCCGATAAAAAGTGATTAAAGACGCAAACCAATAAGCAAAATAATCATTATAAAGGTTAACCCGCAGTTGATCAAGACCCGCCACAAAATCTTGCAAAATCGGATCGTAGATCTTACCGGGCGGTTCTATTTCAATTTGAATTGGCTCTAATGTTATAGCGCGATTAAGCGCCAAAATCTTTTGAGCTAAATCCGATTGACTAACAATATAGTCCAGTTCCTCAATACGATAGCGTTGGCGTAGCCGGGCTACCTTTCCGGGCGGTATTTTAACTGCAAAGGTAAAACAGCGTGAAAAGTATTCCGGATAAACCAAACTGATATCAAGTTGGACTAGCTTATCTAAAGCGATGCGGATGGGGTCATGATTTTCATCAAGCGGAAGGTCGCTTTTTCGCAGTCTTTTTCCCATATCCGTCGCGTCTTTATCATAAAGTGAGAATTTGTAATCGCGCCTAGCGCGGAATAACCATTGGCTAACCTTGCGAAGATTCCCGCCGGTAAGATTGTGAAAGCCCTGAAGATATTAACTTCCGCCGCAAGTTTAACCTTCGCAAGGTTTGGTTTTACCAACACTTTTTGAGCGATTACGTTTTTAGCCTGGTGTAACCGCCGGATTTTCAAGTCAAAAGCGATAGGCAATTTCTGCAGCAAGTGTACTTCCGGATTTTATATCAAAACCCGCAGATAGCTCAAACGGTTGGGTAAAACTTAGAAGATGCGCGCCGACATAAGCATCCGCGGTATTGTAAAGCCAAAAAGCCACGTTAATCCAAAGGATATTCTGACGCCGATTAAAGTGCTTAAGATATTGCGCATGATAATTTTCAGCCTGGTTTTGGCTGACGGCCCGATCTTCTAATCGGCTGTAGTGATTTGTTCTATTATGCTCATAGATGACGGCGGTTAATAATGTAGTTTCAACACCGGCAAATAGATAGGCTTTTGTCTTCTTTTGAATATAATGCTGGCCAAGACCGGGAAAGGCAACTGAGCGCCAAAAAGCAATTTTGGGGGATTTTTGAGAAATAGTCCGCTCAATGTGTTTTGAAGTTGAGTCCGGGCGGACGATCGTTTGTGCCCAAGTTACGGAAAGCGGCAAAGCCAAAAGGTATATAATGAAAATAAACCAGTTCATTTTCCAAGCGCCAATCTTTCGGCAAGTACTTCCGGTAAGCCTGCCTCACGAATTTTTCGCTGGGTCGCGGCCATATCATAATCCAGCCGATGATATTGTACACACTTGGTTGCCGCATCATAAACTACGTAACCGGCGCGCGGGTCACCATCGCGTGGCTGCCCAACACTGCCGACATTGATAATATAGCGTTTTTCGGGTTCAAAATGAACTTCGCTGGGACGGATAAACTGACAACGTGTATCTTTATATTCGATAACAACCGGATAGTGGGAATGGCCGATAAAGCAGACTTTGCGGGCAAAAAAGCTAAATTCTTTGAGCGCTTCCAAATTGGACATGATATAGCCCCAGGCTGCCGGATTTGATGGTGTCGCATGGACGTAAATGCGCTCATCTTCATATATATGTAAGGGTAAATTTGCAATAAAATGAAAGTTTTCCGGCTTAAGTTGTTCACGTGTCCATAAAACCGCTTGTTTAGCGAATGGATTAAAATAGCTTATGTCGGTTTTATCTGTTACAGCAAAGTCATGATTCCCGGCTACAGTGCCTTTGCAGACGGCGCGTACGGTTTCTGCGCATTCATTCGGGTTTGCGCCATAACCGATAACGTCACCCAAGCAAATGATTTCATCAACATTTTGGGTCTTGATGTGATCCAGAACAGTTTGTAACGCTTCTAAATTACCGTGAATATCCGAAATAATTGCAACTCTCATTGCTGCTCCCGCAATCTCTTACACAATGTCAGATGATTTATTTGCATCTTTGGCGATTTTGTCCAGAATACCATTAATAAATTTGGGTGAATCGTCGGTGCTGTAGCGCTTGGTCACCTCAATCCATTCGTTTAAAGTAACTTTGGGCGGAATACCTTCACAATATAATAATTCTGCTGTGCCAAGTCGAAGAATATTTTTATCCATAAAGTTGATGCGGTCCAGCGGCCAATTATCAGCGGCCTTGGTGATGGCCTCCTCAATTTCGCGCAGATGACTTACCGTCTGTGTCACTAATTGACCTAACAACGAATTCGATTGAAAAGGCATTTCAGGTTCGTCAGGGTCAACAGAGGGCGGATCATTTTTATTCTCTGCTTCATACTCTTTTTCAAGTAAGAATGCTTCTTTAGCATAAGGCATCCAATTAACTGAAAACTCCGTGTTCATATCCATACCGAACAAAACTTTTAGCGCCATTTCGCGCGATTCTCGCCGTGATAACATTTATTTACCGTTTACTTCCAGTTGACGGATAACATCGACCAATTCAATTGCCGCCATTGCCGCTTCCCAGCCTTTATTGCCCATTTTGGCGCCGGCGCGCTCAATAGCCTGTTCAATAGTATCCGCTGTAATAATGCCGTAAGTGATGGGTACGCCGGTTGCTAAGGAAATTCCGGCGATGCCCTTGGTGACTTCTGACGCTAAATAATCAAAATGAGGCGTTCCGCCACGAATAATCGCACTGGTGCAAATAATAGCGTCAAACTTTTTACTCTCGGCCAGCTTTTTTGTCGCCAAAGGAATTTCAAATGAACCTGGTACCCATACAACTGTAATATCGCTATCCATAACCTGGTGGCGCACCAAACAATCTATCGCGCCATCAACCAGCTTGCGAGTGATTAGTTCATTGAAGCGACCAACGACAATTGCATATTTATGGTCTTTGGCCAAAAACTTTCCTTCAATTACATGAACCGGCATAAAGTCATCCTTTCAATCGTAGTCAGCGCCGGGAAACTTATTCAATGGTATCTGTTCGACAATCTCTAAGTTAAAACCGCTTAGCCCGATGATTTTGCGTGGGTTATTGGTCATAAGTCGAATTTTGGTTAAACCCAGGTCAGCCAGAATTTGTGCGCCAATCCCATATTGACGCAACGAAGTCTCTGTGTGATCATGTGCATGGCAAGAGGCCACTCGGCGTAGCGCTTCCTCGGCAGTCAGTTTATTGGTGGGCAAAACTTCGCTTGCATCCAATTGTTCCTGGCGCATATAGACGACTACGCCACGCTTGGCTTCCTGAATCATTGTCAGGGCCGTTATTAGCTGTTCATGGCAGTCGCACAGTAAGGAACCGAATACGTCGCCAGGCAAGCAGTGTGAATGCACACGCACTAATACCGGTTCAACCGTGTTAATTTGGCCGATAGTTAAGACAATATGGGTATAGCGATCAAATGGGCTGCGGTACAGATGGGCATAAAAAGCGCCAACGCGGGTAGGCAGAAGAATGTTTTCGGCAATACGGGTGATTAATTGCTCGGTTTGATAGCGATATTGAATCAGATTCGCAATTGAAATAACTTTCACGTCAAAATGCTCGGCAATCGTTGCCAGGTGTGCGCCGCGGGCCATTGAGCCGTCTTCATTCATAATCTCGACCAAAGCCGCAGCCGGATATAGTCCGGCAAACCGTGTCAGGTCAATTGAGGCTTCGGTATGACCGGCTCGCACCAATATGCCGCCATCCTGCGCTCGTAGTGGGAAAATATGGCCGGGGCGCGCCAGATCTTCAGGATTTGTTTTAGGATCAATCAATGCTGCAATGGTCCGCGCCCGATCCGACGCCGAAATACCGGTTGACGTACCTTTAATTGCGTCTACCGAAACCGTAAATGGTGTTCCCTTAAGAGATGTATTTTCGGGAACCATTGCCGGCAGTTTTAGTTCGTTCAGTCTGTTACCGTTCATGGATACACAGATGAGTCCACGGCCGTGAGTGGCCATAAAATTGATTTTTTCCGGTGTAATATATTGCGCGGCAGTGATAAAATCGCCTTCATTTTCGCGATCTTCGTCATCTACTACGATTACGAATTTGCCGTTTTTAATGTCTTCAATCGCTTCCGGAATTGTTGCAAATTGCATAAAAAAACTTACTTTTAATTTGGTAAAACGGTATGAATCAAATGCAAAAAATTGACCATATTACATGAATTCAAAATTAATAACCCAGCGCCTGTAACCGTTCCAAAGTCAAACTATTTTTTGGGGCAGGCTGAACAAATTTTTCTACATATTTACCAACTAAATCGACTTCGATATTTACGGCCTGTCCAACGCGTAAAGCAGGAAAGGTAGTTTTGCGCCATGTTTCAGGAATAACGGCAATTGTAAAGGTATCCAATGTCATGTCGGCCACCGTAAGACTGACCCCGTTTATAGCAATTGAGCCTTTTTCAATCACATAACGCATCCAATTTGGCGCAAGGCGGAAGGTAAACAGCCAACTGTTCTCCAGAGCGTTAATTGTTTCGACGACTGCCGTCGTATCCACATGCCCGGCTACTAAATGGCCGCCAAGCCGATCAGACAGTCGTAAGGCGCGTTCTAAATTTACCGGAGAACCGGCAGCCAAGAGTCCTAAAGCCGTGCGGCTCATGGTTTCTTCCACGGCCTGGACTGTAAAACAATCTGCTGATGTCGAGGTTGCCGTCAAGCATACCCCGTTGAGCGCCACGCTATCGCCAATCTTCAAATCACTGCATATATTTGTGGCTTCAATGGTGAAAATTATAGCCTGGCCTGTGCGCTGTAAAAGACGAACTCGGCCAATTTCTTCAATCAGACCGGTAAACATGGCAATTCCAACTTAGTTGGGTGACACCTTATAGCGTTGCGGATGCTTTTCACCAAGTATCGTTTTGAGCTCAACGGTTTCGCCTTTGTTTGACATTTCCAGATATTTGACAATCTGCTCAACCATAAATAAAATGCGATCAATTTGTTCGCTTTCGTACTTAGAGCTTTTATCGAATCGTTCGTTCAATCGGTTCAGAAATCCAGCAATTTTCTCAACGGCCTGCCAATTTAAGCCAACTGTTTCTTCAATATGCTGCACCCGGATTCGTAGATCGGTAAGGTCGTCTCGGGAGGCAGCTATTTGTGCGGCCTGCTCTTTAACTGTGAAATCGGCTTTAGCTATTTTTTGTTTCAGATGATTCAGTTCTTTGTTTGTTTGTGCAACATATTTTTTAAGTTTAATTTTAAGCTTCTGCAGGTCTTGCTTGGTTGCGTACTCAGGATTGACTGTGCCCATATTGTCCATTTCCCTGTCCATTTTCCGTCGTCTCCGGTGGATTTGCGTCTTATTCTTATTAATAACTACAGCAGTGGATGGAAAATAACGCTTGGTCGGCTTTCTGTCAACAAGTTTGGCCAGTACAACTGTATCTTTTCAGTTTGAAGACCTAAAATGTCTCGACAGGGTCAGCATAAAACAAAAAAACCTGTAGACTTCCGCAGTTTACAGGTTTGATTGGGTTCAATAGTCAACTATATCAAGCGGCTTTTTGGTTTAAATCCTCGGCTGGAATATAGATTGGATCCGCGCCTTTTAGCACAACATCCGGTGTAATACGACATTGCTGAACATTCATGGATGGCAATTCGTACATGATATTAACCAGCGTCTTTTCCATGATTGCCCGTAAACCGCGTGCGCCTGTTTTGCGCTTGAGCGCCAGATCGACAATTGCCTCCAAAGCACTGGAAGTAAAGATCAGCTCGACACCCTCCATCTGGAAATACTTTTTGTACTGTTTAACCAAAGCATTCTTCGGCTCGGTCAAAATCTTTAACATGGCAACACGGTCCAGGCTATTGAGCGTGGCCAGGACGGGCAAACGACCGATTAATTCCGGAATCAGACCGTATTTAAGCAGGTCTTCGCATTCCACATGTGGTAAAACGTCATTCAGATCGCGCTTCTGCAACGTCTTTAGATCGGAGGCAAAGCCAAGCGTCTTTTTGCCGATCCGGTTTTCGATCACCTTTTCCAGCCCGTCAAATGCGCCGCCGCAGATAAACAGGATGTTACGCGTATCCATCTCGACGTATTTTTGCTGCGGATGCTTTCGTCCGCCTTGTGGCGGAATGCTTGCGACGGTACCTTCCAGGATTTTCAGCAGACCCTGCTGTACACCTTCGCCGGAAACATCACGGGTAATGGAAGGGCTGTCGGCCCGTCGAGAAATTTTATCAATTTCGTCGATGAAAACAATCCCGCGCTGAGCCTTATCCAGATTGTAATCAGCGGCTTGCAGCAACCGCACCAGAATCGTCTCTACATCATCGCCTACATAGCCCGCTTCAGTCAGTGTCGTGGCATCAACAATCGCAAACGGGACGTTCAGGAAACGGGCTAACGTCTGCGCAATTAAGGTCTTACCCGTTCCGGTCGGCCCAATAAACAGGATATTGCTTTTTTCCAGTTCAACATCATCAGTCAGACTCATTTTCTGGTTAGCTTCGATCCGGCGATAATGGTTATAGACTGCCACGGAAACAATGCGCTTGGCAACTTCCTGACCGATCACATATTCATCAATCTTTTCTTTAATTTCAATGGGCGGCGGCAGTTGCCCGGCTTCCGCTTCTTCATAATCTTCTTGCAACTCTTCCGCCAGAATTTCGCCGCAATGGGTCACGCACTCATTGCAGATATATACACCGGGTCCGGACAACAACTTTTTGACTTCGTGGTGCTGTCGGTTACAAAAAGAACAGCGGACATCCGCGCCGCCCCGTTTCCGTCGCATCATATTCAGCTTCTCCGCTTAGTTTTGATGATATTGCGTTGCACTTGCTATTGTTGTCATAATGGCTTTATGACGTTGAATCAACGTTAATGTTTGGAGATAACCTGATCGACGATGCCATATTCTTTCGCTTCCTGAGCCGACATATAGAAGTCGCGATCTACGTCTTTGGCAATTTTTTCCAAGGTCTGGCCGGCGTGGGTGGCAAAGATTTTGTTGATTTGTTCGCGGGTTTTGATGATTTCTTTGGCGTGGATTTCGATATCACTGGCCTGACCGCGCACGCCGCCGGCCGGTTGGTGCATGATGATTTTCGAGTTTGGCAATGCCGACCGCTTGCCTTTTGCGCCCGCCGCCAGCAAAAAAGCGCCCATACTGGCGGCCATGCCCAAACAGGTTGTCGAAACGTCCGGCTTGATGAACTGCATGGTATCGTAAATGGCAAAACCGGCTGAAACAGAGCCACCGGGCGAGTTAATATACAAGAAAATGTCCTTATCTGGGTCTTCCGCTTCCAAAAATAAAAGCTGGGCAATGACAATATTGGCTACAATGTCGTCAATAGGTGAACCCAGAAAAACGATGCGATCTTTTAGCAAGCGCGAGTAAATATCAAAAGCGCGTTCACCGCGATTGGTTTGTTCGATAACTGTCGGAACAAGATACATAAAGACTCCTTCATAAGGCGGTAAACCGCAATTTTTAACTGCAAACATTCGTAAAGTATCACGCGGAGTTACACAAAGAAAACTCCGCGAAACTCTGCGATAAATTTTGCGAGCTTTGCGGTTAAGATTCTCGTGGATAACGCAAATGTTTGGGTGTAGTTTTATAAATGAGCGGGGTAAATCGCCCAGTATTTAATATTTATTTCCAAAATTGATAAAACGATCAGTGTGAATGCGGATGTTCGTGGTCATGATGTTCGTGGTCATGATGTTCGTGGTCATGATGTTCGTGGTCATGATGTTCGTGGTCATGATGCTTTTCACTTTGAATCGCTTTCCATTCGTCGAAGGTGACGGTTTTTGTTTCCAGCTTTTGCAGCGAGATCAGCTTTTCATTTGCCCTTCCACGCTCAATCTGGACGCGGGCTACATTTTTTACGGCTTCAAGCGTATGCTCGTTAATATGCTCGAAGTTGATGTTCATGTGCTCAAATCGTTGCCGGACATTTTCCAGAACTTCCCCCTCGTCGGCGCTCAGATGAAACAGTTCTATAATTTTTTCTTCGACCAGATGCTCTTTAATCCCGATCATAATATTATGACGAAAGCGCTTGCGAAAGTTGTCGAATTGATTTGCTGGAACTGCTTGCCCACGCTGCCGCATATCATCTTGATAGCTCTTAAACGAGCTCTCCAGTTGCATTTCAATCATGGTTTCAGGAATATCAAACGGATTGTCGACAAATATTTTTCCTTTTAATTCATCCAACATGTTTTGGCGGGTGTCGCCTCGGAAATGATCGGCAATAGCCGCTTTTATACTGCCGCGCAAATCGTCTGCTGTCGTATAAGCCGGTTCGTTCAGACTCTTAACAAATTCATCGGTCAGTTCTGGCTTCTTTAGCTCGCGGACACCGTTAATGGTCACTTCGCACATTAAAGTCAGGCCATGCAAATCCCGATCACGCGCATCACTTTCAAAATGAATTTCAAACCGCCGATCATCACCGGCATTAGCGCCAATCAGGTGCTCTACATAGCGAGCCTGTGGACCATTTTTGTCCAGATGAAAGTTGAGTGGAATACGATCCCGGTTGCTGTATGCTTCGTCAACCGGCAGTACATCGGTATCGATCAGATCATTTTCTTGGGCGGGTCGTTCTATGGTTTGATAGTTTCGGTGTTTCTCTAAAAACTCCTCAAGATTCTCCGTGATCATCTCGTCACTCACAACAAGTTCATACTGAGTAATGTCATAATCTTTGAATTTGTTCAGCTCAATTTCGGGATAAACTTCGAAGACAATTGAAAAACGATACGGCTCTCCCACTGTATACTTGCCGGTGTCTACTAAAACGCGGCTAATCGGCTTAAATTTAAGCTCATCTAAAACTGCTTTATAACTCGGGTCGATCAAGCTGTGCAAAGCTTCTTCTTCTACGCCTTTGCCAATGCGCGCTTTGAGGACATGCAGCGGGGTTTTACCTTTGCGAAAACCCGGTATGGTCATACTCCGCACATATTTTTTGAAAAGACGATCTTTTTCTTTTTCAACTTCTTCGCCCGGAATTTCGATTTCGATTTTGCGCAGGCAGGTTGTTTGCTCTTTAATTTCGTATTTCAAAATTTCCCCTCTTTTTAAAAGTGATTACTCTATTCAACTAATTTCAGGCAATTTTAATGGTGCGAGAGAGGGGACTTGAACCCCTACAGGATACCCTACCAGATCCTAAGTCTGGCGCGTCTACCAGTTCCGCCACCCTCGCCCCGGAAAATTAAGCGCGCCGAATATATATATGCGGCTTTATATGCGTCAAGCAAAAAATAGTTTCGTGACCCGAATCTGCGTCAAGTCTTAACCAGATTAGCGAACTTAATCATGAGCTTTTTTTCTGACCTGTCACTAAAGCGGACGGTGACTTTTTGATTGTCGCCGTTGCCCTCGCTGCTGATGATTTTACCAGAACCCCAACTGCTATGCGTGACCAAATCACCAACTTTAAAGGCAGTATTTTCGGTCACAACAGGCGCCGGTTTTGAGGCGGGCATGATGCTGGCCAAATTGACTTTAACAGCCGACGATTCCGGAATGGACTGGGCTGAGACGCGTTTTGCCCGCTTTTTGTTGGTAGAGACATCGTTGAGGATATCTTCGGGAATTTCGCGCAGAAATCGGGAGGGCAGCGTCGCTACGGATTCGCTGCCATAACGGGACCGGTTTTGCGCGTAGCTTAAGTACAGCTCTTGCTGGGCTCGCGTAATCCCAACATAAAAAAGGCGGCGCTCTTCTTCTAATTGCGCCAGACTGTCCTGTGACGAGAAGTGGGGGAGAAGGCCGTCTTCAACGCCGGAAATAAAAACATATTTAAATTCCAGACCTTTAGCGCTATGCAATGTCATCAGCGTAATGGCTTCACTTTTATCGTCCCATTGATCCACATCGGATACCAGCGCAACATCGGCTAAAAAATTCTCCAGCGATGGCTCATCTGCTTCCTCTTGATGATTTTTCAGGGCCTGTAATAGTTCTTGAATGTTGCTAAGTCGCTCGTCGCGTTCCGGGCCATATTCAATTTTTAATGCGGCCATATATCCGGATTCTTCCAGCAAATCTTTGGCCAGGCTATCTAATGGCGTCGTACCCTTTTTTTGCTGATATCGCTCAATAAGCTGCACAAACTCGCCGACTTTTCGCTTTAGGCCGGAGGTCAGGGCGTCTAATTCATCTGCGTGGTGCATTGCCTCAAAAAGTGTGCAGGCATGGCTTTCTGCATAAGCCTGCAGTCGTTCGATGGTTGTATTTCCGATACCGCGGCGCGGCACGTTAATAATCCGTAACAGACTTAGCGCGTCAATCGGATTGGAAATAATCCGTAAATAGGCAATGGCGTCTTTGATCTCTTTGCGCTCATAAAAACGCAGCCCGCCGACAATTGAGTAGGCGATGCGGCTCCAGCGAAACGCTTCTTCCAGCACTCGCGATTGCGCATTGGTGCGATACAAAATAGCAAAGTCATTTAAGCTCAATCCGCGCTGAAATTGCATCATACTGCGAATCTGGGTAACAATATTGTCGGCCTCAGTGCGCTCATTGAATGTTTCGGTTACGGTTATTTGATTGCCGGCGGTATTATCGGTCCATAGTTCTTTGCCTTTGCGCATCGTGTTATTGCGGACGACGGCACTGGCTGCTTTAAGGATGTTGGCGGTTGAACGATAATTTTGTTCAAGGCGCACAATGGTCGTTTCAGGAAAATCTTTTTCAAAATTCAGGATGTTATGAATATCTGCGCCACGCCATCCATAAATAGATTGATCGTCATCGCCGACACAGCACAGGTTGCGATACTTTTCGGCCAATAGTTTGATGAGCACATATTGGGTATGGTTGGTATCCTGGTATTCATCAACTAATATATATCGAAAACGTTCTTGATAGCGTTCTAAAACGGCTGGAAATTGCCGAAATAGTTGAATCGTAATCCCGATCAAATCGTCAAAATCCATCGCTCCGTTTGCTTTAAGCTGGCGCTGATAGTCGCGAAAAACATTGGCAATTTTTTCGTCAATGAAGGTCGGTTCAGATACAAATCTTAAGTACTCATCCGGGCCTACCAGGTTGTTTTTGGCCCTGGAAATTGCAGACTGAACATAACGCGGCGTAGTGATTTTCTCATTAATATCATGCGACTCCAGGATATTTTTGATTAGCTTCTGCTGATCATCGGAATCGTAGATAATAAAGTCGCGCTCAAAACCCAATTGATGACATTCGCGCCTTAAGATGCGGACACAGCATGAATGAAATGTGCCCAGCAAAATCTCTTTCGATTTCTGGCTAAGCAATTTTTCTACGCGGGCGCTCATCTCCCGGGCGGCTTTGTTCGTAAAGGTTACGGCAAGGACATTCCACGGGTTGACATTTTTTTGCGAAATCATATAGGCGATGCGATGGGTCAAAACGCGTGTTTTGCCGCTGCCTGCTCCGGCTAAAATTAAGAGCGGGCCTTGCCAACTTGTTACCGCAACATGCTGCTGCGGGTTAAGCCCATCTAAAATAGATTGTGACATACGAAATCCTTCTGCTGCAATTTCAACGCGGGCTGCGCTGGAAAGTCCAGGACAATCCTTACCATAAAATGCAAAAACCTCCAAGCCAACTTTGGAAGGAGGTCGTACGAAGACATTCAAATTTATCTGGCTAAAATATAATGTACGCACGGCATTTATGCAATGTCAATTTTTAGTCAACTCGTTTCCATGCTTTTACCGGAAAATGAACAGCTATCATGCACATGCGTCATAAATACCGATACTGTTTGATGGTGTAATCGATCAACTCCGGGTTATTCTTGTGTCATCAAGCATAGTGCGCCGACGCACAAGCGCCAAAAGTGAACTAAAGTGCGGATGTCCCTACTGCTACGCGGCGTAAGTTCGTATGAGCTTTTGATGATAGACTTTATTCTTTATTCTTTCTTTTTTATAAGAAATTCCTGTTTATAACTCCGTAAAGACTTCTGTGGCTCATGGAACAAGTTTGTGGAAATCCAACCTTGCGAAGGCTTCAGTACACAAAACATGCAGATTTCAAATTAAGCCTTTGCAAGGTTTCACCATCTTATCCCATGAACCACTTCTGTTTAACTGCTGAAAGTTAGTGCGCTCATGTTTTTGTAACCGGCAATTCCCGACTTCCCCCAGGAATGTCATCTCAACCAATTCCTGCAGCAGAGCATTATTATGACAAACCTGATCCATTTAATCTGTCGTCAGCACAGCAAATTCACCAAAGGCCTGCTCATGCTATGGTTGCTGCAGCCTTCGACATTACAGGCCGGCGAGGAAAGCGATGTTGAAGATGTCAAGATCGTGCTGCAGCCGGAATTTGCGACGCAAATAAGCCAATTAGCGCAGTTGCCGATGATCCAGAGCGCTTTTCAATATATTGCCGGTATAGATGCCCGTACGGTCAAAAATACAATCCTGCTTACGGAAATCCCGTCTCCACCGTTCAAGGAAGCTCTGCGTGCCCACAAGTTTGCGGAAATGCTGCGCGCGGCCGGAATTGACTCGGTTGGTATCGATGCGGAGGGCAATGTTGTTGGTTTACGTCGGGGCAGCGAGCGAAAGCGGGTTGTCGCCGTAACTGCTCATTTGGATACGGTTTTTCCGGAAGAAACGGATGTGCGGGTCCAAATACGAGGCGACACATTATTTGCGCCCGGCATTGGTGATGATGCGCGTGGCCTGGCGGTTTTGCTCACCATTTTGGAAGCTTTGGCGCATAACAACATCCGCGCGTCGGACGATTTACTTTTCATCGGCACGGTTGGCGAAGAGGGCTTGGGTGATCTGCGGGGCGCCAAATTTTTGTTTAGTCCGCTGGGTCCGCGAATTGATACCTGGATTACGGTGGATAGCAATGAGCCGGGTCTTATCGTCAACAGCGCCTTGGGTTCGCTGCGTTACAAAGTAACATTTACCGGGCCTGGCGGCCATTCCTGGCGGCACTTTGGCATTGTTAATCCGCATCATGCAATCGGCCGGGCCATCCATCATTTTGTAGAAGTAGCGGCGCCGGTGTGCCGCACCGGCGAAAAAACAACCTATAACGTCGGCCGCACCGGCGGTGGTTTGTCCATTAATTCAATCCCTAGTGATTCCTGGATGGAAGTTGATATGCGCTCGGTTTCGCAGCCCAAACTCAAAGAGTTGGAAAAGATTTTTCTGCGCGCCGTTCAACATGCCTTTAATGAAGAAAATAAAGCCCGTATGCGCGGCCCGGAAATGCGTGTAAAAATCGAAAAGGTTGGTGATCGACCCAGTGGCGCAATTAAACCGACCGTGCCGGTTGTCCAAAGAGCCATCGCTACTTACCGCTATTTTGGTATTGAGCCAATCTTTATGCGCCTTTCAACGGATGCCAATATTCCTATTTCCAGAAATATGCCGGCAATTACGATCAGTCGTGGCGGAGCACAAGGCCGCGAACATTCGCAGGATGAGTGGTGGTTCAACCAGGACGGCCATCGCGACATTCAGCGGATCATGCTGTTAATTCTGTCCGAAGCCGGCTATTCCGGCAAATAGCAATTATGCATCTCATCACGCCAAAACCAACGCTCTTGAAAACGCCCGCGACCGCACAATTTTCTTGACCAACCCCGCCCGGCAAGCCATATTACAAACCTGCTTTTCAACCAACCTTTCCACAAATATTAATTTAACCTGAATTCGTTATAAGCCACAAAGTCACTAAAGAACGTGTATTAAATAACTTCCGTATTTCAAGCCCCATCGGGGCGACCTGTTTGTAGTAGCGGATCGGCCCGACCGGAAAGAGCTGTACAGCCCCATCGGGGCGACCCGTTTAATGGATATGACGATTCGTACGCCTCACGGGCCGCCCCGATGGGGCTAATTTGGATGTGATTCGTTTTCTACAAACGGGTCGCCCTTCCAGGGCTTGAGAACTCGGCTATCGTCCAAATACGGAAGTTATTTAATACGCAATCCTAAGTACATTGGAAAATAAGTTTTTATATCTCACGCGAAGGTGCAAAGACGCCAGGAAATACGAAAAGCCTATCTTTCTTTAAATTTTTACTTTGCGCCTTCGCGACTTTGCGTGAGACCTGAAAAAAACTTAATTTGCAGTATACTTAGCGTCTTCGTGACTTTGTGGCTATGCGTTTTCAGGACAACGCATGGAGATACTTATGAAAGTGATTGTTCTGGGCTGCGGCATTGTCGGCAGCGCTATGGCCAAAGACCTGGCCGACAGCGGCTATGCCGTAACCGTAACCGATGCGTCAACCGCGGCTTTTCAGCGCGTCGGCGATCATCCGCAGATTGTGACGCAACAGGCCGATTTGGCCGATCCGGTCCGCGTGTCGGCCTTGATCGCCCCGTTTGATGTGGTCATTGGCGCCGTGCCCGGCTTTATGGGCTTTCGTACGTTGGAGACCATCCTGCGCACCCGAAAGAATGTCGTTGACATTTCGTTTTTCCCGGAAAATGCCCTGGAATTGGACGCGCTGGCCAAAGAAATGGGCGTGTCCGCCGTTGTCGATTGCGGCGTTGCGCCCGGCCTGAGCAACATGGCCTTCGGTCACATGACCCGCTATTTTGATGAGACGCGGCAACTGGTTTGTTACGTCGGCGGTCTGCCCGTCGTGCGCGAGAAACCGTTTGAGTACAAATTTTGCTTTTCCCCGCACGATGTGCTGGAGGAATACATTCGCCCGGCTCGCATTGTCGAAGGCGGTCGCACCATCATAAAAGAAGCGTTGAGCGATCTGGAAGAAATTTTCTTCGATTCGGTCGGGACGCTGGAATCCTTTAACTCCGACGGTTTGCGCACTTTAGTCCACACCCTGCAAGTGCCGGATATGCTGGAAAAAACCCTGCGCTATCCCGGCCATGTCGCCATCATGAAGCTGCTGCGCGAAGCCGGCTTTTTCAGCAAAACGCCGGTTGAGGTAGAGGGCAAACCGGTCACGCCGATGGAGTTTACCGTGCGCGCCCTGATGCCAAAGCTCAAATTCCAACCGGGCGAGGCCGATTTTACCATCATGCGTATCAGCGGCATGGGCCGGAAGGACGGCCAAAACCGGCAAGTCACTTACGATCTGTTAGACCGCTACGACAGCGTCAAACAGGTCTCGTCCATGGCCAGAACCACCGGCTATACCTGCACCGCTGTCGCCCGTCAAATGCTGCAAGGCAAAGTCACCCGAAAAGGCATTGTCTGCCCCGAATATTTGGGCATGGAACCCGGCTTTTTGGACGCGGTTCTGGCCGATTTACAGCAGCGCGGCGTGACGGTTACCCGGCGTGACGGCGTGTTGGCTTGATGAATATTGACGAGCATCCGAAATACAGCGGTTTATAAATTCGCTTTGCGTTAAACCCGTCAGGTTTTCAAAACCTGACGGGTTTGTTGAACAACCACCCCGGACAACGTGCCCAAAAGGATATTGAAAATGCAACAACATCCTGACGCTTCAAAAGAAAAAGATACTGCTGTCTGCCTCGAAAGTATCCCACCAGAAAAACACGCTCAGGCCAAACAGGTTTCGGCCTTCCTGATAAAAAAACAAGCTTTCCTGGAAAAATGGGAATCGCATTTAAGCGAGTTTATCGCCAAGCTGCGCGAAGGCTTTGTCATTGAAAGCGATGTGGCGATTCGTTTCAAATATGAAAAGCTCATCGCGGAAGCGGATGGAAAAAGAAAGCATCTGGAGCAAAAACTGGCGGCAATCGAAGCTGATCTGAAGAACTTCCCGACCTCTTTTGAAAAATACACGCTGCCGCTGTCGGACCCGGACGATATAGAGACCGCCCTGGGCAGTATTGCCCCGGGGACTGTGTTTGAAACCATCCTACATCAAATCTCGCCACTTTTGGGAAAAGAAAAGCTCGGCGAAAAGATTGATTCGGTTGAGGAAAAAGTTCAGTTACTCCTCAATCAATCCAAAGAAACGCTGCAAAAAATATTGGAAATCCCCTTCCTTGCTCCGCCCAGGCCGTCGCATGAGATTGTGGGCAGAAAAGACATGATCGAACGTCTCAAGGAAAAACTCTTTGCCGGAGAAAACCTGGGGCTATCTGCGCTCAACGGCATGCCGGGCGTGGGCAAAACCGCCTTGGCAGTTGAACTGGCCTACGATCCCGCCGTTATCAAACATTTTTCGGATGGCATCCTGTGGGCGCCGTTGGGACAGAATCCCGATCCCTTTCGTATCTTGGGCGACTGGTTATTTGCCCTGGGCATGCATGGCGATGTGCTCAAAAACTTTCAAACGACGACTGAGCGGCGGGCGGCGGTGCAGCGTTATATGGGCGACAAAAAGATTCTGGCCGTTATTGATGATGTATGGGATATGAAAGACGCGCTGGAGTTTAAGATTGGCGCGCCCAACGCGGTGCAGGTGATTACCACCCGGCAGCCACAGATTGCCCTTGATTTTGCCGGACAAGGCCAGACGCTTGTGCCCGAACTTTCCGAGGCCGACGGTTTGATCTTGCTCCGCCAACACGCCCCGCAAGCCGTCGCTCTTGATCAGACCAATGCTGTTAAACTGGTCAAAGCCGTGGGCAGTTTGCCGCTGGCCTTGAACCTGATGGGTCGGTTTTTGAAGAAAGAAGGCTATACCGATGACCCGGGTCGGATCAAAGATGCCCTGCAAAGATTGCAAGATGCCGAGGAACGTATCCGATTGGAAGGCGCGCGAGATTCCCTAAAGCAGCATCCGGGTCTGCCGGAAGGGGCGTTCATTTCCGTTCAAGCGGTGATTTATGTGAGTTATGATGCATTGGCGGACAGCGAAAAACATTGCTTGCGAGCGCTGTCGGTGTTTCCGGCCAAACCGGTTACGTTTTCAAAGGAAGCGGCAGTGGCAGTTTCTGGCGAATCGCCTACAAGTTTGTATCGTCTCAGTGACGCAGGATTGGTGGAAGGCAGCGGCGGACGCTATACCCTGCATCAGACCATCGCCGATTACGGGAGTTTGAAACGGAAAGAAGATGCGGCAGAAGAAAACGACAGTTTTGAACGATATGCGTCTTACTTCACCGAATTTCTCACTCAAAGAGAAGAAAAGCTTGATAAAGGAAACCCTCACGATACGCTTGATGAAATCGAAACGGAAATCGAACATATCAAAAACGCATGGCAATACGCAGAAGAAAAAAAAGCATGGGAATATATTGCTAAAAGCTTAGAAGCTCTCTGCAAGTTTTGCGCGTTACGAGGCTGGTATCAGGAAGGAGCCGCTATTTTTGCAAGCTTAGTCGAGGCCTTGCCAAAAAATGAAAAATTGAACGAAGAAAAAGAAAAGCTTCTTCTTGGAAGACTTCTTGATTCTGTCGGACAATTTACATTTTATCTTGGAAAACTAACCCAAGCAGAAGAACACATCAAAAAAAGTCTTGAGATATGGGGAAAAAACATCGGTAAAAAGCATCCTGATTACGCTAGCCCTCTCAATAATTTAGCAATGGTATATGCAAAGCTGGGAAAATATCCCCAGGCAGAAAAATTCCAGCAAAAAAGTCTTGAAATATCGAAAAAAAACCGTGGTGAAGAGCATCCTGAGTACGCTAATTCCCTCAATAATTTAGCAGTGGTGTATTACCACCAAGGAAAATTCCCCCAAGCAGAAGACTTCTACAAAAAAAGCCTTGATATCTGGAAAAAAATCCTTGGTGAAGAGCATCCTGATTACGCACAATCCCTCAACAACTTAGCAGGGGTGTACGTAAAGCAGAAAAAATATTCCCAGGCAGAAGAACTTTACAAAAAAAGTCTTGAGATAAAGAAAAAAACTATAGGTGAAGAGCATCCAAATTATGCTATTTCTTTGGGATATCTTGGCGCTTTATATTATGATCAAAAAAGATATGAAGCCGCGGTAACGCACCAGAAGGCAGCTTTGACTATCTTCGAGAAATCTCTTGGATCGGATCATCCTCGTACCATCAAGTCAAGAGAGTGGTTAGCTGTTGCCCGCCAGGCACTAGAAAAAGAGTCAAGCGCGAACCGATCCAACGAGAAATGATCATCGGTTTTTATGCGCCGATTGTCGGCGTTCCGGCAATTGTATAGTTGGAAATAACTAAAGGAAGGAGATTTAAAATGGCTCTTACCATCGAAAAAGTCTTTACGGACGCGATCTCGCTGCCGGAGCAAAAGCGCGCCGTGTTGATCAAAAAGCTCATCGCCAGCATGGAAAATATGACGGATCCCGATATTCTGGCCTGGCAACTGCTAACCGCTAAACGTCGCCGGGATGAGGTGCGCTCCGGCCAGGTGCAGTCATTGCCGGTGGATAAAGTCTTGGCCGATATCCGCCGGACGGTCTTGTCATGAAAGGCGTCATCCATCCGGAAGCCGCAATCGAATATGCCGAAACCGCGGCATATTTGAAAGAGCGCAGTCCCCAGATTGCTGTGGCTTTTGTAGATTCGATTGAGGCGGGGATCAAAAAGGTCAAACGGCAGCCCCACATTTATCCAATTGTGGATGATGATGTGCGCCGATATGTGGTGCAGAAGTTTCCGTATTGCATTTTCTACACAATTGAGTCGGATTACATTTTGTTTGTAGCCATCATGCATACCAGCCGTCGGCCGGGTTATTGGAAAGATCGACTGAGATAGCAAGGAGCACAAGGTAATCGTCGTCCCATCCAACAGTCTTATTTTTTGAAACTCAACGTGAGGTGAAAAAATGAACCTGATCAAAGTCGCCGCCGCCGTCCTGAACCAGACCCCAATGGCCTGGGAACACAACAAGACCAATCTGCTCAATGCCATTGAGACGGCGCGCCGGCAAAAAGTCTCGATTCTCTGTATGCCGGAATTGTGCATCACCGGCTACGGCTGCGAGGACGAATTTCAAGCGCCGGGCCTGATCGACACGGCCTGGGACATGTTGCAGGAAATCCTGCCGGCCACCATGGGCATGGTCGTCTGCCTCGGCATCCCGATTTGCCATCAAAACAGCATCTTTAATTGCGCGGCGATTGTGGCTGACGGCAAAATTCTCGGCTTTGTGGCCAAGCAATTCCTGGCCGGCGACGGGCTGCATTACGAGCCGCGCTGGTTCAAACCCTGGCCCAACGACGTGCGCAGCAACGTCACCATTGCCGGCCAGAGCTATCCCATTGGCGATCTTTATTTTGACATCGGCGGGGTAAAAATCGGCCTGGAGATTTGCGAAGACGCCTGGGTCGCCCGGCGGCCCGGCGGCGAATTGGCCCTCAAAGGCGTGGACATTATCCTCAATCCCAGCGCCAGCCATTTTGCCTTTGGCAAGCACGAGATCCGCAAGCGCTTTGTGGTGGAAGGTTCTCGGGCGTTTTGCGTTTCCTACGTCTACGCCAACTTGCTGGGTTGCGAGTCCGGACGGGTCATTTTTGACGGCGGGGGCATGGTCGCTTCCGGTGGCCGTTTGATCGCCAACGGCGAGCGGCTCACTTTCGACGATATGCAGATTATTCCGGCGGTCATTGACGTGGACACTACCCGCATGAACCAATGGCGCACCGGCAGCTTCCGGCCCGACTTGCTCGATCATCCCGGCCTGATTGCCTATCCCGGCTTTGCCTACCCCGATATTGACGAAGCGCCGTCCAGCACGGCTGTCAACTGGTATCCGCCGGTCAACTTCAAGTATGAAGAATTTACCCACGCCGTGACCCTCGGCCTGTTTGATTACATGCGCAAAAGCCGGGCCAAAGGCTTTGTCGTTTCGCTCAGCGGCGGGGCAGACTCGTCGGCCGTTTCTTGCTTGATCTCGTTGATGATTAAATTTGGTATTCAATTTTTGGGCCTGGACGGCTTTTTGAAAAAGCTGGCTTATTTTAAGGAAATTCAGGGTGCACAAGGTTATGACGACATCATCGGTCAAACCTTAACCTGTGTTTATCAGGCCTCGGCCAACAGCGGCCCGGTGACGCGCAACGCCGCCGCCGGCCTGGCCAAAACCCTCGGCGCCACTTTTTACGAGTTCAACGTCGCCCCGATGATTGAGCAGTATATCCAAACCGTGTCTGAGGCCTTAGGTCGTGAACTGACCTGGGAGCGCGACGACATCGCCTTGCAAAACATCCAGGCCCGGTCGCGCGGGCCAAGCGTTTGGATGATCGCCAACATCCGCGGCGCATTGCTGCTGACCACCAGCAATCGCAGCGAGGCGGCCGTCGGCTACGCCACCATGGACGGCGATACCTGCGGCGGACTATGTCCCATTGGCGGCATCGACAAAGCCTTTTTGCGCGAATGGCTAAGTTGGTTGGAAACGGCCGGCCCGTCGGAAACCGGCGCGGTTCCCATCCTCAAGCTGGTCAACGAGCAGCAGCCGACCGCCGAACTGCGCCCGGAAGCCAATCACCAGACCGACGAAGCCGATCTAATGCCCTATCCGTTATTGGACGCCATTGAACGAGTGGCCATCCGCGACAAAAAAATGCCGCTGCAAGTCCTTAAGCTGCTCAAGTCTCACTTTGGTGATAAATATGCCGTGCCCGACCTGGCCCGTTATGTGGAGCGTTTCTTCAAGCTGTGGTGTCAGAACCAATGGAAGCGCGAGCGCTATGCCCCGTCCTTCCATTTAGACGACGAAAATCTCGATCCCAAAACGTGGTGCCGCTTCCCGATTCTCTCCGGCAATTTCGAGCGGGAATTGGCCGAAATGCGGGCGTGGGTGGAAAAATAAAGGAGTGCAAAAATTCATTTTTGCGCTTTGCTTTGCAATAAATTTGATGAAGGAGAATTTACAATGACCTGGCAGGATATAAAAAACGTCTACACCGACCAATGGCTGATTATTGAAGCCATTGACGCCCATACGACGCCGGACGCCCACCGCATTTTAGACCGCATCGCCGTGATCGACACGTGCGCTGATGGCAGCAACGCCATGCAACGCTATCGTGAGCTGCATAAGCAGCATCCGCAGCGGGAGTTCTATTTTGTCAGCGCCCGCCGCAAGGAACTGGATATTCGGGTTAAGCGTTGGCTGGGCATAAGGGGGATTCATGCGACTGACCAAAGCCGGCGCGGTTATCAATCTAAAGACAATGGAATTGGAATTTCAAAGTAGCGCCGATTTCCAGACATAATCCGCCAGCGACACAATGGATTGGCAACTTTGAGCAATAGTTGATCGAAATGCGGGCGTGGGTGGGAAATTTCCTCCAAATAATTCTCTAAATGCATTCTTTACGCGGGAGTTGAAAATGATCTATCAATTCAAGGCTGAACAAACCGATGCGGGTTTGAACTTCGATATTTCGCTGGATAAGGATAAACGGGTTTATTGCTTTATCGGCGACAATGCGGTCGGCAAAACGAATTTGTTGGAGAATATGGCAAAAACAATGTTGTATAGCCATTCAATGTTTAAGCCTCATCAAAAAGCTTATACTTTTCATGGTAGGTATTATCTTAGAGGTGTAATGGATCAGTGCGAAAAATTAACAATTCAGCTTTGCTCAACCATCATTGCAAACGAGCTGTTGGTTAAAGATAAACAGCGCGACGATTGGCTCAGTCTTCAGTTTAGCAATATAACACCGGCAAGTAACAACAATTTATTTCATTTTGATAAACCATTTATATTTATCTCGGCGCGGGATCGCGGTTATACAGAAAATTTAGCAAAAGATCAGATTAAAGTCCTGGGCGATAACATTGAGCGCTTTATAAGCGGACTATTGAAAACATATAACGGAATGACCGGAAAAGTAAATGAGAAAACGGATATTGCCGATTGGTTCAACTCTCGTTTACTAATTAATCCGAACTTTATCCCGCAGCACGAGCAGCGCGGTTTTGAAGTCATCACTGTTTTAGAATTGATGAAGCGTCTCGAACCGACGCTTACCGACCTGGTTAATCACAAAGACGGGCGGACGTTTTTGAATTTTTCCTTTCAGCAAGGCAAGTTGTATTTTAAAAACACGCCGCTGGATAAGTTATCAACCGGTTACGTGGCCATCGTCAAAATCTTTCAAGAAATTATTGCCGGATATTCGGGTTGGACCAATGCGGCAAGCAGTGAGGAACTGCAACAGACCGATGGGATCGTATTCATTGATGAAATCGAAGCGCATTTGCATCCAAAGTGGCAGTGTCAATTTATTCCTCTGCTCAAAGAATTTTTTCCCAGGACGACTTTTTACATCGCCACGCACTCGCCTTTGATCGTTTCTACAACCGAGGAAGGCGAAGCCTATGAACTTGTCCGCAGCGACAGTAATGTCACCGTCAAACGGTTGGGAAATCCGCAGGAATGGTATTTGGCCGATGTCTATGCGCAAGGCTTTCATGTCGATTTTTCCAAAGCAAAGTCAAAAAGTAACGGAAAACCGGCGCTGATGGATTTACTCAAGGAATTTAGCGCAAAGGTAAAAGACTACACGGCCACGAAGGATGCCGTTTTAAAAGACGAAGTCGAGAGCCTTTACCGGCGCATTTTGCCCAGCCTGCCGGAAAGCGACCCGCGCCGCCGCTCGTTAGATTCGCTACGGAGCCTGGTTCAATGAAGCAACTTAAGCGAACGCCGCCACCGGATTGTTTGAATAACAGTTTAGCTAAATCGCAAAAGCGAAACAAAAACTTTTATCGCGACCTATGGGATAAAAACGGCAAAATTAGGCCGCGCTGGAATACAACATGTAAAGATAAAAAAGACTGCAAAACCTCCCAAATTCGCTGTAAACTTTTTGGTATGTCCGATAAATGTTGTGCATATTGCGGGAAGCGTTTGATGGCATCCGAAATGGATGTAGATCACTATTTGCCTTCAAGCCGATTTCCATATTTGGCCTATTGTTGGGAAAATTTGCTGCCGGCTTGCAAATACTGCAATCAGATTGCCAAAGGCAATTATTCGCCGCCGTCCTTAACCGCTTTGAAAATTGGCGAAGACATTGTGTGTGACGGTGTTCTGGCCGATGTTCCATATAACAAAACCCGTATCCTGGATGAAATCGCAAGCCAAGATCGTCTGATCGACCCAACGCATGATAATCCTGAAGATCATCTTGAATTCAACCCGGAGTTTTACTGCTACGAAGTAAAGTCGGAAATCGGACGTATCACCAACGAACATTTTTTTCATCACAAAGAAGTGGCCGGCGATTGGGAAAAACTGAGCGCTCTTATCAAGAGATTCGTGCAGGATAATGCCGCCGAAGCGCTTGAATTCTATATTGACCTACATGGGCAGGAATTCATCTGCCGAGAATTTTACCATTATTGGCTGGAAGAACAGCGGGCCGGACGGATTCAACGACCATGACATCATCGGTTATCGGCAACTTTGAGCGGGAGTTGGCAGAGATGCGGGCCTGGGTGGGGAAATTGTTGTGCCGTAGAAACTCACTTTCTCCAAAGAAGGTGGGTTTCCGGGCGGATGCACTGCCCATCAGTTTCTAACAAACGCAAATTTTTTGAAGGAGAATTTACAATGACCTGGCAGGATATAAAAAGCGTCTACACCGACCAATGGCTGATTATTGAAGCCATTGAAGCCCATACGACGCCGGACGCTCATCGCATTTTAGACCGCATCGCCGTGATCGACACGTGCGCTGATGGCAGCAACGCCATGCAACGCTATCGTGAGCTGCATAAGCAGCATCCGCAGCGGGAGTTCTATTTTGTCAGCGCCCGCCGCAAGGAACTGGATATTCGGGTTAAGCGTTGGCTGGGCATAAGGGGGATTCATGCAACTCCAACACATTGACGGCTTAATCTTTATTGCCATTACGGTCATTTTCGATCCCTTTTCCAACGACAAGAGGCGCTTATGGACACGTTAAAAAATCAATCCGTTTTGATGTTTGTCGAAGACATTTATGAAGACCTGGAATTGTGGTATCCGTGCCTGCGCCTGCGCGAAGAAGGCGCACGGGTCGTTATCGCCGGGCCCAAAGCCGGGGCGGTCTACACCGGTAAACACGGCTACCCGTGCCCGGCCGACGCCGCCATAGACGTCATGCAGGAAAAAGACTTTGCCGGTTTGGTGATTCCCGGCGGCTTTGCGCCCGATAAACTGCGCCGCTTGCCCAAAGTGAAGGAGCTGACCCGGCAATTCCACGCCGCCGGAAAGCTGGTGGCGCATATTTGTCATGCCGGCTGGATTCCCATCTCGGCCGGTATCATGCGCGGTTTTCGCTGCACCTCTACGCCGGGCATCAAGGATGATCTGGAAAATGCCGGGGCCATCTGGCTTGACGAGCCGTTGGTCATAGACCGCCACATGGTTTCCAGCCGCCGCCCGGAGGACTTGCCCGACTTTTGCCGCGGCATCCTTCAGGTGCTGACGCGCGCGGCATAAGCAATTCCATCCAACCCTGGCAACGCGAATCGCCGTATTCGCGCAGGCGATTTAGGCAAATCGCGCGACAATTACGTATTGGCGGAAATACGAGCGGGTCAACAATCTTGCGTTAATTCGAAAATTTTGCGAAGGAAAATGTAAACGACATTAGGCGGGAGGCCTCATGGCAAAACAACTATGTTTTAATCTCAATGGCAGCACATTTAAAGTCGAGCCGACCCGGTTGGATCGTAAAAAATTGTACGGGTGGAGCCGTAAAGCCATTTTTGACAGCGAAAACAGGGAATGTCTGCCGGCGACAATTGACGAGGCCTCCAGCGTGATTATTCCGCGCGGCGATCTGGGCCTGGGCATTTTGTCGGAATCCGGTGAGTGGGTCGACCGCTCCGATTTACACGCCGTCGATGAGAACGGCCGGCCGTTAGACCAAATTCCATCGAGCTTTGATGTGGTGATTGATCTTTTTAGAACGGTTAGCGTCGAAGAATATCTCAATCACGCCATTGGCACGGCTTATCAACTGACCGGTGAATGCGCGGCGGAACTTGCCGCGGCATTGCAGGCAGCGGGTGATAAAATCTATATCTGCCCCTTCAATTATCGCCCCGGTTACGAAGCGACCCCGGCTTTTTTGATTGAAAGCGAAGGCAGCCTTTTTTTGACCGCCGGCCAGCGAGTCAATTTTGATTATAAATATAGAGGAAATGCCTGGGTAGCGCCGCTGGAAGAAGCCGAAGAAGAAGAAGCGGAAGAGGAACTGGATTTTACGTTTTAAAAATCAAACAGACGCGCCAGAAGTACGGGTACCGCAGTTTCCACGCGCAAAATCCGCTGCCCGATTTGCACCGGCGTAAATCCGGCCTCTCCCAGCTTGTCAACCTCATATTGAATGAAGCCGCCTTCCGGCCCGATGGCCAAAAGAGCCGGTCCGGAAATGCCGCGCGGACATAACGATGCCGCGGCAGGATGGGCGACGAACGCAAGCGTGTTTTGGGCCAGTAACGGCAAATCATCTTCCACAAACGGTTTAAAAAGTTTATGAAATTGGATCGTCGGCAAGACCGTATCGCAGGCTTGCTCCAAACCCAAAATCAGTTGCTGCCGGATACTTTGGGGTGATAGATACGGACTGTTCCAGAAGCTTTTTTCGACGCGGTAGGCGTTGATGAGATGGATTTTTTTTACACCCAGCGAAGCGGTTGCCGCCAGAATCCGTCGCAGCATTTTTGGCCGCGGCAGGGCCAAAATCAACGTCAGCGGCAAAGCCGGCGGCGGCTGAGTTGTCAGGTTGATTTCCATTTCCACGCTTTTGTCGTCTAACCCCGTAATCCGGCCATCGCCCATCAATCCATCTAATAGACCAATCCGCAGAACATCCCCAACCTGGGCCCGATGCACTTGTTTAATATGGATCAGCCGGTAGTCGTTAAGACGCACCCGCTCCGGTTGGATAAAATCGGATTCAAAAAGAAGGATGAGGTTCACGGTCTATTAAGATTAAGCAAGAGAAATAATTGAAAGGCAGGCGTAATGGAATGGAAGCGGTAACTTCAGTTCAGGTTAAAATTCTAATTCGTTGTAGACTTTTTTATTGGGCATAATCGGCCAGCCATTTTCGGTATCATGCGTGGCTACCGGGGTCAGGTGAAGGTCACAATTTTGCATGGGTTCTGTACCGTTGATAAAAAACTCATTGCGGGTGTCGTCACAAAACGGGCCGGCCAGGAATCCGGTTTTTTCACAGATCAACTTAGTATTAATGCCTTCAGGGGGCGCTGGAAAATCTTCGACCGGCAAATTCTCTGTGGCGCTTTTCATAAACGCGGTCCAGATCGGCTGGGCCAATACACCGCCAACCATGCCTTTGCCCATCGTTTTAACTTCATCAAATCCTACCCAGACACCGGCAATAAGCTGCGGGGTAAACCCAATAAACCAGGCATCGCTATAGTCATTGGTTGTGCCGGTTTTGCCTGCACAGGGACGATCAAAGCCGCGGTCACGGACCCCGCGACCGGTGCCTTCATTGATGACGGATTGAAGCATGCTGACCATAATAAAAGCGGACTGCGGATTTAACACGTCGCGTCGTTGGATCACGCCGCGTTCGATGACATGACCGTCGCGATCTGTGATTTTGGTAATATACATTGGCTCGGCTCTTACGCCGCTGTTGGCAAAAACCGAGTAGGCGCTGGTGATCTCTATCAACGGGATACTAGCGCTGCCTAAGGCCAGGGCCGGGTAAGGCTCCAACGGGCTGGTAATGCCCATTCGCCGCGAGTATTCAATAACACGCTGCGCGCCTTGCATCATATACTCGGTTTCATTCGTGGACAATGAACGGCCCAATTCGCCCAGGAGCTTTACCGTTACAACATTGATCGACTTTTTGAGCGCGTAACGCAGCGTTATTGCGCCATGCCAGGCATCGTCATAATTCGTCGGCTTCCATTCCTTATCGCCCCACACTTGCTCGATAGGCGCATCCACCATGACGTCCGCGGCAGTAAAACCGTTGTCAATAGCCGCGGCATAAACCATGGGTTTGAAGGCCGAACCCACCTGCCGATGGGCCTGCGTCGCGCGATTAAAGTTGCTTTCCAAATAATCACGTCCGCCGACCATCGCCCGCACCTGACCGGTTTTGGAGTCCATGCAGATCATTGCGCCTTGTAGATAGGGGGTTGGCTGATCTGCCGGCGGCAAGTTTAAAAACTGATTGATGTAATCCGCGCGTGACGGTTTAAAGCGGCGAGGATAGTCTTTTTCTATATTGACTAAACTGGTTTCCAGAGCGGCTTCCGCAAATTTTTGTAGCTGGGGATCGAGCGTGGTATAAACACGATAACCGGCTTCATAAATAGTGCTGCCGTATTTTTTTTCCAATTCGCTGCGAATATGTTCGGCAAAGTAGGGGGCAAATGTCTGATTGCGTTTGCGCAGGACAGGCTTAATTGGCGTATTAAAAGCCTCTTCATATTGGGCTTTTGAGACGATGTCGTCTTCCCACATTTCACGCAACACAATGTCGCGACGAAATTTAGCCTTGTGGAGGTCGTTTAGCGGGGAATAGGTATTTGGTTTTTGGATCATGCCCGCTAAAAGCGCGCATTCGGGAATGTTCATTTCTCTGGCATGTTTTTGAAAGTAGAGCAGGGCAGCCGCTTCTACGCCATAAACGCCAAAGCCGAAGTAGTATTGATTCAGATAGAGTTCGAGGATTTCATTTTTGGTGTAGGCTTGTTCGATTTTAAGAGCGAGCAGAGCTTCACGAATCTTGCGCGAATAGCTATGTTCACGGTTCAAAAACAAGGTTCGCGCCAATTGCTGCGTAATCGTGCTGGCGCCGCGTACGACCCGCCCGGCCCGTATGTTATCAACTACGGCCATAATGATGGAGTTCGGGTTAATCCCGGCATGTTCAAAAAAATGCTTATCTTCAATCGACGTTACGGCCTGAATCAGCTCCTTTGGCATATCTTTAAAATCGACCGGTGTGCGTCGTTCTTCAAAAATTTCGGAAATGAGCGATCCGTCGATGGCGTAAATTTTGGTAACGGCTTTAGGCTCGTAGTCTTCCAGCGGGGCAATCGAGGGCAAATCGTGGGAATAGTAAACATACGCGCCATATATGCCGCCCAGCATTAACGACAGCGCAAAAACGCCTAATAAGAGTCCCCAGATAAACAAGGTACTCCAATCAAAACTTTGCTTTTTCTTAAATTTTACCCGGGTGTAGCGGGAATAAAGAGGTGATTTCATAACCAAAAATCGGACTCACATCACTGCCGAAAGGCAAGAATTCGGCAAGCGTCTATAAATTTTTACAATTATCCAAATAATAACCTGGATTATTCACAAGCGCAGCCACAAAGACTCGAAGACACGAAGAAGAAATAAGTTACGAAAATCTACGTTGAAAAATCAGGGCTCCCATTGCTAAAAGCGCAAAGCCGTTTGCTGAAAACGAAGACCGAATATAATATATCACAAGAACCGAAAAATCGCAAGTGAAGTCAGACAATTGAACAAAAAACGCTGCCCGGAAAGGATGAATTGCAAGCCACTATTTTGTTGCCGGATGATAAACTGCCGCATATATTGCACATAAATTGCAACTGTGCGCATGTGAACTTTTGACGGGGAATTAAAATGGAAAAAGTTTTAAACTACCTGGATGATCACTATGATCGTCACCTGGCTGAATTCATACAATTTCTGACCTTTCCAAGCGTCAGCACCCAATCAACGTATCGAGGCGATGTGCGGGCTTGCGCCAATTGGCTGAGCGCGCACTTGACGAAGATTGGATTGCCGTCTACGGTAAGTGAAACCGCCGGTCATCCGGTCGTTTGGGGTCAACGCTGCCATCAGCCGGGTAAACCAACGGTTCTAATATACGGTCATTATGACGTACAGCCACCGGAACCTTTGGAGTTATGGGAAAGCCCGCCTTTTGAACCAACTATCAACGCCGGAAACATTTTTGCCCGTGGCGCAACAGATGATAAAGGCCCTGTATTTACCCATATAAAGGCAATGGAGGCATTGCTGGCCATAGATGGCGAACTGCCCATTAATGTCAAATGGCTATTTGAAGGCGAAGAAGAGATTGGCAGCCCAAGTTTGGAACCGTTTGTAAAAGAGAATCTGGCGCAACTGGCCTGTGATTTTATTGTAATTTCCGATACAGCCCATTATACCAAAAGTAAACCATCCATCACCTATGGTTTGCGCGGGCTGGCCTGTTTTGAGCTCACTATTTGCGGGCCGGACCGGGATTTACATTCCGGCGGATATGGCGGAACGATCGCTAATTCAATCAACATCATGACCCAGGTTTTGGCCAAATTTCAGGCAGCTGACGGACGGGTGCTTGTCCCCGATTTTTATAATGATGTTCTGCCGCCGGCAGATTGGGAAAAAGCCGAATTAGCCCGCCTGGAGTTTTCCGAGGAAGCCTTCTGCCAATCCGTCAGCGCTCCGGCTTTGTGCGGCGAGCCGGGTTACTCAACACTGGAAAGACGCTGGCTACGGCCTACATTTGATATCAACGGGATTTCGGGCGGCTATACGAGCGAAGGCTTTAAAACGGTCTTGCCGGCACAGGCACACGCTAAATTTAGTTTCCGCTTAGTACCCAACCAAAATCCGGCCAAAATTCGTCAGGCTGTGGAAGCTTACCTGAAAGAGTTAATCCCGTCCACCGTAGCCTACAAGCTTAAACTGAAAGCTTCCGGCGATTCTTTTCCGGCAGTTATTGATATCAACAACGGCAGTTTAAAAGCAGCGCGGACAGCAATCACGCATGGGCATGGAATTGCGCCGGTTTTAGTTCGCAGCGGCGGGTCAATACCTATCGTCAATGTATTTCAGCAACTGCTTGGTATCGACAGCATTCTGCTTGGCGCTGGACTGCCGGATGATCGCAGCCATTCACCCAATGAGAAGTTTGATCTGGACATTTTTAAGCGAAATACTCGAACCAATGCCTTCTTATTGAAGGAATTGGCCCGTCTTTAGTCTGAAAACCCATTCATTATTGACTGCCCTAAGCGTTTGTTTTTTTAACCTTAGGGTGGAAACTGCCACAAATAAGTTTTGAATACCCATGAAAAGTCGTCCGTTTGTTGCTCTGCTTTTGACATTGTTGTTTGGCCTGATTATTTTGTACAGCGCCTCACAAGCCAATACAATGTACTCATCCAAGGCCGGTTTTTTTCAGCGCCAGATGTTGTGGACATTTATTGGCTTTTGTGCCTTTGCCGTTTCCTATTCCACTCCGATGCGGGTTATATCGTTTTTCACCCCATTTTTTTACGGCTTCATCCTCATTACGTTGGTTATAATTTTGGTTTTGCCGCCGGCGGTAACTTCCACCCATCGTTGGATTTCGTTGGGTTTTTTTAAATTTCAGCCGGCAGAGTTTGCCAAACTGGCTACAATATTGATGCTGGCGCAGTATTTTTCCCACCGTACCCGGCCCATAGACAGTCTTAAGGAATCCTTCTTGCCCCTTTTGATTGCCGTCATCCCCATGGTTTTGATATTAATTCAGCCGGATTTAGGCTCGTCGCTTGCTTTTGGGCCTATTGTGCTGGCCCTTTTATATTGGGGCGGCTTACGGCTTATTCATGTTATTTTACTGCTGGCGCCCCTGGGGGCATTGAGCTCGATTTACTCAAAGTGGTTTATTCCGCTATACACGATTATCATTATCATTATCCTTTTTCGTTCCAAATTAGATTTAATTGATAATGTTATCATAATCAGCTTGACCACTGCTGTGTCTATTGCCGCCCCATTTTTATGGGATGGGCTCAAGGATTATCAAAAGCAACGCATATTCACCTTCTTTGACCCCGATAAAGATCCGTTGGGCGCCGGCTACCAGATTATTCAGTCCCAAGTTGCGATTGGCTCCGGCGGATGGACCGGTAAAGGATATTTAGAGGGCAGTCAAAAAAACCTGTCTTTTTTGCCGGAACAGCATACCGATTTTATTTTTTCAGTGATCGGGGAAGAATTTGGTTGGATCGGTATTGTCTGCCTGTTGGCGCTTTATGCCTGGCTCTTAATGGAATTTATTACGATTGCCCAAAAAACAGGCACGCGCTTTGCCAGCTTTGTCACGCTGGGAGTCGCCATTCTTCTAATGACCCACGTAATTATCAATATCGGCATGACTTTAGGCTCGTTACCGGTCGTGGGAATTCCTTTGCCGCTGGTCAGTTATGGCGGCTCATCATTAGTTATGACGCTTTTTTCGTTGGGATTGGCTTTTTCTGCCGAGCGACGGGAAAATCAGTTCTTTTAGGAAATGTTTTTGACGGAATAGCAAACTTCAGCGCGGTTGCTTGCAAACTGAAATTCGCTATTCCGTTATTCACATCTAACCTGAATAATTCATAAATAATTGAACCACGAAATACGCGAAAGGCACGAAAAGTAAAGCTTTATTTTAAATGACAACCCTTTCGTGTATTTAGTGTATTTCGCGGTGAATAGTTCAGGCTACGACAATAGGGGTTTTTATGCGTGCGATTAATTTATCTGATGGGCTCAAGCGCGACGCTCAGGTGGGCCTGGAATCAAAAGCGCTGCCAACACCCGTCACCTATGTATTGCCGGATGGCGCCAGACCGACCAACATCCGCTTGATTAAAGGCACCAGCGAAACCGCGCTGACCGCGCTGGTTTCGCGCGCCGGAGGTCTGGATCAGGTGGCCGGTATGCTGGTGGGCGGTGACCCGGAGATTGACCTGAATGTAACGGGCAAAATGGTCTACGACAGTCAGCGGGTCTACTTGCAGGCTAACGGAGAACTGTCTTTTTCAGTCAGGTTAATTGAAATCAGTTATGCCCCTGACGGCACGGAAAAAGAGCGCATGGCGTTTGTAAAAACCGAGGCCAATATCGCCGCCGAAGCGCCGCTTAAATGGACAGGACGATTATTTCCTAAAGCTGCAGCCATTAAAAAATTTGCCTTTTCCCGGAAATATCAAATTGTCCATGTTAACGGTTTGACGTATGATTTTTTGTATCAGATGGCCAAAGAGTTGCATGAAAAAGAATCGCTTTTACTGTTAGGCGGCGGGGCAAAGGGCACAGAACCGCTAATTCTGACGCGCGGGGCCCGGCCATATCGCGGCTTTCTGGAAGGACGCATCGACGGCGACAACTACTGCCTGATCCTGCATTTAACAAACCTGGAGCTAAAGGCCATAAACGAGCCGCAGCCTGCAATCAATAAGCCGCAGTAAACCGAAACTGTGGAGACTTTGACAATGAAGATATTAAAAGATAAACTTAAAACCTTATCCGGCGACTTTAAATCCGGCGGCCCGGACGCAGTTGACCCCGTTGTTGTCGCCAAGGCGCGTGATTACAAACGGCGGGTGGCGTCACGGCTGGTAGCCCTTGGTAAAGAAGATATCGCCACTCGTTTGTTCGGCAAAATGTTCATCGTCTCGCGTAAGCTGGATGGTGAGTTTAACTGTTTAATCTATGAAGAGAACGAAGCCTTTTTGTGCAAGCCAAGCGGCGTTGTATTATACGGCCTGCCCTGTTTGCAGGAAGCCGCGGCTTTACTGCATCGCGCGGGTGTCGTATCGGCTTGCATCGCCGGGGAGCTGCACTTTCACAAGAGCGACGACAGCCGCAGCCGTGTATTTGACGTGCTGGGCGCATCGCGCAGCCCGAAAAATGCGGATGAAGCCGCCGCGCTCCACTTCGCCCCTTTTGATATTGTCGAACTAAACAACAAGCCGTTTTTGGCCGAAAGCTACGAGCAGATTTTGGCCAAACTGACCGCCTGGTTTGGCAGCGGCCAGAAAATTAAACCGGTAGCAAATCAAGCAGCGAATTCCCGCGAAGAAGTTGCTGAGATTTTTCGGCAATGGGTGGAAGAAGAAGACGCCGAGGGCCTTGTCGTCCGGACAGAAGGTTCGTTGGGCTATAAAATAAAGCCGCGCCACACCATTGATGCTGTTGTTATTGGCTACGTCGAGGGCATTGATGATCGGAAAGGCATGGTCAAGAGTTTTTTGACAGCCCTGATGCGCGAAAACGGGTTGCTGCAGATATTGGGCTCAGTAGGCACGGGCTTTTCGACAGCGCAACGGACCGAATTTCTGACGAAACTGCAAGCTATACCCATCGACTCCGAATACCTTGAGGTGGATCGCGACGCCTTTCCATATAAGATGGTTCGCCCGGAAATGGTGATTGAAATCAGCTTTGTTGATTTACTCTCCATGGACAACTATGACAAGCCGTTTTTGCGTATGGTTTTAAGCCAGGAGGACAACACTTACAAGATCGTGCAGCGATTGCCGTTTGTTTCTATGATCTATCCGACATTTGTTCGGCTACGGGACGACAAACAGGCCGTCCCGGAAGACATCCGCATATCACAAGTAGCAGAGCTTGTCTCCATCGACCGGATTACCGATCGAATCGAAAAAACGCCTCTGCCGGAAGCGGCGATATTGCAGCGCGAAGTTTACACTAAAAATTTAAAGGGCAAGCTGGCCGTCCGAAAATTCCTGGTCTGGAAAACAAATAAGGAAATGCAAGATAGCAGCTATCCTGCCTATGTCACTGTGTATAGCGATTTTAGCGCAGACCGAGCCGAACCCTTGCAGCGCGAAGTGCGAATCTCTAACGACTATGAACAAATTTTGGTCTTAGCCGCGCAGTTCCGATCCGAAAACATCAAGAAGGGTTGGGAAAAAGTAACCGTTTGAAAGCCTATTTATATTTATAGTCGAAAATTAAGATGGCACAAATGACCGAATCAGGCGGACATTTTCCGATTCGATTGCATAGCTGCCCAACGCTGCGGGCAGGAGAGCGACTTCACCTTGCTTGAGAACGACCGGCTGGAACTGTTTATCGGCGGAGATAACTCGGCAACGACCGTCAATTGCGACGAGTATTTCAAATGTGTTTTTTTGCCGGGGTATTTCCTGCCATTCGGTGAGATAAAAACGTTCGACCACAAAATAAGGGCTGTCAATCAGTCGATCATAAGTCAGACGACCGTAGTGAAGCTTGACCGTTTCAGGCCGCAAATCGCGCTCTTTAATTCGATAATCGGTTACTTCCAGAGCTTGTGGAATATGTAACTCGCGCGGCTGCCCGTTTAAACCCAACCGATCCCAATCATACAAGCGAAATGTCGTATTTGAGTTCTGCTGAATCTCTAACAGCAATACGCCAGCGCCAATCGAATGAACCGTCCCGGCCGGAATGTAGAAGACATCGCCCATTTGAACCGGATATGCGTGCAATAAATTTGCTACATTTCCCGTTTTCACAGCTTTGATTAAAGCCGGGCGATCTGTGCCGTCAATCAAGCCGCAAACGATCTCCCCGCTGGCGCTGCCCAAAATAATCCACGACTCCGTCTTGCCGTTCGATTCACCACAACGGCGGGCATGAAGATCGTCCGGATGAACCTGCACCGACAGCACATCATTAGCATCAATAAATTTGATTAATAATGGAAAAGCTGAGTGCGACTCTGCTAATGGCCCCAGAATCAAGTCACCATATTGAGCCATAATTTGCCGCAAAGTCTGCCCTTGCCAAAGTCCATTGACAATGACACTGGATTCACCCTCCAAATCATAAATCTCCCAGGATTCGCCGATGACCCGATTCGGCGGCAAATCTTTGTGCAAACCGGTGGCTAAGCGACGCCCGCCCCAAATTTTCTCAACATATTTTGATCCAAATTTAAGCGGATATGGTTGTATTAGCATTGTTTTCATCCGGATTTTGCAATTTGTTTGACCTTGACCCCAAAAATATTATACATTACTCGACCAGAATACATCACCTGCATAATTCATACGCTTTGCCACAAAGTCACTAAGACACGAAGCGAAAACAAGTTAGAAGATTTTGACATTTAGACTTAATTTTTCAGGATTGAACTGCTTTAAAGACATCCGATCCTCGTCAAATCATACTTCGTGCCTTCGTGCCTTTGTGGCATGAATAATTCAGGATCATATTCCGATTCACTTAAAAATCAACGCAAATCGGGCATGAATGTCAAGTGAAATATCGTTCCTTGGGAGGTCGTGGTGATCACAATTTTATTATGGCTCACTTTTGCCGTTTGGTATGGCCTATCCAGGTTAGGAGGACATTAGATGTTGGATATTATAACTGTTTTTGCGCCGGCGACGATCGGCAATGTTTGCTGTGGCTTCGACGTGTTGGGCTTGGCCATTGCCGAGCCTGGCGACCGGGTGATCGTCCGGCGAAAAAAGCGACCCGGTGTGACGATTGTCCGGATTCATGGGGATGATCGGCGGTTGCCGCTCGAAGCAGATAAGAATACCGCCGGCGTTGCTATTTTGCGCATGCTGGATTATCTAAATCGGGATGAGGGCTTTGAGGTGGAAATTTTTAAGCAGATGCCGTTAGCCAGCGGACTTGGCTCCAGCGCCGCCAGCGCGGTAGCCGCCGTGGTAGCGGCCAATGAATTGCTGGGCCGCCCGCTTAGCCGCAAACATTTGCTGCCCTTTGTAATCGAGGCGGAGCGGATTGCCTGTGGCGCGGGCCATGCCGACAACGTGGCTCCGGCCATGTTGGGCGGGTTGGTCCTGATCCGCAGCTACCAGCCGCTGGATGTGATTAGTATTCCCACGCCGGCCAATCTGCATGTAGCCGTTGTTCATCCAAATCTGGAACTTCGCACAGAGGATGCGCGACGTGTCCTGCCCGAAACCATTGCGCTTAAAACCGGCGTTCAGCAGTGGGGAAACGTGGCCGGTTTGATTGCCGGCATGATGTCCGGCGACTTTGATCTGATCGGTCGTTCGATGCAGGACGTGGTGGCGGAGCCGGTGCGAGCCGGTTTGATTCAAGGTTTTTATGCGGTAAAAAGCGCGGCAATAAAAACCGGCGCATTGGGTTGCAGCATCTCTGGTTCCGGGCCATCGCTGTTTGCTTTGTGCCCTTCCGGTAATACCGCCCAGCGCGTTGGCCAGGCGATGGAAGTCGCCTTTCTCAATCAGCGCATTGGCTGCACGGTCTATATTTCCGAGGTGAATAAAGAAGGCGCGCAAATTGTAGATTAGCCTGAGTTATTTATTTTCCGGTTACCTGAATTATTCATAATTTTTGCAGCAATTCCCGCGATCTTTTCCGTGAATTGGAACAAGGGGGGCAATTTTGTTTA
>CAYOLL010000029.1:0-48567 GCA_964404765.1 uncultured Gemmatimonadota bacterium | reverse complement strand
GCACAGATTGCTAATCTGTGCGGGCTGCAAACATGCACAGATTGCTAATCTGTGCTACACGTCTGCAACCATGTTTCCAAAAACAATATCTTAAACACTGTAAAACCTGACGGGTTTTGAAAACTCGTCAGGTCTTGATGGGCGGAAAAGTTCACCCAAACTTACACCGCGTAGGGTACAGGTTAATCTCCGGCCTTAATATAAAGGAATGCCGGGATCGAACTTGCGTCCCCATTGATGAATCCCTCCTGCCAAATTGTAGACTTGTTCAAAGCCTTGCTGACGCAAAAAGTGCGCAGCGTGAAGGCTCCGATTCCCGGTTCGACAGTAGATTACGATGAGCGCATTTGGATCCAGTTCATCCAAATGATCGGGCAGTTCATTTAGCGGAATTAAGGCGTGGGTTGGCTCGATTCGGCATAGTTCGTGTTCATGCGGTTGGCGCACATCCAGCAAAAAAAACGGCTGCTGACGTTCCATCATAGCTTTTAGCTTCTCAACCGTAAGATTAACGTCTGTCATAAAACCTCCGTGTTGATTACATGCCAAGTAAACCAAAATTTAAAAATAACTCAATTTCTCGCAGCAGTAGCCCGCCGCCGTTGCCGGCCAACGTGCCGCCCTGCTCATCCAACAAGACTTTCCAGGTCTTTAGCGAGATTGGTCTCTTCGGCATCCGATTCCGCGGCAGCGCCAGGCGCGCGATACGGAATGCGAATCATAAACGAGGCGCCTTCGCCTTCCACACTTTCCACGTGGATCGAGCCGTCATAGATTTGCACTAATTTTTGCACAAAACATAGACCCAGACCGGTTCCGGCCGATGGCTTAGTCGAGAAAAACGGCCGGAAAAGCTTTTTGCGATTGGCTTCGGAAATGCCGTGCCCGTTATCGCGCACAACCAGAATTTGGGTGTCGTTTTCCTCATACAATTTAACTTCAGTATAACGATCATGATCCTTGGGAGCATCGGCCAGGGCATCACGCGAATTTTGCAGTAAATTGCTGATGATCGTCTCAAAATGGCTATCGTGACCCAGCAGCGGTTTGTCGGTTTGAATGTCTAAGCGCAGATCGATTTGCCGTTCCTTAAAACTATCGCGATATCGGTTGACAATCCCCTCCAGCAGCTTGCTGACGGAGACCGGCACATTACCGATGACCCCTTTGCTTAACGTAGAGTACTCCAAGATTAGCGTGGTGACGCGCATTGCCCGGCTAGCGGCACCTTTCACCATTTTGATGACTTCGTCCAATCTGCCGTCACGCTCCTCGATTTGCTCAAAAAGAACCATGATCTGTTTGATCGTTTCATCAGACAATTCCTTATGGATGGCATCATACAAATCGCCCAGCGCATAAGCATTTTCCAGACATAACGATCTGCCGTCTTTCAGCACCGAATTGACCATCATTAACGCCCCGGACAGAGCGTTCCGCATTTCATGAGCAAATCCGCCGGCCATCTGCTGCTCCAGCGCCTCGCGCTCCAGTTTGATAATGAGCTGATGCGCGTCTTCCAATTGTTTGGTTCGCTCTTTCACTTTTTCTTCCAGGTAGATGTTCAGGCGCGCCTGAGCCTGCAATTCCCGTTGCTGGGCCACAGTTTTATAGCGGATGTAGCCGGCGACAGACAGGACTAAACCGGCGACATACAAGCTGTACGCCCACCACGTTTTCCAGGGCGGCGGAATGATTCGCAGCTTAATCGAAACGCCCTCATTATTCCAGGCCCCGTCGTTATTGGAGCCGATGACCCGGAAAGTGTACAAGCCGCCATCCAGATTGGTATAACTGGCAAAGCGTCGTGTTTCGGCCTCAATCCAGTCTTTGTCAAAACCGTCGAGTCGATAACGATACTGGTTTTTTTCCGGCATGGTATAATCCAGCGCGGCAAACTCAAAGGCCAAAAAGTTTTGCTTGTAGGACAGTTCCAGACGCGGCAGGGTCATGATGTCGCGGTCGAAACTCCAGTCTTTATTAAAAACTTTAAACCCGGTCAGCACAATCGCCGGCTTGTACGGATTTTCCTCAACATTGGCGGGGAAAAAAATGTTAAATCCTTGCACGCCGCCGGCAAACATCGCTCCCTCTTGGCCGTGAAAAACTGCGCCGTGTGTAAATTCGTAGCCCTGTAGTCCGTCGTCCGGGTCATAATTGTGAAACTCGGTTGTTTTTAAATCCAGGCGGGAAATACCTTTGTTGGTCGTCAGCCACAACCGCTGATGGGTATCCTCCATGAGTCCGAAGATTTCATTGCTTGGCAGGCCGTCATGCTCATAATAGCGGGTGAAAGTGCCATCCGTTCGATCCAGTTTGTTCAGGCCGACCCGTGTTCCCAGCCACAGCTCGCCATAGCTGTCTTCGGTGATGCAGAAAATCTCGTCGTTACTAATTGTGCCGTCATCTTTGGCGTTATATTTATAGACGCGGAATTGGCCGGTTTTGGGATCGAAGCGATTGAGACCGCCGCCCCAGGTGCCTAACCATAAGATATCCTGCTGATCCTGATATATTGACAAAACGCCGTTATGGCTAAGGCTGTTGGGATTTTTCGGGTCATTTTGATAATGGATAAATTCCACCTGCGCAGCGTCAGCGGATGGATTCACAATCCGATTCAGACCGCTATCTGTGCCCGCCCAAATTGCCCCGCTGTGATCAACAAAGAGAGAATGAACGCGGTTGTGACTTAAGCTGTTTTGGTTATCCGGGTTATGCTGAAAGTGATCAAATTGGGCCGCGCCGTTTTTCATACTGGCCGGCCTCAGACGATTCAGGCCGCCTTCGTATGTGCCGACCCACAAATTGCTGTCAGGGTCTTCGCACATAGCCAAAATACGATTATTGCTTAGGCTGCGCAGATCCGCCGGATCATTTTGAAAGCGAAAAAACGGGATGTTCTGAAAGTCTGTTACCTGAGTTAAGTTGACCGGAGTATAACTGACGCCGCCCCCATCGGCGCCGACCCACATGCCGCCGTTTTGGCTCTGAACGAGGGCAAACACGCGGCCGGAACTCAGGCTGGCCGGATTCGCCGGCTGATGGCTGAAGGTGTAGAATTTTCGCGGGCGCAAGTTCAAGATGCTAATGCCTCCGCCGCGGGTGCCGATCCACAAATTTTCCGAGCGGTCTTCCATTAACCAGCGAATGTCATTATGGCTGATGGTTGTCGGATCATTTGGATTGTTGATAAACCGGCTCCACTCACCTGTTTGCGGATTGAAACGATTCAGGCCGCCGCCGCTGGTGCCTACCCAAACCAGGTCGTTGGAGTCAACAAAAATCGTATTAACTGTAGGATTGCTCATCCCGGCCTTATAGCGTATAAATTGCCTGGGCAAGCCGGCTTCATCCATCACGACCTGCGTAACACCGTCATGGGTGCCCAGCCAGAGGTTGCCCCGGCGATCCATGCAGAGGCAGCGGACCCGGTTATGACTGAGGCTGTTGGAATCGGCCGGATCGTGATAATATACCGTAAATTTATCGGTCTTTGCATTCAGCCGGTCCAGACCGTTATCGGTGGCGATCCAGTAGAAGCCAAAACGATCCTGCGCGCTGCCCCAGACCCGGCCATTGCTCAGCGCTGTGGAATCGGCCGGATTGGGCGGATAGCGGGTGATGTTTTGGCGCGAAGGGTCCAGGCGATTCAGGCCGTTAGCGTAGGTGCCGATCCAGGCCGCGCCATCACGGTCGATAAAAATGGACTGGATGCGGTCGTCGCTAAGGCTGTTGGGATTATTCTTATTGTGGCGATAGACCCGAAAAGATTCGGTCGCCGGGTCAAACTCGTTGACCCCGCCGCCCCAGGTGCCCAGAAAAAGCCGGCCGCTGAGCGTATCTTCAATCACCTTGCCGATATCGTTGCTGGAAATGGAGCCCGGCTTCAGCGGGTCATGCTCATAAACTTTGATATCGTAGCCGTCATACTTGCTTAGCCCGCCCTCGCCGCCAAACCAGATATAACCCCGGCGATCCTGCGCAATGGAATAGACCACACTGGAGGCCTGCCCGCGCGCGACTGTCAACCGCTTAAAAATTGTGTTTTGAATATGCGCCTGGGCGGAAAAAGCGCCGCTAAAAAGTAGCGCAAAGGTAACGAAAAAGATTTTTTTCATGATGATCTCAAATGGATAAAAAACTTCAGTTTGTGTATGGGTCAAAAAAGCGTAATTGTGCACTTGATACAAACAGGTTGCAATCTATATAACTGCCCTGATTTTGGCAACACTCTTTTATTGTCGATTTGCGTGTGATTTCGAATAACACCGCACATAAAAACGGCTATGCAATGACGCACAATCCCGGTCGTCGTTTCGACCAACAACTATACAACTCGAAATGCAGTTTTAAGTAAGGCGGCCGACTGAAAACCGCGTTTTGAGTTACACCATAAATTCCGCTGACAAGAAACGCTTGACGAATCTTGATTTAACGGCTATATTTTGCCGCGATTTAAATTTTGGCAATCGGCAACTTATTGGTCGTTCATCCCGTAACACCAACAAAGGAATGTGTCATTGAACTCGAAACAGATTCGTAATTTTTGCATCATCGCCCATATTGATCACGGCAAATCCACGTTGGCCGACCGCCTGCTGGAAGCGACTAAAACCATTGCCGCCAAAGACATGAAGGAACAAATCCTTGACAACATGGATTTGGAACGCGAACGCGGCATCACGATCAAAGCCCATGCCATCCGCATGAGTTATACGGCCAAAGACGGCCAAATTTACGAACTGCATCTGATTGATACACCTGGTCACGTGGATTTTACCTACGAGGTTTCACGCAGCCTGGCCGCCTGCGAAGGCGCAGTTCTGGTTGTTGACTGCACCCAGGGCGTGGAAGCGCAGACGATCAGTAATCTGTTGCTGGCCATGGAAAATAACCTGATGATTATCCCCGTCATCAACAAAATTGATCTGCAAGGCGCACAGGTGGAGGAAACCAAAAAACAGATTATTGACCTGATCGGCTGTAATGCGGATGAAATTATTCCGGCCAGCGCCAAGATGGGTATCGGCATCAGCGAAATTCTGGAGGCAGTCGTGGCGCGCATTCCCGCCCCGTCCGGCGATCCAAACAAGCCGCTCAAGGCTTTGATCTTTGATTCATCGTATGACTCTTATCGCGGGGCCGTACCCTATATTCGCGTGGTGGATGGCGTGATTCGGGCGGGGATGAAAATCCTGTTTTTTGCCACCAACAGCGTTTACGAAGTCAATGAAGTTGGTTTTATGCGCTTGCAGCGCTTCCCCGTGCCGCAATTAGAACCGGGCGAAGTGGGTTATGTGGTCGGCAGTTTCAAAACCTTGAGCGATACCAAGGTCGGCGATACCATCACGGATTTCAACAACCCGGCTACCGAGCCTTTGCCCGGCTACCGCGAAGTCAAGCCGATGGTGTTTAGCGGCATTTTCCCGGTCAGCAGCGATCAATACGAAGATCTAAAGGTGTCGTTGGAAAAGCTGAAGCTGAGCGATTCGTCGCTGATATATTTGCCGGAAACATCGGCGGCGCTGGGATTTGGCTTCCGCTGCGGCTTTTTGGGCCTGCTGCATCTGGAAATCGTGCAGGAACGCATCAGCCGCGAGCACGGCATCGAAATCATCTCCACGGTACCCAACGTGGAATATCAGGTCATCAAGCGCGACGGCAGCATGGTGGAAGTGGACAATCCCAGTGAACTGCCGCCATCCGGCCAGGTCGAGTTCATCAAAGAGCCGTTTATCAGCGCCCAAATTTTCGTGCCCAGCGATTACATTGGTCCGATTATGAAGCTGTGTCAGGATCGGCGCGGCATCTACAAAAAGATGGAATATCTCGATCAAACCCGGGTGGACATTCACTACGACATTCCGCTGGCCGAAGTCGTTTTCGATTTCTATGATCGGCTTAAGTCGCTTAGTCGTGGCTATGCCTCTTTTGATTACGAGTTTTTGGACTATCGCCAATCGGATCTGGTCAAGCTGGATATTATGATCAACAGCAGTCCGGTGGATGCGCTGTCGTCCATTACCCATCGCGACCATGCCTACGAGTGGGGCCGGGATTTGTGTGAAAAGCTGCGCAAGATCATTCCGCGCCAGATGTTTGAAGTGGTGATTCAGGCAGCGATTGGCTCACGTATTATTTCCCGCGAGAGCATTAAACCGCTGCGCAAAAACGTGACGGCCAAATGCTACGGTGGCGACATCACCCGCAAGCGCAAGCTCTTGGAACGCCAAAAAGAAGGCAAGAAGCGCATGAAGCAAGTCGGCAATGTAGAAATCCCGCAAGAAGCGTTTATGAGCGTGCTTCATGTGGAACGCACATAGTTTTTTGTGGTATGCATCTTCGTTTTATTTCCACAACAAATCATAATGCGGTGAACCGCAAATGTAGCGCGAATCGCCTTATTCGCGTGTGTGTGCGATTTAGGCAAATCGCACTACATTTCCTCAACATTCTTGCGGACAATGCAAATGTTAGACTGTACTTTTATAAATCCAAACACTTGGAAGGAATCATGCCGGAAACTTTAAACCCTCAGCACCAAAACAAACCCGTGTCAAAATCCGCCAAAAATATCGCGCTGGAATATGCTGAAGCTATTATTGTCGCCGTAGTTCTTGCTCTTTTTATCCGCACCTTTGTTGTTCAAGCCTTCAAAATTCCGTCGGAGTCGATGTTGAATACCTTGCTGGTCGGTGATTACTTACTGGTCAACAAGTTTATTTACGGCACAAAAATTCCGTTTACCGACAAATATCTCTGGCATTTAAAAGAACCGCGGCGCGGCGAAGTGATTGTGTTTGAATACCCGCTGGACAAGTCACGCGACTTTATTAAACGATGCGTGGCGGTGGCCGGGGATACTCTGGAAGTTCGTAACAACGAAGTTTTTGTCAACGGTAAGCCCACGTATGAAGATTATAAAACAATTATGGGACCACCACCGCCTTTTGCCACTTTTGGGCCGACGATTGTACCGGCGGGCCATTTGTTTATGATGGGCGATAACCGTAATAACAGTTCCGATAGCCGCTATTGGGGATTTCTGGATAAAAATCTGGTACGAGGCCGGGCAATGGTTATTTATTTTTCTAAAGAACCTGCCGTCGGTTTCACAGAAATCGTGATTGAGTTCTTTAAAAAAATTCGCTGGGATCGTATCGGCGCCGGGATATACTGAGCCAACATGAATACTTCCGAACCTTCAGAGCCCATTGAGCAGTTGCCGGCGTTGCCGCCCTCCCCGTTTTTAGCCCGCCTGACGGCCTTTGTCATGATCCTGGCCTTAACGCTGCTTATCCTCGCCATTTTCTTTATCCAGCCTTATAAAATTCCCGCACCATCCATGATGAACACCCTCTTGCCCGGCGAATATGTGTTGGTTTCCAAAAGCAGTTACGGCCTTAAAATCCCGTTTACGCAACAAAAACTCTGGTCAAAAATGCCGCAGCGGGGCGATGTCATCGTCTTCACCTATCCTTTAGACGCTTCCCTGACTTTTAGCAAACGCTGCGTGGCTGTTGCCGGTGACACGTTGCAAATTCGCCAAAATACGCTTTTTGTAAACGGCCGACCGGTTGATGAGCCCTACAGACGGCTGATTGGGCCGGCGCTGCCGTTTTCCGATCTAAATCCGATTATCATACCGCCGGGACATCTTTTTGTATTAGGCGATAACCGTAATAATAGCGCCGACAGCCGCTTTTGGGGCTTTTTGAACACCGATTTGGTCAAAGGCCGTGTCGTCATCGTCTATTTCTCTAAAGATGCCGAAACCAAACAAGTTCGCTGGGACCGGATTGGGACATGGATAAAATAGTGTGGATTTACTAACCTTTCACGTATGCGCCAATAAGCTTTGTGAAACCCAAAGTCATTAAGTTAAGCAAAGCCGACCCAATTGTCATTCTGAAAGAATCCTTTTCGAATCAAGCATCATACTATTTTGAAAAAAGATGCTTTCAGCATGACAATCCTGACTTGTGCTTAACTTAATGACATTGTTGTGAAACCCGCTGTTTTGTATTTTTGCAGCTACACTTGAGTTTATCATAAACCAATAAATCTGTAAATGAACGGAGTCATTATGCGATTTTTCACCAAACTTTTTGTTGGTCTTTTGTCCGGCTTGCTTTTGCTTTCAACCCCAGCCAGGGCGCAGGAAGCCAAGAAATTTCTATTCGGCATTGGCGCGGGTTACGCAACATTTGAAATGAATGGTCTGAATGATTATATTGCCGGTTGGTACCGTGGCGTTTTGGGTATGGATATGGCAGATATCGACGGCGGCCTTAGCGTAAATGCCGAGTTCAAATTTCGTCCGGTCGAAAACATACCCGTCAGCGTTTTATTTGGCACTGGTTACATGTATGATAAGACAGACGGTTCCGGCATACTGAGAGATGACTCACTGCACACAGACATAAATATAATAGCCGATATAACCGTTTCCGCTCTGCCTGCAATGTTAACACTGGCCGGCACACTGGAAAAAAATGGTTTCAGTCTGGATGCCGGAGGCGGGATTGGCTATTACTCGGCCAGGGTTGTGACCGAAGCCGTAGATGTGTCCAAGCCCGCCAATGTCATCAATTATACCTGGACAGGCTCGCAGCTTGGCTATCACTTTCTTTTGCGGGGTGACCGGCATATTAATGATCGAATTGGCCTTCGCTTGAGCTATCTCTATCGCTTTGCAAAAGTGGATCGTCTGGAAACCGTGGAAGGCAAACGGGTAATTATTGAAAATACAGATACACCTATGAAACTGGACTTCACCGGTTATGAAATCAGCGCCGGCTTTTTATACTATTTCTAACCTGCACACCGACAAAAAAACAAGCGAAAACTTTGCTCCGGGATATAAAATTCACTGGAAAATTTTCTGCTTTTGCTGTATTTTGCAGATAGCTTTATCTGCAATTTAAATCGATCTCAACCGGCACACTTCACATTCCTACTAACTAAGGGGTTTTTTATGTCCAAGGCATTTTCGTTAGAGGCACATGATATTCGCGTGAAGCGCATTTTACGCAATCTGGCGCCTTCCAAATTGTATGAAGAAGCGCTTGTCAACGAGCGCGGTTCTGCTATTTCCAGCGCCGGCGCTTTAGTTACCAGTTCCGGAGTTAAAACCGGCCGCAGTCCGAAAGATAAACGCATCGTTGACCATCCTAATAGCGCCGGCGATATCTGGTGGGGAGATGTCAATATTAAGTTAGATGAGCATGTGTTTATGATTAATCGGGAGCGCGCCCTTGACTATCTTAACACGCGCGAGCAACTGTTCGTAGTGGATGGTTTTGCCGGTTGGGACCCGCGCTATCGCATCAAAGTGCGCATTATCTGCGCGCGGGCTTATCATGCCTTGTTTATGTGGAATATGCTGGTTCGGCCAAATCGCGAAGAATTAGAAAATTTTGGTGATCCGGACTATGTCATCTTCAACGGCGGCGCTTTTCCGGCTAACCGTTATACCACCAAAATGACATCTAAGACCAGCATTGATCTGAGTTTTGAGCGAGGCGAGTTTGTCATCCTGGGCACAGAGTACGCCGGCGAAATGAAAAAAGGCGTTTTTACGATTATGAACTATATCATGCCCAAACAAGGTGTGATGTCCATGCATTGCTCGGCCAATGAAGGCGATAAGGGCGACGTTTCTTTGTTTTTTGGCTTATCCGGCACCGGCAAGACCACGCTTTCCGCCGATCCGCGCCGCAAGCTCATCGGCGACGATGAGCACTGCTGGACCGATACCGGCGTTTTTAATATTGAAGGCGGCTGTTATGCCAAGTGTATTGGACTAAAGGCCGAAACCGAGCCGGAAATTTTTAATGCCATTCGCTTTGGCTCTGTCCTGGAAAATGTAGTCTATGACGATCATACGCGTATCGTTGACTATGATGATACTTCGATCACCGAAAATACCCGCTGCTCTTATCCGATCGAGTATATCCCAAATGCAAAAATCCCCTGTATTGGCGGGCATCCCAAGAACATTATTTTTTTAACTTATGATGCCTTTGGTGTGCTGCCGCCGGTTTCCAAGCTAAGTCCGGCGCAGGCGATGTACCATTTTATCAGCGGTTATACGGCTAAAGTTGCAGGTACGGAAATGGGCGTTACTGAGCCGCAAGCAACATTCTCGGCATGTTTTGGCGCTGCTTTTATGGTCTGGCATCCGGGTAAATACGCCGAATTGCTGGCCCAAAAAATGCGTGAGCAAGGCTCAAAGGCATGGTTGATCAGCACCGGTTTGACAGGCGGCCCTTATGGTGTCGGCAAGCGCATGAAGCTGGCGTATACCCGCGCCATAATTGATGCCATTCATAACGGCCAGTTGGATAAAGTTGAAATGATGAAGGACCCATTATTTGGCTTTGAAGTGCCGACCAAATGCCCGAATGTGCCGGATGAAATTCTGATCCCGCGCAGTAATTGGGCTGACAAAGCCTCATACGACGAGAAGGCGAAGAAATTAGCCGGTTTGTTTAACAATAACTTTAAGAAATATGAAACCGGCAGCAGCGCGGAAATCTTGGAAGCTGGACCAAAAGCTTAGGTGATTCGACTGTGACGGTTAGGCTTTAGGGTGTTGTTATCTTCAGCCTCTAATAAAAAAAGCCGGATACGATGGACTTCGTGATCATCGTATCTGGCTTTTTGTTTGACTACAGGAGGGTGTGATAAAGTCCCGGCCTAACCTTGCGAAGGCTTTATTTTGCTGGATCGGAATCGTGCACCCAAGCCTTCGTAAGGTTGTTTTTCCGACTTTGGCACACGTTCCTACAGCTTAAATGTCTAACAGCTATTGCCTAAATACTTGCAGCCTCGCACATCATGCGCTGAAAACGAGTCAATGGCAACCCAACAACATTAAAGTAGCAGCCGGAAATTCGCTCTACCAACAGCGCCCCAAATCCCTGGATACCATACGCGCCCGCTTTGTCAAAAGGTTCGCCGGTTTCGATGTACCAATCAATATCCATCGGGGATAATGTGCGAAAGCAGACTTCGGTTTGTTCGGTCTCGGTGTGCATTTGTCCGGCATTGGCCAAAGTTACGCCTGTATAAACCGTATGTTGTCGTCCGGAAAGTTGCTGCAGCATTTGCCGTGCGGCGGCCACACTGTCCGGTTTGCCCAGAATAGCGGTGTCAATCGCTACAATTGTATCGGCGGCCACGATCAGACGGTTCGGGAAATCAGTCATAATCGCTTTTGCCTTGCGCTGCGAGACTTCGCGAACATGCGCTTCCGGTTCGGCGGGTACAGCGCTGCGCTCGTCTACTTCGCGGATGGCGACGCGAAATTTGAAGCCGGTTTGACGTAACAAGTCCGCCCGGCGGGGCGAAGATGACGCTAAAATAAACTCCGGAAAATGATTCATCAACAATCCTTTGTTATGATTTGAACGTCTGCAAGTTGGCATGACAACAGCAAGTTTGATCCCGATTCAGCGCGTAAAAGAAAGGTTGGCGCACAGTTTAATGTGCCATAGCCGATCCGTTATCCCATTATAAAACTACTCTCAACCATTTGCATTGTGCACGAGGATATTTACACTTTAGGTCAAACCGTAAAAGTGCGGCAAAAACAACCGAAAATGACCCGTTGGGCAAGGGGTCTCCAAAAAAATAAGGATGCCTCTTGCGAGACATCCTTACGATCGTCCATACGGACGATCCACCTCTGTTAAAACGGATTAATCTGAATATAAAAAACGGCTTTGAAATTGCAACATCTTTTTTTGGATGACGCAAAGAATGCCAAAGCCTTAGGCGAAGCCGATAAAGCAGCGTGGAATTAAAATTAAACCCGGAAATCACGGTGGAATTGAACGCTTTTAGTGAGATCAACGGCAAACCCGCCCTTAGATAACATCGGAACGAATTGCGTTGTTAGTGTATCACCCCAGACACCTTGAGTGATTCTTTGTGCTTTAGCGCCTGCGTGGCTCATGAACCCCAACAAAGCAAAAACCCATGCCCAATCTCGTCAAACCCGAACTGATGGCTCCGGCCGGTTACTGGCCGCAACTGTGCGCTGCGATTGAGGCCGGCGCCGATGCTGTTTATTTTGGCCTCAAGCACTTTACCGCGCGGGCCAAGGTGGGCTTTACTATTACCGAATTGCCGGACGTCATGCAAACCCTGCATCGGCGCGGAGTCAAGGGCTATCTGACCTTTAACACGCTGGTGTTTGAACACGAATTGGCCGAAGCCGCCAAAACGATTGGCCGGATCGCCGCCGCCGGCGTTGATGCGCTGATCGTGCAGGATGTCGGCATTACCCGGCTGGCCCGGCGGATCGCCCCGGATCTGGCCCTGCACGGCAGCACCCAAATGAGCATTACCAGCGCCGAGGGTGTGGAACTGGCTCGTACCTTCGGCGTCAACCGGGTCATTTTAGCGCGGGAATTGTCGCTCAAGGACATCCGCGCCATTCGCGAGCAGACCGACTGCGAACTGGAGATTTTTGTGCACGGGGCGTTGTGTGTGTCTTACTCCGGCCAATGTTTTTCCTCGGAAGCCTGGGGCGGACGCAGCGCCAATCGTGGCCAGTGCGCCCAGGCCTGCCGGCTGCCATACGAACTGCTGGTGGACGACCGGCTGAAGCCGTTGGGTGATGCTCGCTACCTGCTGTCGCCCGGCGATCTGTACGCCTTGCGCCACGTGCCGGAAATGATGGACATCGGCATCGTCTCCCTGAAAATCGAAGGCCGCTATAAGGATGAAAACTATGTGGCGTTGACCACCCGCGCCTATCGTCAGGCCATCGACAACGCCTGGAACGGACTGCAGACGACACCGCCTGCCGCCGTCGAACGGCAACTGGAGCAGGTCTATTCGCGTGGCTTGGGCGACTACTTCATCAGCGGCACGGATCATCAGCGGGTGGTGAGAGGCCGATCGCCACGCCATCGCGGACTGCGGGTTGGTCAGGTTTGCCATGTTTTGGCGGATAGCGTAGTGGTTGAGTTCGAGCAAGGCCCTAAGGGTTTGAATACTGGCGCTCCACTGCAAAATATCACCGCGTCGAAGCCCATCGGGTTTGAGTCGCTAAAACCCGGTGACGGCGTAGTTTTTGATGCCGCCGACCGGCGCAGCCCGCAGGAAAAAGAAGAGGGCGGCCACATCTATCAGGTGGAAGACTGGGGTGATGGCCAGCGATTGTTGCGCTTTGGCAATGGTGAAATTAACTTCAGCCGGATTCACCCCGGCGATTGGCTGTGGCAGACGTACGATCCGGAGATCGCCAAAGCCGCCCGACCTTTCACCCAAGCCGAAACGCCGCTACACAAACAGTCTTTGATCGTCCGGATCATTGCCCGCGAAGGCGAGAAGCTGCGCCTTCATTGGCAATTGACCGCCCGGCCCGATATTCACGTATGCGTCGAGTCACCGGAGCCTTTGCCGCGGGCGCAAAACCAGGGTTTGACGCGGGACTTTTTGCAGGAGCAATTAGGGCGATTGGGCAACACACCCTACGAATTGGCCGAGATCGCGCTGGAAATGGCCGGGCTGCCTTTCGCGCCGGCCTCGCTGCTGAATCGACTGCGGCGGCAGGCGGTGGAACAATTGGCCGAAAAACAGGGCCAACTGCACGCCATGACGCTGAACGATCCTCTGGAAATGTTGGCCGCGTTCAGCGATTCCGAAAACTTCCCCTTAGAAAAGGGATTGCTTCAACCGCAAATCCATCTGCTGGTGCGGACACCGGCGCAATTGCAAGCCGCGCTGGAATTGCGACCGGCCAGCATCACTCTGGATTATCTCGACTTATATGGTTTGCAGCCGGCTGTGCAGCAAATCCAGGCGAGCGGCTTGACGGCGAGGGTGGCCGGGCCGCGGATTTTAAAGCCGAATGAAGAGCGTGTTATACACTTTTTGCGCAAACTGAACTGCGAAATCGTGGTGCGTTCCGGCGGCCTGCTCCACAGCCTGCAAGGTGAAGCTCACGCCCTGTTGATCGGCGACTTTAGCCTGAACGCCGCCAATGCCATAACCGCCCGCACTTTTTTTGATCTGGGTCTGACCCGCCTGACACCCACGCCCGATCTCAATGCCGCGCAGATCACAGAACTGGCGCACAGTTTGGGCCCGGAACGGATCGAAGTGACTGCGTATCATCATCTGCCGATTTTTCATACTGAGCACTGCGTCTTTTGCCGATTTCTGTCGACCGGGACCAGTTTTAAAGATTGCGGTCATCCGTGCGAAAAACATCAGATTGCGTTGCGGGATGAAAAAGGGCGGGCCCATCCGGTCATGGCTGATGTGGGCTGTCGCAACACCGTTTTTGGCGCCGAAGCCCAAACAGCCAGCCGTCATCTCAACGGTTGGCTCCAAGCCGGCATCCGCCACTATCGCTTAGAATTTGTGCACGAAACCGCCGCGCAAATCAGCCAAATCACCGCCGTATTTCGCGAAGCGCTTGGCGGCGGCATCTCCGGCGCGGAATTGGACCGCCGCCTGAATCGGCTGATTCCGCACGGCATAACCGAAGGCAGCTTGTTTGTGCCGGAAAATTACCGTCAAACGCCGCTGTTGGATTAGGGCGCGGCTAAGGTTGGTTACGGCTGTTGATTTCCAAGCGTCATGATTTCTATGACCTCTATTTCGGTTTCGTCTGATATTGCTAAATTACTTCTGACAAATTCGTATAGTGATTTACTCAAATAAAGCTTTTTCAGCTTCTTCAAGCGTTCAAACTCTTTCGGCAAAGTTTCAATTTGGTTACCCCATATACGCAGTTCGGTCAAATTTGTTAACCGGCCTATCTCGGTCGGAAGATGTTTTAGCTGATTTTGGCTCAAGTCCAGTGTTCGCAAATCGGTAAGATTTGAGATTTCATCGGATATGACAGTGATTTCATTTTTTTGCAAATTTAGCGTCCTCAAACCATGCAACCGATAGATTTCCGATGGTAACTCCGATAATTTGTTGCCGCTCAAGGTTAATTCTTGAATGCTGTTGCTAAATCGACCGATTTCCGTAGGGAATTCCGATAGATCACATTCGCGCAAATCCAAAGCAATAATCTTGTTTGACCCCATAATTTCTTGACTAAAAAACTGCTGAATATTTTTTGCATTATAAAAGTTGAGCCCAAACATTTCGATTGCGTTAAGCCGGTTGAATTGATTGGTAAGGTCAGAATCCACAGAGGTTATATCAAGATAAAGTGTTTGCAGATTCTTCAATTTGATTGCTTTAGCGATGATCTCGTTTAAATCAAGATCGGGGTTTTGCCAAACACACAATGTTTTTAGACTTTGCATTTTTGTAAGTTGTTCCGGCAAATGTCTTAGCGAATTGTTCGATAGATCAAGCTTTTCAAACTTTAAACGCTTGGCTTGCTCCACTGCTTTTTCAAAAATAGCGGTCTCCATTTTGGTCTGGGCTTGATCCGCTTTTCCTTTTTGGATTAACGCGAAAGCGGCAAAACCGATTGCCAAAAAAGCTAAAGTGGTCATCATGATTGTAATCCGGCGCTGCTCAAGGCGTCGATTTCGTTCCGACTCCGCTTGCTGTCGGATAAGTCGCAGTTCTTCAAGTCGCTGACGCTCCGCTTTTGTCTTCAAAACCGGCTCAACCAACGTATCATGGCTCAACTCGTAATAAACTTTTCCGTCCGAAGTTCTTTCCGAGCGTAACAGTCGGATATCGACCAGCCGATTCAGCAGCCCTACCTCTATTTTGCACTCATCAATCAATAGCTGTTCTAACACGGTCATCCGAATACTACCGTGAATCAATTTTTCCGCGACCAGACGCGCTTGTTCCTTTTGCTTTGAGGCTTCCAATTGTTTCAACGATTCGTTAAAAAAATCATCAACCATATCCGCCAAATTTCGCCCTAAATTTTCCGATTTTACAAGGGTAATGGACTGTGCAATAACCCGTTTTTCAACATACTGGCAAATATACTGCAACTGAAACGTGGCAATCGGTTGTTCATAATTGCGGGTCAAATAGGCAAGAATTTCCTGAATCAAAGCCTCGTCATAAACAAAAACAGGCGACTTGTACGCGCCGTCGGATTGGGCCGGTCGAAGAATCGCCTCCCGGGCCTGTTGCGGCGCGAGCGGGCGCAACTCATGGATGGCGCGCAGGATATGAGGGAAGCAATCCTTTAAGCGGTTCAACTCGCTCAAACGATCGCCGCGGATAGATAGGACAATGTGGATGGTCAACGGGTGATACAGTCGGTCCAATTCTTCGGGCGTCAGGGCGGCTTTGCGGGTCTTGTCTTTCAGCGCCTCGCGGAGGGCAGACGGGATTTTGCTTTGGGCCAGATTGGCCAGTTCGCGTTTAAAATCCGTAATTGCCGTCTCCGGATAGGTAAAAAGCTCTTCAAACTGATCGAAGATCAACACAAAACGCGGATCGGCCGGCAGTTCGGCTTCCATGTTTTTAAAGCGGTGCCAGAGGGTGTTTTCACCGGGCAAGAGTTTATCCAAATAGGAAGCTTTCGGGTAAACCGGCGTAACGGCTTGCATTAATGCCGACAACGGCGGCGGCTTGGGCCGGTCGGGATGGTTGGCCCCAAAGCGGAAAACAAACGACTGGCAATTCGGGTCGCTTTCCAGGCGCGGCACAATGCCGGCTTGAATCAACGAGCTTTTACCCACGCCGGATTTGGCGTATAAGACCACCAGCGACTCAAGCCGGATAATTTCCACCATCTGATCGCTGTCCTGATCACGGCCAAAAAAGAGGCCCCGATCATCTTTTGTAAATGGGTTTGCGCCCGGATACCGATATTTCATTGCGATGTCACCAATCCATTCAAAAAATAAAACACGGATGACGCAGATAAAGCTTTTTTTACTTAGCATCAAGCTGTTTTAATGTATTCTGATATTCCGCTTCACAACTTCGCCGCTCATTGGTTAAGGCTTCCAACTCTTTTTCCAGTTTAAACTTAGCTGAAACATCATTCTCAATGATTTTGGCTTGCGTCAGACGGCCGATTTTCTCATTCAGCAGTTGTAACGCCTCGTCTTGTTTTTTCATTTTTTCCAGCACATACTCGCGTTTTTCGGGCGTGTAGGAGATTTTCGGCGCGGCTGTGCGGATAATCCGGCTTTCCTTGCACTTCTCATGTAAGGTTCGGATCAGGTTCAAGCTGTCTTCCGTCGTAAAAATAATGTCAAAATTATCGACGCAAAACGCCCGGTCTTCGGCATTAGCGACGGCATCGGCGGCATACGTCCGAAAGCGGGCGCGGTGCTGACTTAATCGCAACAGACGCAGCAAGAGCTGGATATACCATTTGTCCAATTGAAAGCCCAGAAAGATAAGGTTGCGGACATTCTCCGGCAGTAAGGCCGTGCGGATTGTATTGGGCAACAGGTTTTGTCCCATGATGGCGCTCAAAAAGTCAAACAAATCGTCATGGGTCAGAATCAGGGAATCCTCGTCTTCGCAGCTGCCGAACAGGTTGTAGATTACCGGCATATCTTTGGCGGGACGCGGCACATTCTGATCCGTTCGATCTTTGTTAAAATAAGCAAACGACGCCGGCAGTTTTTGTTGATCGAAGGTGTTTTTCAGCCGAAAATCGGGCGACAGGGAAATGATTAAATGAAAGGGGATGTCAGCCAGACAGCGGTATATTTCTTCTTGAACTGCGGAATTTTGATAAAGCGGTGCGATGACGTCCTGCCAGGCCTCCGAGCGCTGAATCGGCTTGTCAAAGAAAAACAGATCATCCCGTTCATAGTGAGTTTTAGCGTACGGAACTAATTGCTCGGCTATCAAGCGATACAGCGGAGTGCCATCGGTCGAACGACAAATTTCCGGGCCTAGAAACAACACACATTTTTCTTGCTGAATCGTGCCGATAAGCTGGGCTGGATTAATGCCGATAAATTGATCGGACATCAGGATGCCTTTGTTAAAATTCCGGCTATATAAAATGAAGAATTGTAGAATCTATCTGCATTGATTTTATACGAACATGGCTGACTTTGCAAGAATTAAATTTTCGCCGAAGAGCCATATTCTGATTCCGCACGGCACAACCGATGGCAGTCTGTTTGTGCCGGAAAATTACCGTCAAACGCCGCTGCTGGATTAGCATCCGCTATTTAAGTTGCTGCCATTTAAGTTAAGGAAAGTTGGAAATGCAATATTTTTTGTAGGCATGCGAGTCAAAAAGCTTAAATTAACAGATGTCGGTCTAAACTTCATAAATTTCATAGCCCAACAATTCAAAGTGTCATTTTGAACACGATTCTCAAAAAAACGTTCTGCGCTACAACACTTACAGCGTTTTGGAATTTCACCGGATGAACGAACCTAACACCGTAATGCACCATCAACCGAATGAAAGCAAAATTGACCTGAAGGGCCTCAACAAAGACGAGTTAGTCGCAGTTTTTGCGTCCATGGGTGAGCCGTCCTATCGCGCCGTGCAGGTCATGACCTGGTTATATTTGAAACGGGCGACCTCTTTTGAGGAAATGACCAACCTTTCCAAAACCTTGCGGCAAAAACTCAACGAACAAGCGCAAATTAGCAATCTGCTGCCTGCCAAAATTCAACAATCTGTCGATGGAACACGCAAATATCTGTTCCAATTAGCCGACGGCCAGCGCGTCGAAAGCGTCTTTATTCCCGAAGAAAACCGCAATACGCTGTGCATTTCTTCCCAAGTTGGGTGCGCAATTGGCTGCACTTTTTGCGCAACCGGCAAAATGGGCCTGATTCGGAACATGACTGCCGGGGAAATTGTTGACCAAATTATTACCGTCAGCCGTGATGTCGGTATTGATCAGCGAATCAGCAATGTCGTAATGATGGGCATGGGTGAACCGTTTCACAACTATACCAATGTCGTCAAGGCCGTTCGGTTGATGATTGATGAAACCGGTTTGCAAATCGGCGGGCGCAAAATTACCGTGTCCACATCCGGCCTGATTCCCCGGATCTACGATTTTGCCAACGAAAACTTGAATGTGCGCCTGGCCATCTCGCTCAATGCGTCACATAACGGTTTGCGCGATCAAATTATGCCGATCAATAAAAAATATAAGATTGAGGAATTGATCGAAGCCGCTCGTCATTTCCACCGCGAAACCAACAACCGGGTGACCTTTGAATATGTTTTGCTTAAGGATACCACCGATTCTTTGGAAGATGCCCGGCGTTTAGTCAAGCTGACTTCTGTTTTTCCCTGCAAAGTCAACCTGATTCCTTACAATGCTGATTCAAACGCCGAATATCAACCGCCGGATCCTGAAAAAGTAGAGCGTTTTTACGAATACATGACGACGCATCACCCATTTGCCATTACCTTGCGCAAAAATCGCGGGCGGGATATCTTGGCGGCTTGCGGCCAATTGCGCCTGCGCACAGAAAACCCTTGACTTTATGGCCCAAAAATGTCAAACCAAGGCATTAGCATTTCATACCTCAAGTCGTTAGGTCCGCGCCAATTGTACGAGCGGCTTAAGTTGGTTTGGGGATTGTATAAAGATGATCGCGTTGCCCGACGGCATAAGCTGGTATTGCTTTTGGGCTTGGCTTACGCGGCCTTTCCGCTTGATTTGATTCCGGATTTTATCCCGGTTATCGGCATGATGGATGACGTGGTTATCACCGTTTTGATCGCGGATTGGTTTATCAAACTGTGTCCGGCGGAGCTTGTGGCCGAGCACCGCCAAAAAATTCAACTCGGCCAGGGTGATTTTGATGAAGATTTAAAGTCATTATTTACAAAAATTCGGAGCGAACTCCATGCGCTTTTTAAACGAACAAAAAAGTCGGATAATCTTTAATCTACGGGCGGGCGTAATCGCCGGATTTTTACTAACCGCCACTTTTGGCTGGTGCGCTTTTGACCCAATACCGACCGGAGCGCGAGCTATTGGCATGGGCAGCGCCTACACGGCTCTGGTTGGCGATGGCCAAAGCCTGTTTTGGAATCCGGCAGGGTTGGCCAATTTAACCGGACCAGACGCCGGATCATCCTATTTTCAACCGTTTGGACTGAGCGAATTAAACTATACAGTGGTTTATGCTTCGACAAAAATGCGCTTTGGCGCTGTGGGCGGCGGCTATATAGGCCACGGCGACGGGCTATATAGTGAACGCATGTACTCGCTGGGCTACGCCCGTCGATTTATTGGAAAAATGAACATCGGCGCAGTGCTGCGGGCGATGCGAGTTTCGGCGGAAGGATACGGCGATGATAGCGCGGTGGGGATCGATGTCGGTATCCAGGGCCAGCCGCATCCGCGTTTGTGGCTGGGATTGGCCGCAGTTAATCTCAATGCGCCAACAATTGGTTTAAGAACCGAAGCCTTGCCACAACTGCTGACAGTTGGCGCGGCGTATCGCTTGCGGTCGGATGTTTGGCTAACAGCCGATTTGCGGAAGGATATTGAGCTGCCGCTGCAAGTTGCCTGCGGCCTGGAATACAAACCGGCGCCGTTGTTGGCGCTTCGTCTGGGCGGGCACAATACGCCGGAACAGTTTGCCGCCGGATTTGGTGTCAGCGGCCCGGGCGCGCTACGCAAACTGCGGCTGGATTATGCCTTCCAAACGCATCCAACCTTGGGCGCAACACATCACCTGTCTATTGCGTTGAACTGGGGTGATGCGCCAAAAGCAGAGCCTCTGGCAGACGAACCTGCTTTACCGGCCACAAAAAAGAAAGCGCCGCCGACAGTGACCGAGATCAAACCGGTTGATTTAAACACAGCCACCCTGGCCGATCTTAATAAGATTCCCGGTGTGGGCGATAAAATGGCAGTGGACATTGTTGCCTATCGCGAGACGCACGGCCCATTTCAATCCATCGACGATCTGGATAATGTCAGCGGCATTGGCCCAAAAACATTGGACAAAATCCGACCTTATGTTTTTATCAAATAATACCAAAACTGAAAATGGTTTGCACCCAACCCCCGAACGTGAATTATTCATCAGCCACCAAGGCTCAAAGAATCACTAAAATGTTTGAATGAAACGCATTATGACGATTTGAAATGCAGTTCCTCTTATTTCCCATATCAAAGGCGTTTTGCCGTTTAGTTGAGAGCGCAGGATTTTAATTAAAATTATTTGAGATCGCAGAAGCGTTAAAAATTTAAACTTTCATCAAACTTCGTGAAGCTTAGTGTTTTTGTGTTTTTGTGGCGAGTCGTGAATTTTTCAGGCTGAATCTTAAGCGGTAACAAAAAAGGAGCTTATCCATGGCACATAAAAGCCGAGTCATACTTATCGAAGATAATCCGGCGATCCTAAAAATCAGTACAATACATCTTGAAGAAATGGGATGCTATGAGGCTACGCCGTTTCTCGACAGCAAGGCCGCTTTAAAAACAATTCAAAATGAGCAATATGATCTTGTTATAACCGACTTGTCTATGCCCGATATAGATGGCATGAATATTTTAGAGGCGGTTCAAAAGAATTGTCCGCAAGTGCCCGTCATTATGGTAACCGCTCATGCTACGATTACCGCAGCTGTTATGGCGATGAAAGCCGGCGCGTATGATTTTATTACCAAGCCGATTGATTACGAGCACTTGGGAGCGGTTATGATGAAGGCGCTGGAATATAGAAAAATCAAGCTCGAGCGCGACGAATTACGGGCGCAGCTTAATACAAAGTTTAGTTACGACAAGATTGTCAGCAACAATTTAGAAATGCAGAAAATTTTTAAGACGATGAAACAGCTAAACCATTCAGACGCCAATGTTCTGATTACGGGAGAGAGCGGGACAGGTAAAGAACTCATTGCCCACTGCATCTATGCCCACAGCATGCGTCAGGCAGGCCCTTTTATCCCCATAAATTGCAGCGCTTTTCCGGGAGAGTTATTTGAATCAGAGGTCTTTGGTCACGAAAAAGGCAGCTTTACCGGTGCGCACAAGCGTAAAATTGGCTTATTAGAAGAAGCAAATCGGGGCACTTTTTTTATGGATGAAGCTTTCGAACTACCGCTGCCAATGCAGGTAAAAATACTGCGCGCCTTAGAAGAAAGAGAACTCCGCCGCATTGGGGGCAGTGAAATTATTCCATTTGACGTAAGATTCATTGCAGCTACTAATCGTGATCCTGACAAAGCATTGAAAGAGGGTCAAATCCGGGAGGATTATTTTTATCGGCTGAACGTCATTCATATCCATTTGCCACCATTACGCGAGCGTAAGGATGATATCCGTTTGCTGGCCGATCATTTTTTACATTCGCTCACGCTTAAGTCAAAATCAAATCTGAAAGGGTTCCGTCCCGAAGTGCTGCAATGCTTTGAACATTACCCTTGGCCTGGCAATATTCGTGAAATGCGCAACATCATCGAGCGGGCAATTGTCCTAGCACAGCAGGACTACATTCAACTTGACGATCTGCCGCCAAAACTACATTTGCCTGAATTGACAAATAGCGCGCTTACGCTCAAAAACTTAAGCCTGATTGAAGCGAAACAACGCACAATTATTGATCTGGAAAAACAATATTTAATTATCTCGTTGCAGAAGCACCGGGGGAATGTCGCTAGAGTATCGGAAGACTCTGGAATGACGCGCCGCAATATTCACCGCTTAATTAAGCGGTATGAGCTTGATCCGGATGTGTGGCGGAAAGGACAAGCTTATGCGACATGAGGTTCTCTACGAGAAATTCTTGTCACACATGCGCAAGCCGTATTTTTAAAAGATGTTACATCGTTTTTAAGGCAATTACCCGCGCAAATTAGTGCGACATATAGGTCACACTTGCAATAAATGCAGTTTTCTAATGAAAATTGTAACCTGTTTATAAATATAGAGCTATGATGGTTATATAGTGATTGGCATGTTTTTTGCTTTCTACAGATGAGGTGAAAGCTCAACATTAACCTGAGCAATTACCCAGAAAATCCTGTATTGACGTTCAGGGCAATGCAGGCGGCATGGTCAACGCAGTACGCCAACAGTATTATTATAACCAGCAAAGCCCGTTTCTCAAAAAAGAAAAGAGAAACGGGCTTTTATATTTTAGTAAACATCAAACTAAAAAAAGAGGGGGTCCTTTCATCAGATCCCCACCAATTTTATTTATCCAATCAAAGGCTAACCTCAGACCATCCCAAATCGTAGTTTCTGCTGATTAATAATCTTTTCGGCCTCATCCGGACTTGTAACCAAATAAAAATGATCTTCCTGGCCTTTTTCACGCGCAACGCGACGTAGCTGCAGTTTTGTAGTCGGGCTTTCGACAATTTGCACTGAAAATTGGCGACCATGATCTTCCGCATAATCTGTGGCTTCATTTAAGATTTGAGAAACATCTTGTGAAACCAGTTTCAAGCGTCGCATATCAGCTAAAACATACCAATTTAAGCCACGTGGAATTGCCGCTTTAAAATCACGCACAAATACATAGGCATCATCCAGCGTTAATTCCTCCCCAAAAGCAATATGAATCCCATATTGGGTAGTCGTAATCTGAAAGCTACTCTCGCCACGCTTGCCGGACGTACCAGAATCAGCTGTGCCGGCTGATAGTACAGCCTGACTTTTTAAGCTAGCCCTCGATTTGACAATCTCAACAGCATCTTCCTCAGATAAAGCTCCGAACATTTTCTCGCCCAAATCCAGGGACTTGGCAATCCGCTTTACCTGAACGCTAGTCGTGGCGCTATCAATGATATGAATGATATAATCAACATTCATCTCTTTGCTAATTTGAAAGAGCTCACGCAAAATAAAACGAAAACTGGGCGTGATTGCTTTTTGATCCTTTTGATCAATAATCAGACACCAATTGCCCATTCCGCGCGGAATTTTCCATTTATAATCGTCTAAGAGCCTCATGGCATCCGCATCTGTGAGCTGTTGATTCAAATATATCCGAACTTTTGTCCCCTCAACAACGATTTTGTACAAATCCGACATTTTTTACTCCTCCACACGTCTCGTCGAAACTTGTAGGAAATTCATTATTGACGCTAACGTTTTCCTTATGACCCTGCTTGTCATAAAATTGTTGGATCGAATTCTGCAGCAAAATTCGATGTGCAGGTGTCATTTAAAACAGCTTCGTACTTAGTTATTAAGAACGGCATCAAGATGGTTTTCGATCTTGGCCTTTTCCCGAATATCGGTATACCAGTCATTTAACACACTATTTTGCTTCTGACTTAACAAACGTGTTTTTATAGTACTTTTTTGCGCAGTAAAGCCATCTTTAGGCGCTTCCCGATGCTCCAGAACTTGTATCAGATAATAGCCTTTTTGCGATTTTAAAGGCTTGCTGATGACATTCAAAGCCATATAAAAAGCCCCGGCGGTAACCTCGTTATCGCGCCCAATATTTCGAACATAGGACCGGCGATTAAATACTTCGCTCTCCTCTACCTTGTAAGATGTATCGGACTGGGCGATGCTTTCGAGTGTTGCGCCAGCCTGAGCCACCTTGTATAGACTATCGGCAATAACTCCAGAGTATTCTAAACGCTTATCACTCAATAATTTGGCATGAATGCTTGCCGAAACCTGATCTAAAGGTCTATAACCTTCAGGCGTAATTTGCTTAATCTTAAAGACCGTAAAACCACGGTTATTTGGCGCCTCAAAAACTGTGCTAATATCGTCTACCTTTCCCGAAAAGATAAAATCAACGGCCTCATCCATTTTGCCTAAGCCAGGAATATTACCTCCAGCTTGGGCAATTGGGCGGCCCGCAGTCACAAGCAAACCGGTTTCCTGGGCCAATTTTTCAAAATTCTGTGCGTCGCTTTTAATCTTTTTAGCGAATTCACGGGCGGAAGTCTCGATTTTGACAATTGTTGCCTCACTCGGCTCTTCTTTAAGCAAAATATGGCTGGCATGAATTTGAATAGAATCATCCGGCTTCGGCGCACCGGGAGGGGTTGCTACATTTGTAGCCGCCGCCTCGCCTATTTTTGTTTCATGACGCATAATAAGATGCCAGCCAAAACGACTCTGCACCCAATCGCCCACTTGGCCGTCAGCAAGGGCAAAAGCTGCAGTCTCAAATTGCGGCACCATCGCGCCTTTGCCGAAAAAGCCAAGGTCGCCACCGTTTGCGCCCGAACCGGGATCTTGCGAATATTGCTTGGCCAATTCGGCAAAGCTCGCACCGGCTGCCAACCGGTTTTTAATTTCCGCTTTTTTCGTTTCCACCGCCTGTTTATCTTCCGGTGCAGCTTTTAACTCAAACAGTACGTAATCAGCCAGACGCTGTTCTGTTTGCTTATACTCTTCTTTATGGGCTTCATAATTACTTTTAACTTCATCGTCCGTAATTGTGATCTTTTCGGCAGGAATATGATTCATATCAACAGTCAAATATTTGATCTTGACCTTCTCCTCCTCGGCCACATAGTCTTCCCACGCTTCTAAATCGGATACCCGCACAGATGTGTTTATCTTATCTTGCAATTTTTTTCGCGGCAAATAATCGCGCAAGGATTCCTCAATTTGCGCCATAATTTTTGGATCAGCTTTTTGCAAAGCCGACATATAAGCACTATAGTTAAAATTCCCGGTGGAATCGATAAAGCTGGTTTTAAGAAACTCCGGCGGATTATTTTTCAACTCTGAGGCAATTTCCTCGTCCGTTACCGAGATATTATGCTTTTTAACCTCCTGGTCATATAGGACCTGATCGGTTAACTCCTTGAACGCCTGCTCACGAATCTGTTTCAATTCCGTTGAGGTCAGTTCACGATCCGGACTTTGCTCATGTCTCTGATCAACTAATCGTTGATAGACTTGATAAAAGCGGGTGTAATCCACTTTTTCACCATTCACGACCGCTACAACGGCGCCTGCCGGGCCACCGTCCCCGTTATCAAAAGATGATGGTGAAAACTGCATTCCCCATATTATAAATGTACTCGCTACGAATATAATAACCATAGCCCAAATAAATGCTTTGCTATATTCGCGCATCCTTTTCATACTCATATTGCAACAAGCTCCTTATTGAGATTCAAAAGCGTATTAAAATTTACAATTTTATAACATAGTCAGCCAAAATATAAGTGAACAAGGTGTTTGGCAAGACTTTTTTTTGTGAAAAGTGCGTATTAAAAAAGGGGATGCTGTATACACATCCCCTTTATGCTCGACATATTTGTTATTGCTGGCAGTTGGGAAGGCATGCCTGATTCAATTAATGATGCCCAGCCAATCGCCTAATAAAAACTGTAGTCGTCCTATTAGCAGCGAAACACGCGCCATAACGGTGTACCCGAAAGATGCGCCGAAAGATATCATCAAAACCCAGATTCCAGTCCGTGCAGTATGGCCAATTACACCTTTATGTTCTTTGGAAAAAAAGAAAAAAACTAATGTGGTAATTGTTCCAAAAACCAATACCCAATTGCCAATTGTTGTCATTATGTTGTCTGTCCAAAGCGGCAAAAAATTGGCCCGAACCTGTTCGATCAAGTCACCTTGCGCATAACCTATTACCTGTAAGCCGGCGTATGTGCCAATTATAATGGCAATCGGCCAACGACTGATCCAGCCAATATTGGGAATTAAACGCGTTAGTAATAATATACCCAAAATAAGCGGGATGAAAACCAAAATAGTGCCGTTTTCCTTCCACGGCATGCGTTCTAATACGTTGGGAATAATGACATTGTACCATTGCAAAACAATACCATAGCCGGCGGAAACGCCGACAAACACATGCTCGGCAAATTTATAAAACGGATTATCCTTATATAAAAAGCTGAAGATGCACAGGGTGAAAAAAGCGCCTACCCAGATGGCCAGACCCTCCCAGCTTGTGAGACTTGCAAAATGCATGCTTAACTCCTTCAAAAGCTATGCTTGATAGCTTTTCACGTTTAAGTTTTGATTCAAACCCTGTTTTCTTTCAAAAAAATAAACTGTGTTTCCGATAATTATAAACACTACAATGATTAGATGAACTAACGATTGGGCATCCATACCTTTTTGAGCCAAAGCGCCGATCTTGACCGTGCCGTCGTCAAAGGGGATACCGACTAACTTCTCATACTCCGCCGCCCCCTTAAGTCCGCCAATAAGTCCGACAATCTGACCGGACTGGTAATAGGCATAATATTCCGGAGCACTAACAGCAGTTGTGCCGGAGGCCATTTTTTTGTTGTAACGGGAGACAACCTGTTGCACCCACTCTTTGGTTCCTGGATAACCCGCAGAAATATTGACAATAAAATCAATGTCGTTATAGTTTTGAATCCCTTGCATCATCGGAATCTGCGCGACAGGGGTATTTGTATAGTCAGTAGGGAAAGTTTCTGCAATGCTGGTACCCATCTTCACCATCACAACTTCCTGACCGGACTTATAGCCCAGGTTGACAAAATCCTGTCCATACGTTTTGCCCATCAGAACGCCGGTATTCTGCCACGCGCGTTGAACCAGAGGTTGCCCCTGCGGCCACAGTTCAATGGCATAGACTTTCATTCCCCGCTCGAACAAATGCTTGAAAATGGCCATATTCATCGGATAAAGCTCCGGCAATGAGCCCGGGTCATAATCACCGGTCACCAGAACTCTTGAACCGGGCGGTAAACGCTCGATGTACTGATAAACCGCTTCCACCGGTTTGCTTGTGTGGATCGGCAGACCGATTGGAAAGAGCAACGGCAGCGCACACGATATGAGTATAAGAACAAATATAATCCGTCGGTCTAGATGTTTAAAGAACTGCAACATGATATGTCTCCTTCAAGTCTGGAAAACGTTTAGGCTTATTCGCCGCCAAGATAGGATTTCTCAATACCCAGCAAAACTTTCAGGCCGATTGAGATGGCGCCTAACGCCGCGCCGATTTTAATGCCGCGCTTGCCGGCATTGTTGGGAAACTGCATGATCCATTCTGTAATTTCCGATAAATCAATAAAGCCAAGTGCGCTGGATAAAGCCTCGCCGATACTAACCCGGCCAATCATCACAATGGTTGCAGTGATAAGCAACAGCGTCGCTTCGACAGTGCGTGCCCGAAAAGCCCGGAAGGCCGCGGAGGCAATAAAAAATGCCAGCAAGGCAAACATTGTGCTTTGCATGGGCACAAACATGCTTTCAAACATAAAGTTAAATAGCGGAAAATTTTCCCCGGGTTCTTTGCCAAAAATAAGTCCGCTCAACAGCATAGCAAATAAGGCAACAATCATCACAATTTTATACTGCCAATCGGCCGATTTCCGCGAAATGACATCGCCGTTTAGCCGGATAATATTGGCCACGCCAAGCACATACGAAAAAGCGATGACGATAATCGCCCAACTTTGGAGCTCACCGGAAATATCTTGAACAATTTTAAGGGGAATAAAGAGCTGGAAAATCATGAAAAAACCGAAGATAGCGGTTATAAGAAGTGGAATTTCGCGTTTCATCGAGTTCTCCTAAATATATTGCAGGTCAACGAGCGGATTAATGAAGTTCAAAAAGGCTTGTAAGACGATGGATACCAAATGTTTCCAGAACGGAACCGATCAGCATTAACCCGGCAATGATGATCTTAGTCCAATCCGAACTTTTTAAGCTGCCGACCAACTCCGGCTCGCGAGACAGATACGCACTGGCAGCAAAGATTTCTTCCCCAATTAGGGTGTAGTCACAGGCGGCGACAAAAAACGGCAATTGAGATTCATTGGCGGTGCCTGCCACTTGAATGGCTCCGACCAGAACGCCGGTTTCTGCTATGACTAATGATTCTGCGTAAAATGAGCCCAGCAATAGGTTTGCGGCTGGCTTTTCCCGCATAATAATACCGTTGACACCGGCAGCATAGGCAAATTGCTCGTCGGAAATAAACCGAACATTTTCTGGACGATAGGCATCGGGCCGACCGGCGTCAAGATAGCCTTTTTTGACCATTTCTTCTGCAACAGGAACGACGAACGGCGGGCTGATCGGGACAATCAAATCGGATTCATACTCGCCAATTACACGGGCCACATTCTCTAGAATAACCATGCTGGCAATTGTTTGAATGTTATTCATGTCATTAATGCCCGGGACGTAAAGCACAGGCTTGCCCATTTCCGTGCAGCGCCCAATAGCTTCGGAGATTGCGTCCAAACCCGGTATACGTCGAATAAACTGATTCGGGTCTACTTTTGCCTTTTGAATGAAATACATAGTCGCCCCAAAATAGGCGATGAGAATAAGGAGTATATTAAGCTTTTCCATGTCAAAAAAAGCTGATGAAGCCGCAGCTTCCGCAGCCCCGACTTCCTGAGCAAGAACAGCTTGAAAGCAAAGCAACCCAATGAAAAAAGAGAAGCCTGCCAACTTTAATAAATTCAAAATTTTGCCCATGAAACATCATCTCCATGAGTTGAGTGAAAGTAATTGCTATCAATAGCTAAAGAAAAACATACCACATCGGTTAAATGTTGTCAAGCAAAATGCCAAGATTCAACAAGATTTAAAAATAATTTAGATTTTATCCGGCGTCTAACCATAAAAGAGAAGTTTTCGAATATTTATAAATCAATGTTTTTCGTTGGAAAATGGATAACAAAACCACGTCATTTAACTTGACATAAAACAAGAGGGGCTTTATCTTCAACCGTTATTTTAGCTAAAACCGGGATGAATTGCCTATGACAGCAAAAGCGCTTTTGAATCAAATTGCTGTTGTTGCCGGCGCAACCCGCGGGGCCGGACGGGGCATCGCCTGCATGTTGGGCGAAGCCGGCGCAACAGTCTATTGCACCGGACGCAGTTCATGCCACAAACCCAAAAAGTCGCTTGGCACGGACGATTCGCCGTTTCAATTGGAAAGCCGACCGGAAACGATTGAAGATACGGCAGAAATGGTGTCGGCCTATGGTGGCATTGGCATTCCGGTATGTGTTGACCATACCGAACCGGCGCAGGTGACGGCGCTGTTTGACCGAATCAAGGCGGAGCATAACCGGCTGGACATTCTGGTTAACGATGTATGGGGCGGCGATGCCCTGACGCAATGGGGCAAACCGTTTTGGGAGCATTCGTTGGCAGACGGCCTGTTGATGCAGGAACGCGCCGTTCATTCGCACTTGATCACTGCGCATCACGCCACGCCTTTGTTGATCGCCCAAAAATCAGGGTTGATTGTGGAAATCACGGATGGCCATCATTTTCAATACCGCGGCAATCTGTTTTATGATTTGGTAAAGACTTCCTTGATTCGGCTGGCCTTTACGATGGCTTGTGAATTAAAGCCGCACAACGTCAGCGTCGTGGCCGTTACGCCGGGCTTTTTGCGTTCGGAAGCGATGCTGGAGCACTTTGGTGTGACCGAAGCCAACTGGCAAGACGGCGCAAAAATTGAGCCGCATTTTATCGCCTCAGAAACGCCGTTTTACGTCGGCCGGGCCGTGGCCGCTCTGGCCGCTGACCCGAATATCGCTACAAAATCTGGGCGCGTCTTCAGCTCGTGGGATTTGGCCGCGGAATATGGCTTGACCGATGTAGATGGTCGACAGCCGAATTTTGCCCGACACTTAGCCGAACATGCGCCGGAGCTGCAATTTAAGCCCTGTGACGATGCGTTTTATGCCTATTGGTAGGCAAGCCCGCTTTACGAGCGGGTGGGAGATTAGAAATGTCAACGGACTCAAGCACACAAGACAACGGCACAAAACTCCATCTGGACTCGCTGGAGATCAAGAACTTCCGCGCCTTCCGCCACTTGCAGATCGAGCGGCTGGGCCGGGTGAATTTGATCACCGGCAAGAACAGCGTGGGCAAGTCGTGTCTGTTGGAGGCGTTGCGGTTGTATGCCGATAACGGCTCTCCGCTTGTCATTCGTGAATTGCTTCAGGAGCGTGACGAAAATACAAGAAATGGCCCGGATGATCCTAGGTACTCTTCGCCAATTGATAGCTTATTTCATGGTCGGAATCACATCTTGGATATCATCACACTCATCCAAATTGGCCCTGCCCATAACGAATCTTTAGCCTTGAAAATCGGACTTAATTGGCATTACAGCGTGGTTGACGAAGATGGTTTTAAGCACGTACACCCGGTTGATAATTCACCCATAAAAGAGCCGACCGCAGAGTTTAACCGAAACGTTCTTGCGTCCGGCGCAATCCCCGGTTTACGTGCCCAACGCAATCAGGCGACTGTCCAAACCTTTATTCTAAAGCGTTTGTTTGAGGAGCAAGACCCATCGGTAGCATGGTACTCCAAAATTAAACTTTTTCCTTATACCTATGTGTCGGCTAAAGGATTGACTAATGACAGACGCGCCAAGCTGTGGGATAATGTTACCCTGACGTCTCACGAGGATATTATTCTAAATACATTATCCCTTGTGATTGGTCGTGTTGAAAGAGTTAATCTTAAACAATCGGATGAGAGGGCGGTAATTGTCAGATTGACCGATTCCAAGGAACCAATCCCATTGCGCAGTCTTGGCGACGGTTTGTTAAGCGCTTTCAATATTTCTTTGGCCTTAGTCAATGCTGAAGACGGCCTGCTGTTAATCGACGAAATCGAAAACGGCCTGCATCATTCCGTGCAATACAAGCTCTGGCAAATGATCTTCACCATCGCTAAGCAGCTGAACGTGCAGGTCTTTGCCACCACGCATAGTTGGGACTGCATCCAAGCTTTTCAGCAAGCAGCGACCGAGAGTGAAGGTGACGACGGTCTGTTGATTCGGTTACAGCGCAAAGGCGAAGATATTGTGCCGGTTGTATACGAGGGTGAAGAATTGGCCATCGCTACCCAAGAGCAGATTGAGGTACGCTAATGCCGGCAAACCATCACTGCGTACTGTTAGTGGAAGGAAAAACGGAAGATGATGTCATCTATCAGCTACGGAAGTACGCTCAAATTCCGATAGACGCTTTTCATGTGCAAGTTGCCGATGGCGCTGATAAACTCTTGCGCTCTTTACGGCCGCAATTGAAAGCGCCCGATCTTGAAAAGCTTGGAATCGTTATTGACGCAGATACGGCCATTGACCAACGGTGGTCAGCCATTATGACCCAATTGAGGTTGAGCGGGTACAAAACAATTTCGACGACTCCCCAACTTGGCGGAACGATTATCCGCGAGTCCGAAAAACCGGTTATTGGTGTTTGGGTCATGCCCAACAATCAACTACCCGGCATACTGGAAAATTTCATCGAATTTCTGATTCCGCAACCCGACAATTTGTGGGATCGCGCTAAAATATGCGTGGATCAAATTCCAGCGGACAAACGTCGATTTAAAGAATCCTATTTGCAAAAAGCCTATATTCACACCTGGCTGGCATGGCAGGAAGAGCCCGGCACCCCAATTGGCCATGCCGTTACGAAACGCTACTTGAATCCTGATGCGACCACTGCCCAAGAATTCCTGAATTGGCTTATGCTCTTGTTTGATCTAAAACCCGAACCTGAACCGAAGTAACCGCCATGCCCTACAATCCCGACCTCGACAATCGCCTGCATGCCATCAACGCCGACCGGCCCGGTTTTGTGCGCAAAAAGATGTTCGGCGGCACCGACGTTATGCTGAACGGCAATATAACAGTTTTATTATGATAAATCATCCAAGCAATTTTTTCATAAACAACCTAAAGGAGCTTTACTTATGAAGATTCACGAATTTCAAGCCAAAGAGATTTTGAAAAAGCACGGCGTGGTCGTCCCAAAAGGTGAAGTCACGGGCAATGCCGCGGACGCGGCGGGCATTATGCAGCGGCTGGGCACGCCGGTCGTTGTCGTCAAGGCGCAGATTCATGCAGGCGGGCGCGGCAAAGGCGGCGGGGTCAAGTTGGCCAAAAGCCAGGACGATGCCGTGGCCAAAGCCGGGGAAATCATCGGCATGAACCTGGTTACACACCAAACCGGGCCGGAGGGCCAAAAAGTCAAGCGCGTGTTGATCGAAGAAGGCATGGATATCGAGCGTGAGTTGTATGTAGGCATGACCTTGGATCGGGCGACCGGCAAGCTTGCCTTCATGGTCTCCACTGCCGGCGGTATGGATATCGAAGAAGTGGCGGCCAAGACGCCGGAGAAAATTATCAAAGAGCATATTGATCCGGCGGTTGGGATGCAGGCATTTCAAGCCCGTAAATTAGCGTTTGCTTTAGGCTTGTCATCAGGTGATCAGTTTAAGAACGGGGTCAAGTTTTTGACCAGCCTGTATGACGCTTATGTCAAAAACGATTGCTCGTTGGCCGAAATCAACCCGTTAGTGGTCACCAAAGACGGGCGCGTGCTGGCTTTGGACGCCAAGATGACCTTTGACGACTCCGCCTTGGATCGCCACAAAGAAATCGAAGCCATGCGCGACACGGATGAGGAAGACGCCTCGGAAACGGAAGCGCGCAACGCCAACCTGACCTTCATCAAGTTAGACGGCAATGTCGGCTGTATCGTCAACGGCGCGGGTCTGGCCATGGCGACGATGGATATGGTCAAGCATTTTGGCGGCGAACCGGCCAACTTTTTGGACATCGGCGGCTCGTCCAATCCCGACAAGGTTGTTAACGCCTTAAAAATTATTCAGCGCGATAAAAATGTGAAGGCCATTCTGTTCAACATCTTCGGCGGCATCACCCGCTGCGACGACGTGGCCAACGGCATCGTCACCGCCTTTGAACGGGCCAAACCGGAAGTGCCGGTGGTCGTGCGCCTGACCGGCACGAACGAAGAATTGGGCCGGCAGATTCTGCAAAAAGTCGGCATTGCCGCAGGTTCATCCATGGAAGATGTGGTGCAGAAAGCGGTCGTGGCGGCAAAAGGCTAACGTTCATTAATTTCGGCTTTGTGCCTTTGTGCCTTGCGTGGAATATATTTTTTGGCGGTGCAGAAAAATGCAAGATGCTGTGAACACCGATCTGGACAGTCCGTGGAAAGAAATCATCGAGCAATACTTTGTCGAATTCATGGCCTTCTTTTTCCCAAAGATTCATGCGGTGATCGACTGGACCAAGGGCTATGAATTTTTGGATAAAGAGTTGCAGCAAATTGCCCGCGAAGGCGACACGGGCCGGCGAATTGTGGATAAATTGGCCAAAGTTTGGCTATTGACCGGCGAAGACATGCGCGTCTACATTCACACAGAGGTGCAAGGGCAGTATGAAAAACAGTTTGCCGAGCGGATGTTCACCTATTATTATCGCTTGCATGACCGTCACCCGCGCCGGGTTATCAGCTTGGCAATTTTGGGCGATGCCCATGCCAAATGGCGGCCGACCGCCTATAAGCATCGGCTAACGGAGTGTAAGATCGACTTCCGCTTTCCGACGGTCAAGCTGTTAGATTATCGTGACCGTTGGGCGGAACTGGAGCACGAACGAAACCCGTTTGCTGTTGTGGTCCGTGCACATTTGAAGGCGATTGAAACACGCCGGAAACCGCTGGATCGGCTGCATTGGAAAATCACCCTGGTCAAGGCGCTATACGAAGCGGGTCATAGCCGTCAGGATATTATAAATTTGCTGCGCTTTATTGACTGGGTGATGGTTTTGCCAAAAGAACTGGAAGCGCAATTTGATGACGAAATAATAGCTTACGAGGAGGGCCGAAAAATGCCATATGTTACAAGCTTTGAACGTCGGTGGATCGAGCAAGGGATCGAAAAAGGAATCGAGCAAGGGATTGAAAAAGGGATTGAAAAAGGGATTGAAAAAGGGATTGAAAAAGGGATTGAAAAAGGATTTACTGAAGGTTATGAACGCGGCGCGCTAAAAGATGCACGGGAGGCTTTGCTCGATATTTTGCAACTCCGCTTTCAGAAAGTTTCAAAGACCCTGACAAACAATATCAACAGGATTGATGACCTCAACCTCTTGCGCGAGTTACGCAAGCAAAGCGTCTTGATTGGTTCACTGGTTGCGTTTCGGCAATTTATGGACAATGCGCTTCAAAACCGCGTGAGGCCCGCATGATATCGCAAGCGTAGACTCAATTAACTTACTAACTTATAACCATTACTTGTATCGTTCAAATTTTTTTTGGGAAAGGACGTAGTATGCAATCGACAAAACGGTTTTATTCCAGCGTGTTGACTGTTCTGGTTTTGTTTATGTCAAATTTTCCAGCCTCAGCACAAATTTCGGAAGAAGGCGGCTCCGGTTTGTTACGGGTGCAGCGCGCAGTCACTTCGGGCAAAGGTCAGTGGAGTTTTGGCGCTTTCAGCCGCTATTATCGGCAAGATATCATCACGGATGAAAAAGAAAAGATTCACAATCTATGGACTAACCTCAATGCGACTTGGGCATTAACCGATGAGTTTGAGATTACCGCCACGGTTCCTGCCTATGGTTGGCTGCGCATCCGCGAAGATCAAAGCGTCGGTTCGCTGGAAGATGAGGGGTTTGATGAGTTTCAATTTGGTGACATCAGCGCCAAATTTAAGATGAGTCTGCCGGTGTTTACGCCACGGATTCGTTTTGCCGCGGAAGGTTTTATGACCTTCCCAACCGGCTCGGACGATGTCAAAGAGTTTCCCAACGTAACCGCCATTTCCCCATTTACCAGCGATACCTATTCATACGGCGTGCGCGGTTTGCTGTCATTGAGCACACAGCATAGCGAATATTTCTGGCCGATGCTGATCCATGCCAATGTCGGCATCCGGCTATCCGATGATGACAACGCATTTTATTATCATTCGTATCCCAAGCCGTTTTTTAACATTCCGCGCAACACCAATTTTACCAACGAACTGTTGGACGCTGGGGCAGCGGTTGAATTTCCCTTTCTTTCCAACACCAATTTTTTTGCTGAAATTCATACGGAACAGCTCCTGGATTTAAGCGAAATTATTAAAGCAAGTGAAAACCCTATCTATGCCGGCGCCGGCTTAAAAATTCAATTTGCCGGTAAGAGCGAGTTGACTTTTGCGGCGTTAAAACTGCTGTCGGAAGATGATAAAAAAACCGCTTTTGATCCAAAAGATTCTTTTTCTGATTGGCAAGCGGTTATCGGTATTTCGCTGTCGGCCGGCATATATGGCGGCGGTGACGGTCCACGTAAAGTAAAACCGGCCCGCCCCATGCCGCCGGTTGTTGTTGTGGAAGAAGAAACCGCACCAACCGCCCAAGTGTCACCGGAAAGACCTGTCGACTATTTTGGGCCATTAAGTGATCAGCCGAAAGAAAAAGAAGAAAAGCGTTTAATCGCCCAGGTCGAGGCGGCTGAAGCGGAAACGGTTTATGTCAACACCGATGGCGACGTGGTCAAGCATGTGGAAAAAACCGAATCCGGCAAAACGATCATCACCCATATCGAAAAAGCCGAATCCGGCAAAACCGTTATCGAACCGGCGCCGCAGACGTTCCAAAACCCGATGGTGGTGGTCAATGTCGGCTCCTTTCCTGGCATGTACCCGACGCAACCGATGCAATATGTAGATGAACAGGGAAAAGTTCATACCTTGCAGCCGCAGATGATGGGGATGCCTGGCCAACCACCGGTTGTCATGTCCGGGCCGGGTATGATGCCCTGTCCGCCGGTTTGCGCTCCCGGTCAACAGCCGATGCCTTGCCCACCTGTATGTGCCCCGGGTCAGCAACCCATGGCCGCCCAACCAATGCCATCCACGCCTGCGCCGATGGCCGGCGGGATGCCCGATTCGTTGCGTGATGCGGATAACGATGGTTATGCCAACTACCGTGATCGCTGTCCTTGGGCCGCCGAAGTCTACAACGGTTTTATGGATGACGATGGTTGTCCAGATACGCCGCCCAATGACTTTAAAAGTGGATCAATGGCTCAGGATACAGATGGCGATGGCATTGCCGATCACGTAGATAAGTGCGTGACCATTGCTGAGGATTGGGACGGTTTTGAAGACTTCGATGGCTGTCCGGAATTGGATAATGACCGTGATGGCATCAGCGACAGCATGGACCGCTGCCCGAATCAACCCGAAACTTTTAACGGTGTAACGGATCAGGACGGCTGCCCGGAAGGGATGGAACCCATGCCGACTCCACAATCGGCCCCTACCATGCCACCGGTTAAAGGCGAAGTCAAATCCGGGTCGTCACCGTCAGCCACGGAGCGTCCGACGCCGACCGCGCCACAGGCCCCGGCCAAATCGACAAACGATTCCGACAGCGACGGCATCCAAAATGAGACCGATAAATGCCAAAACGCTAAGGAAGATTTTGACGGCTTTGCGGATGATGACGGCTGCCCCGATTTGGATAACGATGGCGACGGAATTCCGGATGCGAAGGATAAATGCCCCAATGCTGCCGAAACTTTCAATAACGTTAAAGATAAGGACGGCTGCCCCGATGAAACCAAGAATGAGCAAAAATTGCTCAAAGGTGATCAGGATAAGGATAACATCCCGAACGAGCGCGATCAATGCGTAACCCTGGCCGAAGATTGGGACGGTTACAAAGACGATGACGGCTGCCCGGATGTCGATAACGACAATGACGGCCTTAAGGATAAGGACGACAAATGCCCCAACGCCGCCGAAAACTTTAACGGTGTCAACGACGCAGACGGTTGCCCGGATGAGCCGGCCAAAGCCGATGCAAAAACTGCGGAACCGGCTAAAGAAGCACCAAAAGCCGAGCTAAAAACTCCGGAACCGGCCAAAGAAATTCCGAAAACGGAGCCGACACCAAAAATCGAAAGCCCGGCAGCACCCGTGCCGGCCAAACCGGATACCACCGCGCCCAAAGCCGAGCCGCAGCCCAAAGCGGAAGTTGCGCCCAAGCCGGTCTTGCCGCCGGCCAATACGTTTTCCAACAAGTATGTCTACTTTGACGCCAGCAAAGCGGATTATTCTGCAGAATCCAAGGCGGTGATCGATTATGTCGCCGGGGAAATGAGGACCTATCCGATTTTAAAGATGGAAGTCGCCGGTTATGCCGACGCTTCCGGTGATGCCCAAAAGAATTTGCTGCTCTCGGAAAATCGGGCGGTTAAGGTCAAAAACACGTTGGTCGAAAAAGGTGTGGACTCAACCCGTCTGACCGTCAAAGGCTATGGCGAAGAGAACCCAATCGCTTCCAATGACACGCTGGAGGGCCGCAAACTGAATCGCCGGGTGGAGTTTCATATCGCGAATTAGTTCTTGCAAACCCTAAGGGTCTCATACGAGAATCCTTATTTTACGATATCGGCATTAAGACCTGTAGGGTTTTTCCCGAAATTTTTGAGAAAATATCGCAGAAGGCCGGCGCACTCTTGTACCGGCCTTTTGCAATTCCGCCCACAAAAATTGAGGAGACCGCTTATGGCTCAAGATACATCGCAGCAACCGATCAACATTCACGCCTTGCGTTGGGACGGCGAGCATAGTGACGAATCCTTGAACCGCGTCGCGGCGTATGCTGTCGTTTACGCACGGGATTGTCAAGCCTGGTACCAAAAGAGTTCCCGGCCAAAGAAACGGGCGGCCCAATGGATTCGCGGCATCGTGGTCATCTCGACGGCATCCGGCGGTATCCTGCCAGTCATTGCCGGCCTGGAAACTTTTAAGTGGCTAAACCCGGTTTTGGCCTCGATTGTGCTGGCCTTTGGCGCGACGGCCCTGGCCTTTGATCGCTACTATGGCTTTTCGTCGGCCTGGATGCGCTACATTATCACCGAGCTTAAATTGAAGGGAATGATCGAAGTTTTCGAACTGGAATGGCTGCAGGAAAAAGCTATCTGGCAGATGAAAGACAAACCCGAGGCCGTGCGGCTGGATTATACTCGGCAGATGCTGGGGCGCTGCGCCCGTTTTACGACCGACGTTTCCAAGCTGGTCGAAGACGAGACCTTGAATTGGGTCGATGAGTTTAAGCAAAATATCACCAATCTGGACAGCGAACTTAAGGCGCAATCGGACGAAATGCGCAAAGCTTACACGGAGAAAATGGCCCAGGCCAAACGCGGCGGCATCCATATTACGCTCACAAACGAGCAGCCGCTCAAAAACTGGGAGCTATTTTTGGATAGCGAACCCATCCGTTTATGTCACGGCAAAACAGCGGGCATTACCAACATTGCGCCGGGTATGCACACTGTTGCCGCCAAAATGGTGGCGGGCGAACAGACACTGAGCGCCGAAGCAACCGTAAAAATATCGCCGGAGACCATCGAAAAAGTTGAGTTGGAACTGAGTTAATCTGAGTAGACGAGCATGCCGGTATCTTATGCGCGCAATCATTTCTCACGCGCAGCATAAACCTGCAATTGCCCGATCTGACCATCCGTCCCCAGTACTATCAGCACATCGCCGGTGTTCAATCCGGCAGATGAACCCGGATTAAAGGCAAATTTGCCGTTAGCCCCGGACTTGATCGCAATAACCATCAATCCGGTTTCTTGGGGAATACGTGCTTGAGCCAGCGTCAATCCGTTCAAATGGGATTTGGCGGGAATGGCCACCTCTTCCATCAACAGCGCCATATTTTCATCATCGGTAATAATCGTGTCCAAAAAAGAGACCACATTTGGCTTCAAAACAACGGAAGCCATGCGCTCTGCACTGATAATGTTGGGTGAAATAACATGGTGTGCGCCGACTTTTTTTAACTTACTGATAGATGATGGCTCAATGGCGCGCGAAACGATTTTCATATTTGGATTTAAATCTTTTGCCGTGACGACCACAAACAAATTGGCGGCATCGGTAGGTAAAGTCGTAATAAGCCCTTTGGCTCTTTCGACACCCGCGCTGCGTAACGTATCTTCATCTGTAGCATCGCCTTGAACAAAAAAGGTATAGTCTCCAAAACGCATAAACAAGGCATCTAACTGCACGTCTTTTTGCTCGATAATGACAAATTGAACACCGGCTTTGATCAGTCGCTCAATGACCTGCTCGCCGACAGCGTCCGCGCCACAAATAATATAGTGATTTTCAAGTTGATTAATTTTGCGCATCATTCGTCTCTGCTGAAAAACTTTTGAGAAGTTGAGTTCGACAAAAAAACTGGTCATCACACCAATTGAAGCAAAAATAATGGCTGTTCCAACCAGAATCAAAATGATCGCGAAACCGCGGCCTAATTGTGACAGGGGGTGCACCTCGCCATAACCCACAGTCGCCAGAGTAATGACCGACATATAGAGCGAATCAAACCAGCTCCAGCCCTCAATCACTTTAAAACCGATAGTTCCAACAACCAGCACAACGCACGCCGCCAGCACGGCCAAAATCATGCTTTGATAGATCGGAATTGAACGATGATGTGGCTTTACTACCAATCTTCGACTCCGTTCAAAATAAACCCTTAGGGTTTTCTTTGTGGAGATGGCCAAAGTTTGCCGGTTTCCACCGCTTTTGGCAGCAAACCCTAAGGGTTTAAAATGCAACTTCTAACCCTTAACCAGTATATCAAACGTGCATTGTCATTTTTCGCACGCCAGCTTGAAAAACCGCCTCCGGCGTCAACAAACTCACCACAATAAATCCATCACGGGCAAAGCCGTAAAACTCGCCGGGGTGCACAAACACGCCGGTTTTTGCCAACAGCCGTTCCGTCCAAAGCTCAATTGAGGTCAAAATATCCAACTCCAGAACAGCATACCAGCCGCCGTCCCGTCTTAGCCGGTGAATTGCCTCGTTGCCCGCAATCGCTTGTTGCAAAAAAACTTCGTTGGCTGCCACACGATCTTGAATCTGGCGCTGCAGGTCTTGCCCGACGGCGATTAACGCCGCTGCGCCGTACTGCGCCATTGCGCTCACGGAAAGATAAGAATCGGCAATCCATTCCAAACGGCGCTTGGCGATGTCGGTTAGGCGCTCCGGCCCGCGCACAATCAGCCAGCCCAATTTGACTTGGGGCAGGGCGGAAACCTTGGACAGTCCGCTTAGCACAAACGTCAGCGCTTCTGGATTGCTGATCATGGAGAAAGGCTGCGGAACCAGATCAGGCCTGGCATAGTCCAGAAAGACCTCGTCAATAATCAGGGCCAGATCGTACGCTTGACATAAAGCGTTCAACTCCGCTATCTCATCGGCCTTGAGATAGGCGCCGGTGGGATTATTTGGGCTGACGACGATAATGGCACGGCTACGCGGCGTGATGGCCTGATGCAGACGAACGAGATCCAGATGCCAGCCCGCATCCGGGTCGTAGTATGCAGGAAAATTGACTTGCCGGATACATTCCAGATCGGCCAGAAAATCAAGCAGTGGATAACCCGGCTGGGCCGTCAGAATTTCGTCGCCGGGCTCACACAACAGTTTAAATAGAAAAGCGTAGGCTTCGCTGGTACTGGCTGTCAAAAAAATGTCGTCCGCCGCAACGACATTCTTGCGCGTAGCATAATAATCCGCCACTGCTTGCCTGGCGGGGCTAAGTCCATGTGGATCGGGTTCATATAGCATTATTTGCGGTGAAGTTAGTGCGCTTAAAATCGTATTTTGCGGATAAATCAGACCGGCGCGGGTCGGGTTGGATTCGGTTAAATCCAGAATGGGTAAGCCGTCTGCCCGCAACTGATGAAGAGTCTGAGTCAGACGATTGAGTGGCGCATCCCAATGAAGGCGGGTTGAAAACATAGGTTTTTTGGTGATTCCTGGCGCTTTTGTGTCTTAGCGGCGAATGATCCGGCCTAATTGATAACGCGAACGCCAATGCGATAGCGGCGGGTGTGCTCGTTTAAGCCGTATTCGTTATAACAGTTGGTGTCGGAAATATTTAAACCCTCGACCAGAACGGTAAAATTCTTGCTGAGATACTGCGAAAAGAAAAGATCAACTCGCAAGCAACCCGGTACTTCCAGTAGACCGGCGCTATCCGTATAAAAGTCACCGGTATGCTCAAACTTGACTTCCAATTGGGTCAGGCGCTTAAATTGTAAGGCAACCTCCGCTTTTAATTTAAAGCGGCCAATATTCGGGAAAATATGATCCCGATGAAATTGTTGCTCGGTTTCGAAGCGCAGACTTTGGGTAACCGTCGTACCGAAATGTGTTTCTAGACTAAAGCCGGCGACAACCATAAAGCGATCGGCGCTGGTAAAATGAAGCATTGGAATACTGCTATCGGCAGGCGTTTCCCAAAAAAAAGATTGCGTTTGATATTTCTCTTCAGCGTAGAGGATTAATTTTTCATGCTCGCTTAGACGGTAGGTGAGCTGCTGTCGCAGCCAGGCCGGGATTTGGGCCTCGCCATCCTCAATTTTCTTTTGCGCATTGATGGTGTAAGTTCCGATACTTCGCGCAAAAAAATCATCAAAGATTGGCTGGGTTTGCACGGACTGAAACTTTGCTTCTCCACTCAGACGATCCGAGAATTTTTTGCGAATTTCAAACGTGGGGCCGATCCATAATTTTAACGAGCTGTCATAACGGGAAAAAGCGGCAACCTTTGCGCCAATCTGGAGATAACTATTGCCAGGACCTTCAGTGTTGTAAGTAAATTGAACATCATTCCACATGCGTAAGCGTGATTTTTCCCCGTCATCCAGCCGATCACCGGTAATCCGAAAGCGAAGCGTTGCCGGCTTATCATTTCGCAAAAAGAACTGATAACCACGTCCAACGCCCATGCGCCAATTATCCCAACGCGTGCTTTCTTCCCGGTTACGATCCGCCGAGTAACCGCTATGACCCACGATAAACTGCGTATGGGTCAGGTGATCTCCACTTAACTCGCGCGTGTACAGGGCTAAAGATTGATGCGCGTTTTTTGTGCCGACAGACGAGGAGTTGTTCAACGCGTTTAAGTCGGAACGCGAACGATCCGCCCAGTAAATATCGGCAACAGATTGAAAATAAAAGCGGTCGGAAAATTGATAATTTGTGGAGGCCACGACATTGCGCGTTTCGAGCAGGCTGAAGTCATGCTCATTTTCCGCATCAACGAAAAACGTGCTGCTGCTGCGCTTGCGTTTTCCAGCTAATAAGCCTTGGAAATGATTATGACCCACACCGCCGTACGTAGTCCGCATTCCGACTAACCAGCGTGGTGGATTTTTGCGGCGGTCCGGAGATTCTTCAAGCAGGTGAAACAACTCGTCCGTTCGCTGACGCGTGTAATCACCCGGGGCAACTTTTTCAAAAAGCGGTAGAGGAGGGTTTGCAAATTCGGGGACGTATTCTTTCCCTTCGATCGCAAAAGATTGCTTCGGAAAAAATAATGCCGCGCTCACGATGAGACTTAAAATGATGTTGCGTTGTACTGGACGGTTCATCCATTGCCATACCCGATTGATTAATGAGCGTTGGGGTTAATAATGCGGATATGCGTCAAACCTTGCTGCACATAGCGGCCTAAAGATCTGGCCAGCGCTTCCGGCAAAAAGGCGTCATCATGACTGCCGGTCATTTCCGGACAGGACTCCCAGCGTCCGTTGTCAATCCGGACTTCTACCGGCATAGCCGGGGTGACAAACTGCGAAAAGAGCGGGTATTGCTGATCCAAAACGCCTTTCTTATCACCGCAGGCCGGGCCTACAACCATCCATTGCGAAGAAATTCTGGCGCTCATCAGTTCGGCATCATAGATGTGCTCATCGGTAACAATCTGGAAGCCGCCACGAAAGTCATCCAGTGAATGGACTTTATTGCCGATGCGGGGTGATGTGGAAATGCCGATGGCGCTGCCATGCGTTTGGCGAACCTGCCCGGCTTCCAAAAACTCCGTGCCGATGAATTGGCCGATACCTTCCACCGGGCGCAAGACCGTTCCGATGACCAGACTGTCGCCATTCGCATAATTGGCGACAATCGTCCCGTTATAGCGATTTTCAAAGACGATATCACGGATTTGGTTGGCATAATTTTCGACAATGATGACGAAAATGTCGCCTTGCTGTGGCGTAAATTCAGGGCTTACGCGCGCCAATTGCCCGCCGCTGACAACATAAAATGAGTTACCTAATAAAGGCGAGTACTTCCCAAAAATGACTTGACCGGCCGGAATATCGGTGTGCATCATAGATAGATCCGCGCTCTTTTTTTGAAATTCCGACGGCTCATAGGCCATCAGACCAAACACCGTGCCGCGTCCGCTTCGATAGCGGTCGTTTTCAAAATTGATGCCCGTTTTTACCAAAATGCGGTCGGCCGCCGTCTCGCAAACAGCGCCGTCTTTGGCTTGAACACTGCGCGGGAAACCTTTTTTGTTGACGGTTGTCGCCGGGCGGGTCACATGGCCGACCGATTTCCAATTTGCGCCTTTGTCTACACTAAGGGCAATGTCGCCGCCTTTTTCATTCTGAACCATGATCCGAAATGATTCGTAAAGTTTGGAGGTTGCAGTTTGCTCGGGATTGGGGGGCGGTGTAGCTGCAAAAGCAAAAGTGCTCCAACCTAAAATAGCAATTAAGATAAAAGTTTTTCGAAAGCTATGCATAATCGTTCCCCCTTAAATTTTTGTGTGACCTTATTCAAATGTAGCGCGAGTCTCCTGACTCGCAGCGCGGCGACTTTGGAAAGTCGCGCTACATTCTCGCAAATTTTTGGATATAAATTTTTTAACGCGTCTGGTTTTGCTTTTCCAGCTTACGGCGCATCGTATCTAACTTGACTAACCGTTCATGGTATTTAACGGCCTCGTCAATACGTTCTAGTAGCTTGTCTTGTTGGCCGTTTTTATCAAAATAACCAAACGGCTTGTATTTTTGACGCAAGGTAATAGCATCCAATAAATCCTGAAAAGCCGAATAAAAAATAATCGGCTTAAGCGGATGCAAACTTTTGATTTCTTCATAGATTTGAAAGCCGTCTTTTTCCGGCATTTTTATGTCCAGGATAATGACTTGAACTTCCTCATCAACAAGGCTGACTCCCAATGTACCATTATCGCACACATGGACAGCGTATTTGTCTTGCAAGGTAAATTCCATGGCCCGCAAAATAGTCGGATCATCATCAATCACCAAGATTTTTGGCTTAGCTACTCCGAAACTTGCTGCATCTTTGCTTTCGTTTCCTTTACTTAGTTCGGAAAACTTGCTGAAAGCCATAAGCTACCTCATTTACAAATTTTAGAATTTTGACCGGCATATTATTTATTTATTGAAGAGTTCACCCTATTAACCACAAAACACACGAAAATTGAAAATTATAACTTTTATTTTCAACATATTACCTTTTCGTATTTTTCGAGTATTTCGTGGTTAAATAGCTTTTTAGAGTGAACTCATTGAATATAAAAAAGATACTTCACGAACTTCACACACCTTCGTGTATGAATTAAATAAGAAATTCTGCTACAGGTCAAGGATATTTTTATCGTTTTGATAATAAGCGATAAATATACACATAAATTTTGTGAATAACCTGGCTTTATTTACAAAATTTGGCGGATTAAGCTTTTGATCCGAGTTATCCAATTATTTATAAAGATGCTTAACCAACCGTCGCCGGAAACATTAGCTCTGAATTATTTATGCGTACAGAATTGCAGAAATACGAGAGCTTTTTATTTTTGATTGATCTAAAATTTCGATCAGATTATATTGCACGTACGGTTTGAATATCTCGACGGACCAATCTACCTGCAACTACTGCTACGCGGCGTAAGTTCGGGTGAATTTTTCCGACAATCAAGACCTGACGGGTTTCCAAAACCCATCAGGTCTAAGTTCATGCAAACTTATGCCGAGCAGCGCTACGATAATGACAAATGTCCTATCTCTGTTTAGGATCGAGAGTTTTGGGCTTTTCCTGTAACAATGTAATAATGGTAAGTAAGTAAGTAAGTAAGTAATCACTCAAAATTATTAACCCCGAGGTTCCGCTATGAAAATAAAAATTATCCCTATTCGCACCGATTTTCTCATGAAAGTCCGGAATGCGAATCTTGACGATCAGAATCAAAAAGTCGCCCGCATGAAGGCGAAAGGCGGCGAGCCCTGCCGTGATGTGCTGCGCGGCGCAAAAGTCGGCGAGGAACTTATTCTGGCCAGCTATTGCCCGTTTTCTGTCGCCGGCCCGTACAAGGAGTACGGGCCAGTGTTTGTTTTGGCGAATCCGTCGGCGGAGCCGGTCAATTGGAGCGAGCTGCCGCTGCCAAAGGATTTGCCCACCGATTATTTGGGCAGCCGCTTTGTGCTGCGCGCCTACAGCCGGGATGAATGGGTGGTGAGGGCGGAGCTGGTGACGCCGCAAAATGTCGGCGAAATTCTGGAAAACATGCTGCGTCAGGATGCGGTTGCGTTTGTGTTGGCCCGCTTTGCCGCCGCCGGTTGCTACGGCTTCCGGATCGAAGCCGACGTTTAGTATTACTTGTAGGCGAATGCCTATTTCGCCTACTTTTGGAAGTAGTACAGCGCGAATTAGGTAATTCGCACTACCGGATTGCCAACATTTTTTGAGCATTTACAAACCAAGCAAATTACTAATGTCATCGGGTTAGATCGAGCTGGCAACCCCATTCGGTGACGGTGGCTCGTCGTGAGGCAGGAATGTTTAAGGCATCAACGGTTGTGTAAACCGTTTTTTGGGCAATTTTTGTACTGAAAACGGCTTTTTTAGATAAGCTAAGTTGACCCAGCAGATACCATCGCCGGCCTTCGCCGGCCAGATAGCTGTTTTTTAAAACGCCGGGCAGGTCATTTTCAAAAACATAAATCGGCGCCTGGGACGATTCTGTATCATAGAAAATCAGTCGGCCTTGCAGTTTGAGATTCGGATGCGGTTCGATCAAAAAATCGCCGTAAAGCGCGTCTCCGGAAGCGTCTACGCCATTATCATCACCGACAACCTGCGCATGTTCATAACGGGCGCGTAGCCGATAAGCCGGTTGCGGTGTCCAATCCAACTGCAGGCGATAGTTTCGCTTGGTCGTTGGCAGCCATAAGCTGCCTTGAAAGGAATCCAGATTGGTTTTGGAACGAAAACGCGCTGTCCAACTCAAGCCTTTAGAGGTGGGAATTTCCAGTTGCGTGTAATATTCTTGGCCGTCGTCGGGGATCGGTGTTAAATAACGGCGAAAAGGATGGCGGTAAAAATCAAAATAGGCCCACAATTTCATCCGATTTGGCAGCGCCCAGCGGATTCCGGTATATTGACCACGCTCATTTTCGTCCGATCCTTTGCTATCAGCAAAACCGTAACTATGCTGGGCATAAAAGTCCGGGTCATATTCCCGCCACACCGTCGATATTTCAAACTGCTTAAAATCCAAAGCAGCGCCCATCAGCCAGCCCCGACCATGATTCACACTCTGTGCCATTTCGCCAAAAACATGTGTGAGTCCAAAATGCAAATCCAGATCGGCGCTCCAACAGGCCAGTTCGTCCCCGCGAAAGCGATAAAAACTGCGGGAGTCCCAATCCGGATAAATAACCTTGTCATATTTGGATTGATAATAAGTTACGCCAATCGAATGCGCCTGACCAAAATGCAGGCGGGCATGGCCGCCATACAAGGTTTCCGCTAACTGATCGGCTTTCGACTTCTCGGTGTCGGTGCGATGCAGACCGCTTTCGTCAATGGACAAAACGGTATCCGGATTACCGGCTTTATGGGGCGCATCCAGGTTTGCTTTGGAGACGAAAACCAGCGTTGTCACCTGCCCAATTTGTCCTTCGCCGGCCACGCCGAAAAATGCGCCGCTTTCCGTGGCCGAAGTAAATGGCCGGATCAGTCCCGTTCCGCGGCGGGCGGTTGTAACAACTTCGCCGCCTTTAAAAACGCCGGCGCTCGGAGCAAAAAGCAGGCCCTGCCCAACCGCCACCCGATAGTTGCCGGCAATGATATTAAATGAACGGTCGGTCGGTTTTAGCTGCGCGTACCAGGCCCGAAAGTCATCAAATTGTTTTTCACCGGGATCTTTTTCTACGATCAGGCCCAGATTGAGCCATTCTCCATAAGATACCCGGGCGCGCTGATATAATTTATAAAAAGAATCAAACTGTTCAGGATTGGAATCGCTGGCGGCATAGCGAAAGCGGAGTTGACCTGTTACATTTTGTTTGTCACTCTTCTTTTTGCGCGCGGTAAGAAACGGCGCGATTTTTTCGTAGATCTCTTTGGTCAGGCCGGGAATTTGCAAAAGGTCTGCTTTTTTTTCATACCAGCCATTTGATTGGCGATAATGCAAAATAGCCGTAATTATAGAGGCCGTCAAATCCGGAATTTGGGCCAGCTCGGCCCGCTTTGCCGTGTTAATGTCCAGCGGGCGCTGCCGCATTTGCTCAAGCTGTTCAAGCTGTTCGGTGTCGGCATCGCTCGCAGTTTCGTAGTCAAACAAGCGCTCCAGTGAGTCATCCTGGGCATAAAGCGGCGAAATGCTAAAAAGAAACATGACCAACAGTGTGAAAAGAATGCGGGTATTAAATTTGCTGCCAGAAGTCAGGGTGTTCATATTTTTAACCGTTCGGAACAAATTAAAGTGGTTTGGTTAAGAGGCGTTAACTTACAAGTGGTTTTAAAGGTACATGCGATCAAAGATAGAGGTTACAAAATTCTGCTCAAGTATACATAAGTCCGAAACCTGTGTCAATTGAATGTCACACATTTATTGAAAAAAGGGTTGCAGAGAAATACGCATTCCCATATTTTAGGCAGCAATTTTTGTTCGTGACAGCGAATTGTGCCGCTAACCTGAATTATTCACCACGAAATACACAAAATGCACGAAAGGTTTATGAATTAAAGAGTTGCGTAGTTTGGACGTAATTGCTCAGCAATTCCCGCGATCTTATTCGAGTTGAATGTCATAGAGGGAGGCAATAGT
>CAYOLL010000028.1:0-48670 GCA_964404765.1 uncultured Gemmatimonadota bacterium | reverse complement strand
CATTCCGGCATGACATCGAATTGAAATGCAATTTCTAACCCTTAATCAGTATAGTTACGAAAATTATGAGTAGCAGAAAGAAAAATAAAAATTATGCCGTTCTATTTTTATTTTTTGTTTTTCTTTAAATCTAAAATCATGCTTGTTGAAAAGCAAAGTGTTCTATAAACACTTATAACTTATCATTGTCAAGCTAAACAATGTAACCGTGTCAGGACATTTATGAACGATAAAAAGCAAATCTTCGGCTGGGCCATGTACGATTGGGCTAACTCAGCCTATGCCACGACGGTGAATGTCGCCGTGCTGCCCATTTTTTTCGCCGGCGTGATTGTGCCCAAAGAAGGCTTTGCCATCGGCGGAACGGTTTACAGCGCTGAAAGCCTGTGGGCTTTTATGATCAGCGCAGCGGCGTTTTTTGTGTTTATATGCGCACCGGTGTTGGGGGCGATCTCGGACTTTTCCGCTTCCAAAAAGAAATTTTTGATGCTGTTTTGCTATTTGGGCAGTTTGTTCACAATTCTGCTTTATTTTTGCAATAGCGGCGATGTCTGGCAAACTATAATCTTTTTCATCATCGCCCAGATTGGTTTTGTGGGCGGCAATGTTTTCTACGATTCTTTCCTGCCGCATTTGGCCTCGGAAGATAAAATGGACTGGGTGTCCGGGCAGGGCTTTGCCTATGGTTATGTGGGCGGCGGATTACAGTTTGCCATTTCGCTGGGGCTAATTGCCGGACATGAGACATTGGGGCTGAGCTCGGAATCCGCCGCCAAAATTGCCATGACAATGGCCGGGTTGTGGTGGGCCGGTTTTGCCGCGTTCACCTTCGTGATTGTGAAGGAACCTGTTTCCGCCGAAGCGCTCCCGGCCCGGTACGCTGGTACGCCACGCCCAATCGCCTACTTGCTGATCGGGTTGCATCGCACGATCGAAACGGCTAAAATGGTGCGCAATTTTGAGCATCTGCTCCTTTTTTTGATTGCCTTTATGGTCTACAACGAAGGCATTCAAACCGTTATCACCATGGCCACGATGTACGGCAAGACGGCATTGCATTTTTCGTCCACCACACTAATGCTTACCTTGCTGATTATTCAGTTTATCGCCATTTTCGGTGCACTGGCTTTTGGCAAATTGGGCGAAATTTTATCCACCAAAAAAGCTTTGCTGCTTGCTCTGGTGCTCTGGTCAGGCGTGGTGATCTATGCTTACTTTATGACGACGGCTAAAGAATATTATCTGCTGGGCGTAATTGTCGGGATTGTTATGGGCGGATCACAAGCGCTTAGTCGTTCGCTGTATGGGGCAATGATTCCGCCCAATGCCTCGGCGGAATTTTACGGACTCTATTCGGTCTTCAGCAAGTTTTCAGCCATTTGGGGGCCATTGGTTTTTGGCATTATTCGCCATGTCAGCGGCGAGGGGCGCACGGCTCTCGTCTCGCTCATCGTCTTTTTTATCGCCGGAATTATTTTGCTCAGCTTTGTGAATGTAGAAAAGGCTAAAGCCGCCCGCCATGCGTTCCAATGTTGAAAATCGCCTACAGGGTTTCTGGATTGTCCGACAACAACTGCAAGTTTCCCATCGATAACACTTTCCCCACCACAGGCAGTTGCGCATAAAGTTTGACAAATTCAACGGATTACGCTAATATAGTACCCGGTGTCACTCTGATTGACGCCGGGTACTTTTTGTGCGCTAAACCCAACGGATTTTCAGTCTGCGAGATACGAGCATCTGAAAATTCCACAACTTTTGAGGCCAAGCCCTTTGGGCTTGCCGTCTAAAAAATTCTTGCATATTGAAAATGCTAACTTACAAGTCGGATACGATTTGCGCGATTGCAACGCCGCCGGGAATCGGGGCAATTGCCATTGTGCGCTTAAGCGGGGAAGAGGCTATCGCCATGGCCGACCGGGTCTTTCAAGGCCGGCTAAAACCGTCACAAATGGTATCGCGGCAGCTTAATTTGGGCCGGATCGTTGCAGATGACGTCCAAGTGGATCAGGCTTTTTTAACGGTGATGCGCGCGCCGCGGACATTTACCGGCGAAGATACGGTTGAAGTCAATTGTCACGGCGGGCATATTGCCAGCCGCCTTGTATTGAAAACATTTTTAGCGCAAGGCGCGCGTTTAGCCGAGCCGGGAGAGTTTACTAAGCGCGCCTTCTTGAACCGGCGGATTGATTTAATCCAGGCTGAAGCCATTGGCGATTTGATCCATGCACGCACGGAGCAAGCCGGTTTGCTTTCGACCCGGCAGCTTTCCGGTTATTTATCCGGTCAGATTCGGCAGTTGCGTGAGGAGCTGTTCCGGGCAGCGCTCTTGTTGGAAATGGGTATCGATTTTAGTGACGACGAGAGTGACGCCTATCATGCGGAAGAAGTTTTGTCGATCACGGAAGCAGCCGCTGTCCGTATTGTCACAATTCATCGGAACATACTGCGCGGTCATATTGTTAAAAGCGGTGTGCGAGTGACGATCTGTGGCAAAGAAAATGTCGGCAAGTCAAGTATATTCAACTACTTATTGAATAAAAATCGTGCCATTGTTACCGATATTCCGGGCACCACACGCGATATTTTGGAAGATGTTATTCATATTGACGGCATTTTGTTTAGATTATTTGACACAGCCGGAATTCGTGATGATGCCGCCGACATTATCGAAGCAGAAGGCATTCGTCGTTCGCGCTTGGCTATGGATGAAGCCGATATTGTAATTTTCACTCTTGATGCAAGTCGGCCGGTATTGCCGGAAGAGCAGGAAATCTATCAAACCATTCAAAGCAAACAGCATATCGTTGTTTTAAACAAATGCGATTTGCAAAAAAAAGCCCAACTGCTCGATTTTATTGAAGCGCATGTTAGATTTACCGCCACCTCCACGGTCACTGGCGATGGATTTAATCGGCTGAGCCAACTGCTGAGTCAAGCCGTATTGGAACGAGATGTCCATCTTTTTGATCAGGCAATTCTAAGTAATGAACGACAGGAAGCATGTCTTAACCGGGCCATGGAATCGCTGACCCATGCCGTTGATACGCTCAAGCGACAGTTACCGCCGGAACTTGTAGCTGTTGATGTGCAAGGCGCATTACGGGCTTTGAGTGAAATTATTGGCGAAATTACTACCGACGATATTATCAACACAATTTTTGCGAAATTTTGCATAGGAAAATGAGAGATGGCTCAGGATTTTCATTATGAATTGATTGTTGTCGGCGGCGGCCATGCCGGCGTAGAGGCCGCGTTCGTCGGTTCGCGGCGTGGCCATTCGACGGCGTTATTGACAATGCGCTGGGATAATATCGGCGTTATGTCCTGCAACCCGGCGATTGGCGGTTCGGCCAAAGGGCAGGTTGTGCGGGAAATCGACGCCCTGGGCGGTGAAATGGGCAAGGCTATTGACGCCACCGGCATTCAATTTCGTATGCTGAATATGAGCAAGGGCCCGGCGGTTTGGGCGCCACGGGCGCAAGCGGATCGAAAGCTTTACGCTGCGGATATGCAGCAGCGTGTTCGGCAACAGGCGAATCTGACAGTGCACGAGGAAATTGTTGAGGATTTAACCATCGAAAACGGACGGGTTATCGGTTTAGTTACGTCGTCCGGTAATTTTTTCCATGCAAAAGTCGTCGTGCTGGCTACGGGCACATTCTTGCAGGGATTAATGCACACCGGTCGCGAAAAAACCATTGGCGGGCGAATTGGCGAACAAGCTGCCACAAGATTATCCCAAACGTTGACGGGCTTGGGCTTTCATCTGAGCCGCTTAAAAACCGGCACTCCCCCGAGAATCGATAAAAAATCCATTGATTTTTCGCTTATGGAAGAACAAAAGGGTGATATTCCAGCCCCGTGCTTCTCATTTACCACTCGGGAGATTAATCGTCCGCAAGTTTTTTGCTATGCTTCCTATACTACGGCGGAGACACATCGTATTCTGCTGGACAATTTAAGCGAGTCGCCGATGTACTCCGGCCAAATCAAAGGCATTGGCCCGCGCTACTGCCCGTCGGTTGAAGATAAAGTTGTGCGCTTTAAAGAGCGTTCCAAACATCAGATTATCTTAGAGCCGGAAGGATTGGATACGGATGTTATGTACGTAAACGGCTTTTCGACCAGTATGCCGAAAGATATACAGGAGCAGGCTCTTCGCACAGTTCCCGGTTATGAAGCTGTAAAAATTTTACGCTTTGGCTATGCAGTGGAGTATGATTTTATTCCGCCGATTCAACTGACATCCTGGTTAGAAACCAAAGCCGTGCAAGGTTTGTTCTTAGCCGGCCAGATTAACGGCACGTCAGGTTATGAAGAAGCTGCCGGTCAAGGGCTGATGGCCGGTATTAACGCCGTGCAGCGAATTCGCGGCGAGGCATTTTTCGTATTACAGCGGGCTGACGCCTATATTGGCGTCATGATTGATGACCTGGTGACAAAGAGTGTTGACGATCCTTATCGGCTGCTAACTTCACGGGCCGAGCACCGACTTCAACTGCGCCAGGATAACGCGGATTTGCGCTTAACCGATTACGGTCGGCAATACGCGCTGATAGACGGGGCACGTTACGAGCAGTTTCAGGAGAAACGTGCTAAGATTGCGGATTTAAAATCTAAACTGAAGATGATTAGCGTATCGCCGGCCCAGATCAATCCAATTTTACGCGCCAATGGCAGCGCGGAGGTCAGCGAAAAAGTTACGCTGGAAAATATTTTAAAGCGACCCGAAATCAACTTTCCGCATTTATGCGATGTGGCCGGTCTTGAAGGATTTGATATGGCAGTTGGTTTTCAAGTAGGGCTTAATCTTAAGTATGATGGTTACATCGCCCGTCAAAACCGGGATATTAATCGCTATCAACAGTTGGAGGACAGTCTTATCCCGTCCGATTTCGATTATAGTCTGGTTAAGAGCCTATCCACTGAGGGGCGAACAAAGCTGGAAAAAGTTCGACCACATTCGGTGGGGCAGGCCGGGCGAATTTCCGGATTAACCCCGGCGGACATCTCTTTGCTTTTAATTGCCTTGAGTAACCATCGTTTCTATCGTCACGGTAATGTTTCACGTGAAACATTGTGCGAAAACCTATAACCGGTGTGCATCGCAGCATGTTTTGTTGCGCCAAATTCCGACGGTATTGTGCGGTAAAAACTCGGTATGCGCCCGTTTTCTTCCGTCTTACCTGTATTCTGTTTTCATGCATTCGGATTAGGATTGGCGCATCCAACATATCTATCATACACAGCAAACTTAAATGAAACCTGCCGACTTAGATTTTTTGACAGCATCTCTGGGTGCACTGGCAATCAAGATTGACCCGGCGCAGTTGGGTCAGCTTGTACGCTTCCATGAGTTATTATTAGAGGCCAATCAAACGCACAACTTAATTTCGCCGGGTGATTTGCCAATCATTGTACCTCGGCATATTGTTGATTCATTACTGTTGGCGGGACTGGCGCTATTCAAAGAGTTTAAAGGGCGCTCTATCTTAGATGTTGGTAGTGGCGCTGGTTTTCCGGGTATTCCGTTGGCCGTTTGTTTCCCGGATACTCGCTTTACGCTGTTGGATGCTCAACGCAAACGGGTTGCTTTTCTTAAAAAAGTATGCCGCGAGCTTGCAATGACAAATGTACAGCTTGTCTGCGAGCGTTTGGAATCGGCCCAAATCCAGAGTCAGTATCCTGCGCAGTTTGGGGGAATTGTTACGCGGGCGGTGGAGAATTTTGAGAGTATTTTAAAAAACTCCTTGCCTCTTTTACAGCACGGGGGTATTTTAACTTTCTATAAGGGTAAAGATTTGGCATCGGACCTTGCAACTATTGAGCTAATAATGCGTATGACCCCGATTACATACACAATTTTAACCCCGGCGAATCTGCCAAACTATCCTTATCAGCGACATTTTTTGGTTGTACATGTCAATACATAGTGTGCGATTCGCGCGGGAGTGCGATTTAGGCAAATTGCACTACATTTTCTCAACATTTTTGCGTACGACGCAAATGTTTGGGAGTAATTTTATAACGGTCCAGGGGTAAATGTGGGTAAGGTGATTGCCATCGCCAACCAAAAAGGCGGTGTGGGCAAGACGACGACATCGCTAAACTTAGCCGCTTGTTTGGCCGCGGCAGAGCGCAAAACGCTGCTGATTGATATTGATCCGCAGGCAAATGCATGTAGTGGGCTTGGCATCAACAAAAGCTCGATCAAGAAAAGTATTTACGATGCTTTGATTGGTAAAATGACGCTTGATCAGCTTGTTCTCGCGCATGAAATTAGTTTTTTAGATGTTATCCCGTCCTCCATCAGTTTAACCGGCGCCGAAATTGAACTCGTTAAGCTGGATAAGCGCGAGACCCGCTTAAAAGCGCTTTTGCCGGCGGTGCAGGAGAAATACGACTACATTATAATAGACTGTCCACCGTCGTTGGGCCTGTTGACCCTGAATGCGTTGACGGCAGCCGCATCCATTTTAATTCCAATACAGTGTGAATATTATGCACTGGAAGGTTTGAGCCAGCTATTGAATACAATTCGTCTGGTTCAAAAGAATTTAAATCCAAGCCTGGCGATTGAGGGCATCCTGATGACGATGTTCGATGGTCGGCTGAATCTGTCACAGCAGGTTATTAAAGAAGCGAAGGAGTATTTTGGCGACAAAGTTTATTCAACAATTATTCCGCGCAATGTTCGACTGTCGGAAGCGCCAAGTTTTGGCAAGCCGATTATTCTTTATGATATTCGCTCTCAGGGCGCCGAAAGTTATTTAAAATTAGCTAAAGAAGTGATGGGGCGAAATGAGTAGACAAGCATTAGGGATGGGTTTAAAAGCGCTTATTCCAGATGTCGAAGCCGGCGCAGCCTCCGGCAAAAGCGTTCTGAATCTTGCCGTCAAAGATATTATTCCCAATACATATCAGCCCAGGCGGGAGATTAATCCTGAAAAATTGAAAGATTTGGTTGAATCTATTAAAGAAAAGGGTGTAGTCCAGCCAATATTGGTGCGGCCAAAAGGTGTTGGGAAATACGAGCTGATTGCCGGTGAACGACGTTTTCAGGCGGTGCAACTCGCGGGATTTGGCGAAATTCCGGCGATTATTCGGGAAGTTGACGACCGGGAAGCCTTAGAAATCGCCCTGATTGAGAATATTCAGCGCGAAGATCTGAATCCAATTGACGAGGCGATGGGCTATCACCAATTAGTGGAAGAGTTTGGGATGACTCAAGCGGATGTGGCCAAACGCGTCGGAAAAGAGCGCTCGACGCTGACGAATGTCATGCGGCTGCTTAAATTACCGGTAAGTGTCCAGACGCATCTGAAAAACGGCCAAATTTCGGCGGGTCATGCGCGGGCTTTGTTAAGCTTACCGACGCAGCGGGCGCAAGAAAAAATGAGTGAGCGGGTTATTAAGAACGAGTTAACCGTCCGAGATACCGAGAAACTCGTAAAGCGTGAAACGGAGGATGCTCCGGTGGAACCCGCTAAGTTAAGCAAGGATGCGCAGTTACAGCGGGTAGAGGAACAAATTCAGCAACATTTACAGACAAAAATATCAATTAAAAAACGTGGCCAAAAAGGCAGATTAGTCGTTGAATTCTATTCATGGGATGATCTGGAGCGTTTGATTTCACGAATGGGCATTTCGATACGCGTGTAGAGTGAATTATGGAAGAGAAAAAAGTTGCTTTTATTATTATTCCGCCTGGTCAGGAGTCTTTTAATATTAATCTGACGTTTCGGGCGCTGTGGGCCTTAAGTGGGGTTGCTTTTGCAACCGCTCTGGTGATTATTGCCGCGTTTTTGTCCATGGGCTATATGGTTCAGCAGGGACAAACGATTCGTAATTTAGAGCGCGACAATCAAAAATTACGGATGGAACACGAAAAGATTATGCAATTAGAAGAGCAACTAGGTTATTCGCGCTCCAAGCTGAATCAGATTATGTTTATGTTGGGGGTTGAAGATACGTCCGGCCTTGCTTCGCAGAAAATTAATAATGCGAATCCATTAGCGGTTGGCGTGGCTGATGCGGGGCAGAGGGCCGTAAATACCCCTGCGCTTTCCTATAGTAGCCCGGAAATGGCCGGCGCTTTTCAGCAGGCGCAAAACGCGCAACGCGCGATGCCTTCAATTTGGCCGGCTAAAGGTGTTGTTTCCCAAAAATTTTCTTTGGGCGGCAGCTATGGCAAACAGCACGCGGGTTTGGATGTTGCTATGGCGGAAGGAACAGGCGTGGTCGCTGCGGCTGACGGCCAGGTTATCATGGCAGATTGGGATAATATTTTTGGCCATACCATTATGATAGACCATAAGAACGGTTATGTTACATTATACGGTCATAATTCACGCTTATTAGTTGTTAATGGCGCGACCGTAAAACGTGGCGAATTGGTCGCATTAAGCGGAAATTCCGGGCGAAGTTCAGCGCCACATCTTCATTATGAAGTGCGTAAAGGCGAAACCCCGCTTGATCCAATGAAGTTTTTAACGAATTGATGGTGAGGAGCCGTCTAATAAACTATGAATACGATTATTGATGCTGCAGATGTTTGCACGGGAACGATCACTGGTAGTGGTATTGTTCGTATTGATGGTACTTTTGAAGGTACAATTACGACGAAGGAATTGATTGTCATCGGGACTACCGGCAAGCTAAAAGCTAATCTGGAAGCCACCGATATTATTATTGGTGGAACGTTGATTGGAAATATCAAGGCCCGGCAAAAAACGAAGATCGAAGCCGGGGCCAAAGTACACGGCGATATTGAAACGAAACTGATTCGTATAGAAGATGGCGCGTTTTTTGAAGGCCAATGTAAAATTGTAAAATAAGGCCACGTTGCGTCGAAAATCACACCTTTCCCATTGGGAGGCTTTCATGGATATTCAATTTATCGAAGAGGAGAAGCTTGTCAGTAAGGAGGAAGGCGAGTCAACCGAACGGCTCCGCCTGGGAGAGATCCTGATCAAGTATGACATGCTTGATGGTTCTCAGATCCCAAAAATTCTGGAAAAGCAAAAGGAACTCGGACTTCGCTTTGGCGAGGCTATCCTGGCGATGGCGCTGTTAACGGAGGATCAAATTAACTGGGCTCTGGCCTATCACCTGGATATTCCCTATGTTGATTTGACCCCGGATATGGTTGACATGCCGCTGGTCCAAAGCTTTCCCATTAAATTACTGAAGCAGAACATGTTTGTGCCGTTAGTGCGGTATGACAAGGAAATTACGGTTGTGATGGCCGATCCGACGTTGACGCAGGCTGTGGCGGATATTCGTTCAATAACCGGTTGTGAAGTTAAGGTTTCCGTAGCGCTGCGCGAGCGAATTGCGGCAATATTGGATAAACTGGCGGTTAAAGACGAAACACTGGATCTGGATATTATCACCACCAATGAGTTTGTGCCGCAAAAAGGTATATCGTCTTCCAAGAGGAAAGACATTACTGAGGATACATCGGGCCTGGCTTTTATTCACTTCCACCTGATGCATGCGGTAAATCATCATGCCAATGAAATTCATATCGAGCCGCTTGAGGACAAAATGCGGATTCGCTATCGGATTTATGGTTCATTGCGCGAGGTCAAAAGCGAATCGTCTTCCGTTCATTATACGGTGGTTAACCGGCTTAAGATAATGACGGATTTGCCGGTTTCAGAAGTTATGCCGCAAACGACGCATCTTAAAATTAAAATTGGCGATAAAAATCTGACCGTAGCTGTCTCGATGGTGCCCGGATTGTGGGGCGAATCTATTGTGATGCGCATCTTGCAACATTTGGATCCGGCGGCACTGGATAAGATCGATTTATCGCCGGATGACTTGACGGATGTACAAAAGTATCTGGACTCGATGTCCGGTTTTATTGTTGTGTCGGGGCCGGTGGCCGAAGCGCGACAAAGACTGCTGTACACATTGTTAAACCATGCAAAGTCGACAAATCGTCGGATTATCACCATCGAAAATCCGGTTCGACAGCATTTAGATTTTGCTACCCAAATCGATTTGACCGAGCATCGCAAATTTAATGCGTCAGATGTGTTGCGGATGATTGAAACCCAGTCGCCGGATATCATCATGATTGGACGGTTAGATCGTGAAGGCGGAGATCTTTTACCTTTATTGTTAGAAAATTCACTAAACGGGCGTTTAGTTATCGTTGGCCTGCCGTATGGCGATGTCTATCATGCGTTTGAGTATCTGACGCAGCATGTGCCGAGCCTGGTGCCTTTAGCGGCGAAGCTGCAATTTATTTTGGCCCAAAATGTCTTTCCCCGACTCAGCGATAACAAAGAAGCTTACCAACCACCGCAACACATGCTGGATGCCGCCAATCTAAGTGTGACCGGCGATATAAAGTTTTATCGTCCAATAGCAGGCAAGGAATTGAAAACATCCGGCTATTCCGGCGAAACCGAGATATATGATCTGCTGTGTATGACGCCACAGTTCAAAGACTTGCTATTTTCCAAGACAACCATGCAGTCACAAGGCGATCAACACAAAATTCGCGAGTTTTTTGCTAATCGCGGTAAGCCCAGTTTACGTGAGCAAGCCCTACAGCGGGTTTTGAGGGGCGAATTGTTTATTGATGATGTGCTGGCGCGCACAATCTAAATCACGATCGGACACTACATATCGTTGCAATGCGTGACGCCTGGATTGCAACGGATATTAAACTTAGGAGGATGTGAAGATGGATATTTCCGAACTGTTACTTTTTATGAATAAACAGGGGGGATCGGATTTACATTTGAGTTCCGGCTGTCCGCCGTTGATTCGAGTGCACGGCGAAATTAAAAAGTTGAATGTGCCGTCTTTGTCGGATGAAGATGTCCATAAGATGATTTATGATATTATGAACGACGTCCAGCAGAAAAATTTTGAGAACGATATGGACATCGACTTTGCCATTGCGCTGGGCGATATCGCCCGTTTCCGCGTCAACTGCTTTATGCAGCAACGCGGCCCATCGGCGGTTTTTCGAATCATTCCCACCAAGATTTTAACTTTTAAACAACTGGGCTTGCCGCAGGTCTTTGCCGACATCTGCAAGTACGAAAAGGGCATGGTGCTGGTCACCGGTCCGACCGGCTCCGGTAAATCCACGACACTGGCCGCCATGGTTGACTATATTAATGATACGAAGCGAGGCCATATTCTGACCCTGGAAGACCCAATTGAATTTGTGCATGTGACCAAGAACTGTTTGGTGAATCAGCGCGAGGTCGGGCCGCATACCAAGTCGTTCCAACGCGCCTTACGCGGCGCGTTGCGGGAAGACCCGGACGTGATTCTGGTCGGTGAAATGCGCGATTTGGAAACGATTTCGTTGGCCTTGAGCGCGGCGGAAACGGGTCACCTTGTGTTTGGCACCCTGCACACCAGCAGCGCGCCCAAAACCATCGACCGTATTATTGACGTGTTTCCGGCCAACGAGCAGGAAAAGACGCGGACAATGTTGTCGGAGTCGCTCAAGGCGGTGATTTCGCAAAGCCTGCTGAAAAAGAAGGGCGGCGGGCGTGTGGCGGCGCATGAAATCATGGTCTGCGTGCCGTCGATCAAGAACCTGATTCGCGAGGCCAAGATTCATCAGATTCCGTCGATGATTCAGACCGGTCAAAAATATGGCATGCAATTGCTGGATCAAAATTTAAAAGACCTGTTGATGAAAGGTATCATTGACAAAGAAGAGTGTATGACCAAGTGCATTAATCCCAGTTTCTTTGAAGGCGTGGAAAGCGCCGGTCCGCCGCCGCGTCCGGGCGCTGCGGCCCATAAATAACGGAGGCGTAAATGACAGTTAAAGATTTGTGCGCGGCGATGATTAAATACGGCGCCGCCGACTTATACATAACATCCGGGCTGCCGCCGGTGCTGAAGATTTCCGGGCAGTGCCGGCCATTGGGCAAGAGTCCCTTGACCGGACAACATACGGAGCAACTGAGCCAGTCCATCATGAATGAGAAGCAGAGGGCCGAGTTCCGCGAGGCGCTGGAAATGAATATGTCGCTGAGCTATCCGGATTTGGGCGCGCGCTTTCGGGTCAATATTCTCCGGCAGCGCGGCGACGTGATGATCGTCCTCCGAATTATTCCCAACACCATCAAGAGTTCCGAGGAGTGCGGCCTGCCGCCGATGTTGAACAAGCTGATTATGGCCAAACGCGGCCTGCTGCTGATGGTCGGGGCGACCGGTTCGGGTAAATCCACTTCGCTGGCGGCCATGATCGACTTCCGCAACCGCAATGAAGCCGGTCATATTATCACGGTGGAAGACCCGTTGGAGTTTGTGCACCCGCACAAAAAATCGGTCCTTACCCAGCGCGAGGTCGGCACGGACACGCTGACGTTTAAAAGCGCGCTGCGCAACATGCTGCGTCAATCGCCGGACGTGATTCTGGTGGGTGAAATCCGGGACCTGGAAACGATGGAAGCCGCCATTGTCTTTTCGGAAACGGGTCACTTGTGCATTGCCACGCTGCACGCCAACAACGCCAACCAGACCATCGAGCGGGTGATGGGCTTTTTTGACGAGAAGCAGCATAAGCAAATTTATCAACAATTGGCTTTAAATTTACGGGCGATTGTTTCGCAGCGGTTGGTGCGGACGCCGGAAGGGGGGCGGGCCGCCGTCGTTGAAATTTTGATCAACACGCCGCGTATTTCGGATATGATTATGCAATCCAAAATCGGCGAAATCAAGATGGCCATGGAGCAAGCCGCCAGTGAGGGCATGCAGACGTTCGATATGGCGTTGGTGGACCTGGCCAAACGCGGCATAATTGCCGAAGACCAGGCTATTGCCAATGCCGACAGCCAGAACGAAGTCAAGCTGCGGCTAAAAATGGATAAACTGCAGGGCGGAGGCGAAGCGGCCATTAATGAACTTATGGGTGACGCCAAAAACTTTACCCTGGACGATAAGAAGATGGTCGATCCGCTGGCAAAAAAGCCGGAGCGTCCAGGCGTCGGAGCGGATAAGAAGAAGAAATAAGCAATCTATAAAAATTTTGGACAAACAAAAGCCGACATCTTACGCGCGTAAGAGTCGGCTTTTTTGTCAAAATCAAGGGTTCGTTTCACAGGATCACGGCGGTTTCAGCAGTTTAATCCGTCAAGCTTTGTTATGTTTTACGCAGCTGGCCGTCCACGGATTTAACGGCTAATTTTGTGATGGCTTTGAGCGTCTCAATAACGCCAACGCCGTGCAGGGCATTTGACTCGAACGCCATGTAGTTAGTCGGGTTAAGCTCGCGCTGCATGAGCGAAATCGGCTGAACATTGGAGACGTCACGCTTATTGAATTGAATAATAATCGGCAGTTTAGCCCACTCAACCCGAATGGCTTCCAAATTGTCATACATATTTTGAATGCTGAAGATATTTGCCTCACGTCGCGATTCTTGTGAGTCGGCCACAAAAACCAGGCCATCCAAACCTTTTAACACCAGTTTACGGCTTTCATTATAATAAACCTGACCGGGGACCGTATAAATTTGCAGGCGCATGGTCAGACCGTGAACCTTTCCCAATTCGACAGGCAAGAAATCAAAGAAAAGCGTACGCTCGCCGGACGTATCCAGCGAAATAAGTTTTCCGCGCATCTTCGGGTCAAGCTTATCATGGATGTAGCGCAAATTTGATGTTTTCCCGGAAAGGCCTGGTCCGTAGAAAACAATTTTGCAATTTACTTCATGTGATGCATAGTTAATTACCGCCACAAAATCACCGCATAACCGTAGATTAGAGTTGAATAGGCCTGTAGTCGGCCAAATTATAACAAAGTTTTTGCAAATTGACAACAGCATTTCGATAGAATAAGACTTTGCTTTTAGACAATTTGTGCAAATCTTCTTGACTTTTTGATTAAAAAATTTAACTTAATCATCTCTTACGTTATTTCAAGTGGGGCCGTAGCTCAGTTGGGAGAGCGCATGACTGGCAGTCATGAGGTCGTCGGTTCGATCCCGATCGGCTCCACCACTTATGAAGTTTAGATTTCTGAATGCGGATTGAGGACTCACAAGCCTCAGTCCGCATTTTTTATTTTGGATCATCGTCGTGTTCGTCTTCCACCCGGACATAAAAAATTTGACCGCTTGTCGGATCGAAGCGCACGCGAAACTGCGCTAATCGCTCTGTCACTTTCCGGTCAATCGTGGCAACAAGCAGTTTGTTAGCGATCAATAAGAGATCGTGCCAGTTTAAGTCATATTTTTCCAGCCGGACAATGGCTTCACAAACAGCCTGGTCGGCCCCGTCCAGCCGACTTTTGCTCTGCAAATCCAAATAATCCCGCATGAGATCCATCAAGCCGCCCTGTTGATCCGGCTGCGCTCGCAACATCTGCGACATGGCCTGAAGTATGCTGAATACATAGGCCATGCTGTCGCTATTAAGGTCAAATTTTTCCAGTCCAACCAGTAGTTCGGATACTGCTTGCTCTTTTTGATCAAATTCTTTTTTGGATTTAGTAACAGTATCATCAAATGTTTTAAGAAATTCCGGTAAATGCTCGTCTGGGGGGGCTTCAGCGATGGGCAGGATGATTTCAATGCCTTTGGGTTCGGTTTTTGGCGGTCCGATTTTTTTCAGCGGCGGCTCTACGGTTTCGACAAGAGGTTCTGCTTGAATAGATGGCAGATAATCGGTTAGCGGCAGGTTCAGATCAATTCTTGGCAGAACCGTTGTTGTTGTGGTGGGGATTGTGATATCATTTAAATCCGGCAGTTCTACGTTTTCAGTCTGAATTTCCAGTTGAAGCGTGTCCGGGTACGGGGTTGCTTTATAGAGGTGGATGTCTTCAAACGGGTTACGCGGGGTGTTGCCGGCGGCTTCGTTTGGCGCAGAATGGTTGCCGGCGACACCGGCGATTTCGTTGGGAAGTTCGGATTGGTTGTATCGGCTTAACTTGGCATTGGTAGCGTTTTGGCCTGACCGCGCATTTTTTTTCTGCTTTTTAAAGTCAAAAAATAAAGAGGAGCGGCCGGAAATCGCCATTTTTTGTTGGATCGAGCCTTTAAAGCCCGGGCTTTGCCGCAAGTAATCGATGACCAGGCGGCTGATGGCGTTCAGGCACTCCAGAACGCCGTCGCCGGTTAAGGCGCAGACCTGGAAAGAAGGGACGCGGCGACTGTTAAGGGCGATATCCAGCTCTTTGACTGTGGAGACATCTTTTACATCACGCTTATTATACTGAATGACCCAGGGGATTTGCTCCAGGGACAGGCCATGCTCGCTGAGATTATCATGCAGATTTTGAAAGCTTTCTATATTTTCCTGCTGACGATTTTTTTGCGAATCGGCAACAAATACGATTGCGTCCACGCCGGTCAAGACTAATTTGCGGGTTGAGTTGTAATAGACTTGACCGGGAACCGTATAGAGCTGAATCCGTGTTTTATAGCCTTCAATTTCATCAATTTCGACGGGCAGCAGATCAAAAAAAAGAGTCCGGTCTTTTTCGGTTGCCAGTGAAACCATTTTGCCCCGCCGCTCGGCGGGCATGCGATCATGGATATATTGGAGATTGGATGACTTTCCGGCTAATGGCGGGCCATAGTAGACAACTTTGGCGTTGACTTCTTTGGCGGCGTAATTGAGTAGAACCATATCAGTAGCCTTGCGCTAAGCAGATGTCTGGAACGTGCAGGAGAAAACGTGAACAACTACCGCACAAGTAAATAATCTATCTCTTATCGGCGCTGAAGTCAACCGGAAATTCCCTTTTTAGGTGGATAGACCACAAGCCTTCAGTCTAACGGTCTGCAGCTTATTCACCTATTCCCACTCGATTGTACTTGGTGGTTTCGAGGTAATATCGTAGACAACGCGATTGACACCCTTGACTTCGTTGACAATACGTGCGGCGATGTGGCTTAGGACATCTTCCGGAATTTTGGCCCAATCTGCCGTCATCCCGTCGGTGCTGGTTACGGCCCGCAGCGCAATAGCCGCTTCGTACGTGCGGATATCGCCCATCACGCCAACGGTTTGGATGGGTAGAAAAACTGCAAACGCCTGCCAAATCTTATCATACAGATTAAATTCATGCAGGCCGTCAATGAAAATTTCGTCGGCCTGGCGCAGTATCTCCAGTTTTTCTTCGGTTACCTCGCCCAATACACGCACAGCTAAGCCCGGCCCCGGGAAAGGATGGCGGCCGACCATGCGTTCCGGCAAGCCCAATTCGCGACCGATCTCCCGCACTTCGTCTTTGAACAACTCACGAAAAGGTTCGATCAGCTTTAGCTTCATTTGCTCAGGTAAACCGCCTACGTTATGATGGGTCTTGATGGTGTGAGACGGGCCGCCGTGAAAAGACACGCTCTCGATAACGTCCGGGTAAAGCGTACCCTGGGCCAAATAAGTGACGTTGGGGATATGTTTGGCTTCCGCCTCAAAAACGCGGATAAATTCCGCGCCGATGATTTTGCGCTTCTTTTCAGGATCGGTCACGCCGCTCAGGCCGGACAGAAAGGCGGCGGAGGCATCCACACATTTTAAATTGATATGAAAATGATGCCGAAATACTTCTTCGACGGTGGCGGCTTCATTTTTACGGAGCAAGCCGTTATCAACAAAAATGCAGGTCAACTGATCGCCAATGGCTTTGTGCAACAAAACCGCGGCAACGCTGCTATCCACGCCGCCGGACAGGCCCAGAAAGACCTGGTCATGGCCAACAGTGGCGCGAATGCTTTCAATCGTTTCCTGGATAAATGATGACATGACCCAATTGGGCTGGCATTGGCACACATTAAACAGGAAATTTTCCAAAATCTCCGAACCGTGCCGGGTATGCACGACTTCCGGATGAAATTGGACGCCATAAATCCTTTTAGTGAGATTGGCAATGGCGGCAAAAGCCGTGTTTTCCGTGCGGCCAATCGAGACATATCCGCCCGGCAAAGCGTCCACCAGATCGCCGTGACTCATCCAAACCCGCTGTTCTTCTTTGAGGCCGTGAAACAAAGGGCAGTTGGTATCCACGTTGATATTGGCCGGCCCGTATTCGCGACGCGAAGCGCGATGAACTTTGCCGCCGGCTAAAAAGGCAACGAGTTGTAACCCGTAGCAAATCCCCAAAATCGGCAAACCCAGATCCAGGATATACGCCGGTAAGCGGGGCGCGCCCGGATCGTAGACGCTGGCCGGACCGCCGGAAAAGATCAAGCCCATCGGCTCAAAGCTGCGGATTTTTTCTTCCGCCCGATAGCAGGGCACGATTTCGCAATAGACACGGGCTTCCCGGATTCGCCGGGCAATCAACTGGGTGTATTGCGCTCCAAAGTCAATAATGAGTACGCGAGATGGCTTCATTAGTATGTCCTCAAGTTTAAAAAAAGCCTAAAATTTGTGATTAATCCGTAACTTCCGCCCAATTGGTGACGGTTTCCCACACACGGACGCGGTCCAATTTGACAGTAGCCGGCAGCATAAAGGTTAAGCCGGTGCGGGGATTTTTGATCTCGCGCGTCGCCGCCAGTTGGCTTTGGATGTGCCGGAATATTTGGGCGGCCATCACTTCAGTGGTTGGGTCTGTTTGGTCATAAAGCACCAGGCGTTGCGGATAGAGCTCCTTCAGCGCTGGGGCAAGTTTCTCGTCAGTATTGACGCAAATGGCATGATCGAATTGCTGAATGTAGCTCCACACCAACGTTTCCAGCGCTTCAAAATCGCAGACCATATCATTTTTATCCAGCGCATTTGCTGCAACTATCACCTCAATTTTGCGGCTATGGCCATGTGGAAAATGGCAATTACCGGCATGTTTGCTTAAAATATGCCCGTTTTCGACCATAAATGTAACGCCTAAACGATAAATCATTCTAACTCCAAAATTAAGAATAGAACGCGGATGACGCGGATTCTATAGAATTACATCGCCACATTTGCGTTGTGCGCGAGAATGTTGTAACTCAAAACGCCGTTTTGAGGGCTCTCAACCGACTCAAAACGGCGTTTTGAGTTACATCGTTGCGGTTTACCGCGTTATGGATCTAAGCGGATAAATCTTTTCATGCAACGAATATGCAGTGTCATTATGTTAAAGAACCCGACCAAGTTGTCAAGCACAGTCCTAATTTTGAAAAAAGATGCTTCCAGCATGACGCCCACACTTTGTGCTTAACGTAATGACATTGCGTACGCATGAACAAAATACGACCCGAGTATAGCTCCGGCAAGCCTTTTTTAAGAGGTCGCGGTGGCCCGGAAATCTTATCGAAAAGCAATATTTTTGGCTATTTTCTACAAATTTTGTCAAGCTAAAATTAAAATTTATCTTGATTAGTAAAGAAAATAGTATAAATTAGTTAAATTATTAAGCTAATTTTGCAATTAATGTTCTGTTTTTAATTTTTGAGGCATCTATTACCAAGGAGTTTTGATTATGTCCAAGTTTTCCGCTCATCACTATGATGTCTTGGCTGCGGCCAAAAATTGGTCGCTTAAAAGCATCCCCCGGCTGGAACCGGTGACCGCCGATGTCGATAAGATTTTCGGCACCCTGACGTTTAGCATCGATGTCATGCGCAAAAAGCTGCCCAAGCCGGTCTTTCAATCCATTATGGGAACTATCGAAAAAGGCGCGACCATTGATCCGGAAATCGCCGATACGGTGGCGATGGCTATGAAGGATTGGGCCATCGAAAACGGCGCAACGCATTACACCCATTGGTTTCAGCCGCTGACCGGCAGCACTGCCGAAAAGCACGAGAGCTTCATTACTCCGAATGCTAACGGGGCGCTGGCCAAGTTTTCCGGCAAAGACCTGATTCAGGGCGAGCCCGATGCGTCGTCGTTTCCCAGCGGCGGTTTGCGCGCCACTTTTGAGGCCCGCGGCTACACGGCCTGGGACCCGACTTCGCCGGCTTTTATCATCAAGAACTATCACAGCGCCACGCTCTGTATTCCCACGGCTTTTGCTTCGTGGACCGGCGAAGCGCTGGACTACAAGACACCGCTGCTGCGGGCAATGGAGGCGTTGAGCGCGCAGGCTGTTCGTGCGCTGTCCCTGTTTGGCGATAGTGATGTTAAAAAAGTGTATGCTACGGTTGGCGCGGAGCAGGAATACTTTTTGGTTGATGAGGAATTTTACTTCCGCCGGCCCGATCTGGTCACTACCGGACGGACACTGTTTGGGGCCAAGCCGCCGCGCGGTCAAGAGCTGGAAGATCACTACTTTGGTTCGATTCCGGAGCGCGTGCTGGCCTACATGACCGATGTGGAGTTTCAGTTATATGAATTGGGCGTGCCGGTTAAAACCCGCCATAATGAAGTTGCGCCGGGGCAATACGAAATCGCCCCGATTTTTGAAAATTGCAATGTCTCGGTTGATCATCAACATTTAATTATGCAAACGATGCAAAACACCGCCCGTAAGTATGGTATGGTCTGCATTTTACACGAAAAGCCATTCCAGGGCGTGAACGGTAGCGGCAAGCATAACAACTGGTCCATGGCCACCAATACCGGCCGTAACCTGTTGGATCCGGGCGATACGCCGCATCAAAATATGGAGTTTTTATTCTTCAGCGCCGCGGTGATCAAGGCGGTCGATAAGCATAGCGATTTGCTGCGCATCAGCGTGGCCAATGCCGCCAACGACCACCGTCTGGGCGCTAACGAAGCGCCGCCGGCCATTCTGTCCATTTTTCTGGGTGAGCAGCTTGATAATATTTTCATGAAGATTGGTGAAGGTCGTATCGAGGCCAGCGCCGGCAAGGGTTTGCTCGGTTTGGGCACGCCTGTTCTGCCGCCATTGCCACGGGACGCCGGCGACCGCAATCGCACCTCGCCGTTTGCTTTTACCGGTAACAAGTTTGAATTTCGCGCGGTTGGAAGCAGCCAGTCTGTTTCCTTCCCAAACTGTGTTTTAAATGTGATTGTGGCTGAGGCGATTGAAGAAATGACCGCCGAGGTGGAAGCGGGCATGAAGGCCGGCAAGACGCTGGAGATCGCCCTGCACGAAACTTTGAAAGGTGTTGTCCGGCAGCACCACCGCGTCATCTTCAACGGTGACAACTATTCTGCGGAATGGCATACCGAGGCTGAACGGCGCGGCCTGCTTAATATGCGGACGGCGCTGGATGCCTACGAACATCTGTGCTCGCCGAAAAACATGGCCTTGTTCGAGAAATACCACGTCTTAAATCACCGCGAGCTGCACTCGCGTGAGGAAATCTACCTGGAGCAATATTTCAAGAAGGTCAATATCGAGGGCGAGACGACGGAGGCTATGGCGCGCACGTTGATTTTGCCGGCCTCGATCCATTACCTCAACGATTTGGCTATGACTTGCAAAGACGTAAAAGATTGCGGTCTGGATGCCGACGGTGTCAAGCAGACGCTGAAGGAAGTGAATGAGCTGATTAACGACCTCCGCGGCGCAGTGATAAAGCTGAGTAAGATGAATAAAGAGTTGGGCGGCGATACGGTCAAAGAAAAGGCCTACCACATGCGTGACCATGTGATCCCGGCTATGAACGACTTGCGCGCCATCGCCAATCAGTTGGAAAAGGTTGTGCCGGATGCTTATTGGCCTTTGCCGACGTATCATGAAATGCTGTTTGTGCGCTGATTTTGGTAAGTCCGACGATAAAGCGGCTTGACATTTGATGGCGAATCTTTGATATTAGACCTTGTGACTCACGCAGTTGCAAGGTCTATTTTTTTGTGGAGGATAAAATTATGATACACGTTGCCCCATTACGATATGATGTCATTTTCAAGAAAGCCTTTGGAGATCCGGAAATCTTCACAGCCTTCGTCAAAGACTTTCTCGGCGTCAATATCGAGATCACAAAAGTCGAGATGGAAAAATCCTTCCGTCCGTCAATTGGGCCGGTAGATTCTCGCTTTGATCTGTTTGCGGAAGATACGAAGAATCGGATCGTTGTGGATATTCAGCAGGATCGCTTAACCGATCATTATGACCGGTTTCTGTATTATCATTGCGCCGCGATGCTGGAGCTAACCGCTCGCACGAAAACGTATCGGTCGGATATCAAGGTTTATACGCTGGTCGTTTTAACGTCCGGCGACAAACATCAAGTAGATATTGCCACTGTTGATTTTGATCCGAAAGACTTGAAAGGTCGTTCCCTTAAAGAGATTTCGCACAAAATCATCTATATCTGTCCAAAATACGTGAATGCGGAAACGCCCGTCGCCTACCGGGAATGGTTGCAAGCGATTGACGATACCCTGGATGAAGAAGTGGATGAAACACAATACACAAATCCGGCCATCCGGAAGGTTTTTGACTGCATAGAAGATAGCCGGGTCACCCCGCAGGACCGGGCCAAGATGAAGGAAGAGGCGGCGCGAAAAGAAACAGTGGAAGAGCAAGTTAGCAAAAGCAAGGAAGAAGAACGAAAAGAAATTGCCCGGAACATGCTAAAGTTGGGGTTGCTGACAAACGCGCAGATTTCTCAAGTTACGGGTTTAACGATTGAACAAATCAACGAGCTGTAAACTGTTTTCTGGAAAGGAATACCGTGAATAAAAAATGCTTCCGTGCCCGAATCATCTGGCTGACCCTGGCCGCGTTTTTGCTGGCGATAACGGCCCAGCCGGCCGCAGCCCAAAGCAGCGAGCTTTCCGCCGGCATCAGCGCCTATCAGGCTAAGGATTATGCCCGCGCCGTGGAACGCCTGAACCGCGTCGTCACCATGAAGGGCGCGACGGTATCGGAGTTGAGCCGGGCCTATACCTATCTGGTTTACTGCCATTTTTATCTAAATGAGTGGTTGTCGGCCGAAGACGCTCTGCGCAATGTATTGTCGCACCAGCCGAATTTTGTGCCGGAAATTGATGATCCGTTGCTGCGGACGTTGTTTTCCAAAGTCAAAAAAGAGATGTTGAACTCGTTGCGCATCGCTTCCGAACCGGAAGACGCCGACATTTATATGGATGATGTGCTGATCGGTCGCACACCGCATATTGCGCCCAGCATTGAGCCGGGTCTGCATATTTTTATCTTTAAAAAATCCGGCTTTGCGGCCATGCAAAAATCGATCTATATTGAGCCGTCGACGATTAACCGGTTAGATGTGACGCTGCAGCAGGGTTCGGGCAAACGCTGGATTTGGTATTTGTTGGGGTCGTTGGTGGTGGGTGGAGCAGTGGCTTTTGGCTTGAGCGGCGGCAGCGACAGCGGCGAGAAGGCTCCGGTTAAGCTGGGCGAACCGCCAGATCCGCCAAATTAGTTGAGGATCTTAACCGCAAAGCTCACAAAGTTTATCGCAGAGTCACACGGAGTTTTCTTTTCTTTGCGTAACTCTATTTGGCTCTTCGTACAAGTTTGTGGAAATGAGAGAACTGTCATGCCCGAATGCTTCTATCGGGCATCCAAAACCCCCGTCGCAACTGGATTCCCGCTAAAAACATGCGGGAATGACAGGTCGGTTTCCACAAACTTGTTCCATGAGCCCTCTATTTTAAAGGAATTGCCTCAACTTTGCCCGTTGTCGTATTATATAAATAAGAAGTGCCGTATAATTTATTGGATAGCGACCCGATGTATTTTTCGTCAACCAATTTTTGCAGCGATTCGGGATAATAACCGTGCTCATTTCGGTATTTGTTTGTTAAATGATTTAAATGATTAACCTGATTACTAAGTTCATAATTCGTCAAATAAGAGGAATAAACCTTGCCGGTTTGCGGGTCAACCACATAAAAACCGTTATATGGGTCTTGCAAAATCGTTTCGGTTGGCGAAATCTCGGAAAGACTATTTGGGAAACGACCATTTTGACTGTAAAATGTGCTGACGGCATTTTGATAGGCGACGATGTTTTTATCAATAATAAGATGCTTCATGGCACGGTCGGCGACTTCTTTTGTAAATTTATCCGTGGCGTTTTGGTAGACCTCATTCCAGCGCTCCCATGATGTAGCGTAATCGGCGCTTTTTTTAGCCGCAAAGCCTTGCCACTGCTTCATTTTCAATGGATCAGCGCCAGGCGCTTTTTCGGCCAGCTCGAAATATAAAACGGCCATATCATAATCCCGCAAAATCAAATAATAAAGAAATCCCGCTTCAAAGTATAGCTGCCATGTGTCCGGATTATTTGCCATTCCTTTTTTCAGAAGCTTTAATCCAATCTCCGGTTGGCCGGCGTCTTCGGAAATCACCAGCGCCCCAAAAATATAGGCATTAACAAAAGCCGGATCGAGATCTGTAATAATATTGAAGATATGCTCCAACCAGACAAAAACATTATCGCCAATACGGTGCTTGCCGTAATATTGAATGGCTTTTAGCCAGGCAATGTCGGCAGCAAGGCCGTCATAGCCCATCACAACTTCTTTGAGGAAGGCGCCCTTCGGAAAATAGGCCATCTCCAGATCGAGACGATTTTTTTCGCGCTCGACAAACAGCGCTTGATTCAAATAAATCGTCAATGCCCCGCTAAAGATAAGGCCGCTGATTGTCAACCAGTAAAATTGCTTCCGCATTTGATGCCCGCTAAAGATAAGCCGCTGATTATCAGCAACCTGAATTATCCCTAAAGCTTAACGCAAACAACGCAAACGACGCTAAAGACGCAAGATAGCCGATTTTTCGGAAAATAAATCGTTACGTGACGCTGTGATACAAACTTTAATATCATCACGCGGTTGCGTCACTTGCGTCTTTTGCGACTCTTGCGTTTATGAACTTTTGAGGACAAGTGGAATTGCGTTCTTATTTGAGGTCTTTTTGTTCGAAGGCAATAATAGCCACAAGTAAAGCTGCGGCCATGTACGAAATTCCGTAAAGTGTTGAGAATAAATAGAAGTCCCGGCTCACGTCGATGCCATGTATGACCTGCTGTTTAACATCAAAAAAGTCCAGATTTGGCAGCAGATAGTAAAAAAAGTTTATGGCCCATTTGACGACTATCGGTGTTGTTGTTGTTACTAACCCCTTCATATCCGCGCTAAGATGGCCGGCAAAAAAAACGATGAAAGTCAACGTAGCCGATAACGCCGGTGAGCTAAAAGCGGAAAACATAATCGCTACCGCCGTAATAACCGCTAATTTTATATAAATTAAACCAATCGCATTTAATAAATTTAAACTGGGATTATGATGCGCCGCCCACATATAGAGGTAAAATCCACCAGTCAAAATCGCAACAATTACAAAAAGCGTCATCAGCAACCCGAAGAATTTACCCAGAATAAACTGATACCGATAGATCGGTTTGGACAAGATGGTGTAAATCGTGCGCTTGTCCAATTCTTTATACAGCAGGCCGGTGCCGACAAACAAGATAATCAACAAACCAAAAATGGAAATGCTGGCCAGGCCGACATCCTTCACGATTTTCTCCTGTTGGCCCAAAGTCAGGGGGCTCAACACCTCCGAAGCAATAATAAGCACCAAGCCAAAAATCAGCAGGGTGTATAAAACACGATCCCGCACCGCTTCGCGAAAAGTATTCATAGCAATTGCTTTAATTTTCATTCTTTTTGACCTCCGCCAACTGCCGCATAAAAAGGTCTTCCAGCGATAATTTATTCGGCACTACAGAAATGAGTTTGCCACGATGCTGGCGAAGGAGTTCGAGCAATGCTTCCACTTCATTTTCGTGCTCAACCGTGATAAGAACTTGATCGCTGCTGATAATCAGGCGATAGTTGTGTCCACGGAGCTCGTCCACGCCGTCTTTCGGTAATCCTTTAACCCGGATATCGACGGTCGTTACAGATGTAGTTAGCATTTCTTCAATATTACCCAAACTGACAACTTTGCCACTCGAAACAATCGCTACGCGGTCACAGATCATTTCTACGTCGGACAGAATATGTGAACTGAAAAAGATTGTCTTCCCTTCATCTTTTAGTCGCAATATAATGTCGCGCACTTCTTTGCGACCAATCGGGTCCAGGCCGGACATAGGTTCATCCAGGATCACCAGCTTGGGGTCATTAATCAACGCCTGAGCTATGCCGATTCGTTGCAGCATGCCTTTAGAAACATTGCGCAATAGCCGATCTTTGGCCTGACTCATGCCGACGGTTTCCAAAAGCTTGAGGGCGCGCTCACGCCGTTCTTTCGCCGGTATGTCAAAAAGTTGAGCATAAAAATCGAGGATTTCATAACCGGTCAGATAGGTGTAAAAATAGGGATTTTCCGGCAGATAACCGATATTCTGCTTTAACTCAATGGCTGAAGCCGGCTTGCCAAACATCTTGATTTGGCCGGACGTGGGCTGAATCAGGCCCAGTATCGCTTTAATTGTGGTGGTTTTACCCGCGCCATTGGGACCCAGATAGCCAAATATTTCGTTCTCCTCAATTTGGAGGTTGATCCCTTTTAGCGCATGAACTAAGCGGGCCCAAAAATCCGGACGAAACGATTTGGTAAGATTTTCTATTTCTAATATTGGCATAAGGTTTGGTAGTTATACTTTTTGAAGACTAAAAAACAACATAGCGCAAGAAGTAATAGGTTGCAGGCAGCGTTAAAAAGGAGGCGTCAAAGCGATCCAATATTCCGCCATGCCCCGGCAATAGCGCCGATGAATCTTTCACACCGGCGTCCCGTTTAAACAAAGACTCAATCAAGTCGCCGACAATCGCGACGACGCCTAGCAAACCACCCAATACCGCGGCCTGTCCATAGCTTAAATAGTCGGCGTACAACAATTTTAGCACAATACCGGCAAGCATTGAAAAAAGAATGCCAAAAAATGCGCCTTCCACAGATTTTCCGGGCGAAATGGGCGGGCATAATTTATGGCGGCCCAGTTTTGAACCAAAGCCGTACGCGGCGGTGTCGCCGGTCCAGGTGGGAATAAAAGCCAGAAAGATGAAGCCCATCCCCCGTCCATAAGGCTGGTCGACCAATTGGGGCAGCTCACGCAACAAGATGGCATGACCCATCAGAAAAAACGCGTAAAATGTGCCAAAAAAACTGAAGGCCACCCGCTCTATCCCACCCATCGGGCTCAATCGCAGCAGCTCCCGGGTGAAAATAGCAGTGGCCATTACCAGCAAAAGCGCAGTCGTGGCGCGGTCATGCCAAAAATAAAATGCCACAAGCAATGCCGTCCCGCAAATGTAGCCCACCGGCGTAAAAATTACGACACTTTTCGCCTGGCATATTTTTGCAAATTCCCATAGCGCCAGCACACAAATCAAGAGTACAAAGGCGAGGAATAAGTACGCGCCCTGCCAGGTAATTAATAGAATAAGCGGAATAGCCGCCAGCGCTACCAATAGACGTTTTGCAAGATTTGAGGACATGAGGTTAGCAATATCCAATTGGTTTCAAAACAAGTGTCAGGATGTATTTATAAAGCATGCCACACCGGCAAAATGCCCGCGCAATGTTATTCTGACCGGCGCACGACGAAATGGATGCGCAGGGACTCTTTAATAGGCAGGTCGAGTGAAAACTCATGAAAGTGCCCAATCCACTGCAATCCGCTATTTTTAATTGCCCTTTTCACAGCAGCGTGGGAAAAAATCCGCTGATCATGCTTTTCATAGTATCGACGATATAGCTCGCCATCCTTCAAAAAAATAGTAAACTCATTGGTTTGGAGACGATCCCTGCGGGTATATTTGCTGCGTCGCCAATAAAGAAAGTCGGCGGCCTCTTCCGTCTCCTGCTTATTGTTAAAATAGGTCAGGGAGTTATACTCGGTCGTAATGTCGAAAATCATCAGTCCGTTTGGTTTTAAACATTTTCCCAGCGCAGCCAGCGCTTGCTCCAATTGTTCCTGATCTTCCATGTAGTTGATGCTGTCGTAAAGACACAGGATCGTATCGAATTTCTGTTCGGAGCGATAGGTGCGCATGTCGCCCACTTCAAAGTCAACCCGTGGGGATGTATTGGTCTCTTTCGCCAGTTTGATCATGAGTTCGGAGTTGTCAACCGCGTGAATGTGGTAGCCTTTGTCAGCCAGATAAGCCGCCAATGTCCCTACGCCGCACGCCATCTCCAGCACATGCTCCGGTTCATGATCATAATGTTGAAAAACTTCCTCAATATAATCGCCCCACATCACATAATCTACATGACGCATTACTTCCGTATAAATAAAAGCAATGGCTTGGTAGGGCGTGTTGTCTTTTATGTTCTTAAATAGCACAAAAACCTCCTAACCTTGAGGGTTATAATCGATTTTTTTCTTTTTTTGAACCAGATCACAGGCCATGTGAATGGCTTCAATCATGCTGTCCGCGTCCGCCTGACCCTGCCCGGCAATGTCATACGCTGTGCCGTGATCAACCGAGGTGCGAATGAACGGCAGACCTAACGTGATATTGACGCCACGCCCAAATGACTCCAACTTAACCGGAATAATACCTTGATCGTGATACATGGCCACCGCCGCATCAAACTCACCTTTGAGCATACGCGGAAAAAGTGAGTCCGCCGGCAGCGGGCCTACGGCGTTTATACCTTTGCGCCGGACGATGGCAATGGCCGGTTCGATAATTGTCGCCTCTTCATTGCCAAAACAGCCGCCGTCACCGGCATGGGGATTAAGCGCGCAGACGGCAATACGCGGCGCGGCAATACCAAACAAATGCTTTAAAGCTAAGTATGTGACTTCAATTTTTTCGACAATTGCCGCAGGCGTCAGGCTTTTGGCTACTTTGGCCAACGGAATATGCGTCGTAACCATCACCACCCGAATTTTATGCCCGACCAGCATCATGGCAAAAACCGGCGTGCCGGCCAGTTCTGCCAAGAACTCGGTTTGACCGGGATAGGTAAGTCCAACCCGATGCAAGGCTTCCTTGTTGACCGGCGATGTGACAACCGCATCCACCAGGCCTTGCAACGCCAGCGTTCCGGCCTCCCGCAGCGCAGCGGCGGCAATGATGCCGCCCTCTTTGGAAGTCTGGCCAATCGGAACTTCTGCGGTAATTTCCGAGGCAACCTCCACATATTGCACTTTAAACCGGCGAATCTGAAACTCGTCCGGGGCCGTCTGCTTAAACTGTTGTCCCCAGCGCTGTATTGCCCCCAGAAACGAAGGCCGATGACCCACGACAATCGGGTGAAAGTTTTTGACTAAATCCGGATGTTGTAACGCCTTAACCGTCACTTCCGGACCGATCCCGGACGGATCGCCAAGCGTAATAGCCAGGGTCGGCTTGTCCTTATTCAACCGTTCCACGGGTCAACCTCCAGCGTTTCCTCTGTCAAGACACGGTATAAGTCCGGCGCTAATTTTTTTGACATATTGCCGGACGGGAGAAGCAGCACTTCCACTTCAAGCAGTTTACGCGCATAGCGGATGCGCACCCGTTGACCCACGGTTAGCTCGCGGCTTGGCTTGGACACCATTCCATTCACCGTTACTAATTCGCGCTCACAGGCTTCTTTTGCTAAAGAACGCTGCTTAATCAGCCGGCTAAGTTGTAAAAATTTATCTAAACGCATAGCGCATTCGTTAATTTCAACTAAAAATTCTACAAACATTGTCAGGCCAGTAAATCGTACTCTTTACTCTCAATTAGCTTATCAAGTATAGATTTTTTGGTGATGAGAGTCAAGCGATTTTCCGATAAAAACTACGACGCTTGAAAGTTATGCCCGAATTACGCATTATAAAGTCGATAGCATTGCCAAGACAAAAAAGATTAGGGTTATCTTCCCCCCACGAGCCTTTCAAATCCACGGTGCGGTTAAAGTCCGGTTTGTCCAACGCCGTGTCCGGCTTCAAGCCGCAACCCGTGCGGCATGCGTTTTTTCCAGAATCGTCAGGCACAGGAGGCGAATTTTTTCCAACTCGTGATAGAATTCACGCCGCGCTTCGTCCGGTGACAGGGCATCGAACAAATCGGGCAGTTGCACACCGTGACTCATGATGGCATCTGCGTCCTTGCTGCGCAATTGTTTGCGGACATACAAACAATTGTCGGCATGATAAAAGCGCTGAATAGCCTCGGTTACGCTCAGGACGCCGCTGGCTAACGATTGGGCCAGCCCCAGGTTAACCAGGGCGAATAACTCCAGTTGTTCGCGTTGTCCGCCGTTGGCTTCCGACAACGTAATTGGCCAAAAATGTTGGGTCATACAATCTTAATCCTCGGAAAAAATTTGACACCGGCCACATGACCGGATTCATGCTCAAAATAATGAGCTTCACCGGAATTTCCTTGCTTGATAACCTTTTTCCATTTACCTGGGCGCAACCGGCGCAGTTCCGTCAACACGGCCGGATTGCGCACGAGATATTTAAGCACACCGTGGTGATGTGGTCGCCACTGTTGGAACCGAGCCTGACACATAAATGTCCGAATAAAGATGGAGCGGCATTACGATACCTTTTCCGGAAAGTTGCTTCAACCCTGTTTCTTCTCCATCTTCCCCCCACGAATCTTTCAAATCCACGGTGCGATTAAATACAGGCTTCCCCGGCGTTGTGTCCGGGTCCACGCAGAAGTAGCCCTGACGCAGGATATCTTCCGGCAATCAAACCGCTCCGGCCAGAGCGGGCTGCTGCGTCAAGGCCAGCAATTTCCCCTGCACGCTTTCCAGCACAAAATCCCGCAAAAATCGGCTGGCGTTCAGAATTTCCACGCCAATGATCTCGCCGACGGCGTTGAGCTCAACCGTAACGCCGGGGCTGAGTTCGATGCTGTTCGCTTCCGGCTCGGCGGAAATCAGGATGTGCAAAATATCTTCCTTTTCAAAGTAATTCAACTTGGGATTTTTGGTCATGGGGTTAACCGGATTTTCAAGTTCAACCCTGCTTCTTCTCCATCTTCCCCCACGAGTCTTTCAAATCCACCGGGCGGTTAAAGACCGGCTTGCCCGGCGTCGTGTCCGGGTCCACGCAGAAGTAGCCCTGACGCAGGAATCTATGCGGCGGCGTCCAATCAAAAAACAATCTCCACGCCGTAGTCTTTGAATTTTGGATCGGCGGTGACAATCGGCCATTGATGCAACTTAGCCGTCGCAATAATGAATCGATCTGCCGGGTCTTTGTGAAACATGGGTAAAGCCGTCGCCGCCAGGCATATCGGAATGGTCAACGGAACAACCGTCAACTTGTGATGCGTAAGGACAGTTTCAAACCACACTTCTGGTTCGGACGGTAATTTCAGCTTGCCCGTGCGATATTTGTGTCCGATTTCAAAGCCGCTAATGGCGGAAACATACACGTATGGGGATTGTCGAATACGATCATGCACCGACGGTTTCAAACGCGCATTCCCATCGGCCAGCCATAGCAGCGCACAAGTATCCAACAGCATTTAATCTTCCTCCTGCGGCCATTCGTCTTCAGACAGAGGTTCAATGGGATCATATAAAATTTTAATCTGTCCCATAACCGGGTGCGGCGTCGTTGTGCGATAAAAGCCGTCCTTACCGGCAGTCGGTTTTTTTATCCTCGACGCTTTTTTCGGACGCAGTTTTAACAGCGTTTGCAGGAAGTCCACATCTTCCTCCAAAATGTCATGCACGTTTTGTCGCACCAACTCCTTGAATTGGATGGGCGGCATGTTCAATATCAGATTTTCCATATAACGTCCTCCAACGTGAACATTGATTTTTTCTTATGCAAAATTAAAATTTTGCACTCCATTTCAACCCTGCTTCTTCTCCATCTTCCCCCACGAGTCTTTCAAATCCACCGTGCGGTTAAAGACCGGTTTACCGGGCGTTGTGGGCATTAAACATTAAACAACTTCAGCAATGGCCTCATTGATCACCGTTTCCGGCACGCCATGACGCTTCAGACTGTCAATAAAGGCATGGGTAGGCAATGTTTCCAAACGCTCCAAATCCTCGCGCAAGCATTTGCCCACATAATGACCTATCAGAGCCTCCACACCCGGCAGATTTAGAAAAGCAGCTACTCGCTTGAGGTCGTCAATCACATCGTCGGGCATACGCACGCCGACAACGGATGCAGGGCGATCCGCTCGCAGTCGTTTTTTAAGCTCGGAAGGTTTCATAGTAATAAGCCTCCTCAATTTTGGATACGGGACGCGCCGAAATTAATCGAATCAAATCGTCCTGAAACTGAATGTTCACCACAAACAGCATTTGCTGATTTTCCGCTTTGCCGATAATGGCATCACGTTCTTCCTGCGAGCGCGTTGCGTCCACAAAACGCATAAAGGGATCGAAAAAAGCCTGCGCAGCTCTTTCAAAGTCAATGTGATGCTTTTTCCGATTCTGACGCGCCTTATTCTCATCCCACACAAAGGTAATCCCTCTGTGGTAAAAATAAATATCCATGCAAAGGATCTCCTCGTCAACACTAAACTTTCAATTTCAACCCTGTTTCTTCTCCATCTTCCCCCACGAATCCTTTAACTCCACCGTGCGGTTAAAAACAGGCTTGCCGGGCGTCGTGTCCGGGTCCACGCAGAAGTAGCCCTGGCGCAGGAATTGATGTTTGGTCATGACAACCGCGTCCTTCAGGCACGGCTCCACCTGGGCCGTAATCACCCGCAGCGAGTTAGGGTTGATGTTGTCCAGGAACGAACCACCTTCGGGTGCGTCGTCGGGGCTGGCTTTGGTGAAGAGATTCTCGTACAGCCGCACTTCGGCCGGAACGGCGTGGGCGACCGATACCCAATGCAGCGTGCCCTTGACCTTGCGGCAGTCGTTGGTCCAGCCGCCGCGCGAGGCCGGGTCGTGCGTGCAGCGCAGCTCAATCACGTTGCCCGCCGCGTCCTTGATCACATCGGTGCACTTCACGTAATAGGCATGTTTGAGCCGTACTTCCGCGCCGGGCGACAGGCGGAAATAGCCTTTGGGCGCAACTTCCCGAAAATCGTCCCGCTCGATATACAGCGTTTTGGAGAAGGGCACGGCGCGCTTGCCCGCGTTGGCGTCTTCCGGATTATTTTCCGCGTCCAGCATTTCCACTTGATCGTCCGGGTAATTTTCGATGACCAATTTGAGCGGATCGAGCACGGCCATGACCCGCAAGGCGCGCTTGTTCAGGTCTTCGCGCAGGCAGTGATCCAGCAGGGCCGGATCGGCCAGACTTTGGGCTTTGGCTACGCCGATGCGCTCGCAAAAGTCCCAAATAGCTTCCTTCGTGTAACCGCGCCGGCGATAGGCCCGCAGCGTGGACATGCGCGGATCGTCCCAGCCGCGCACGTAGCCGTCGGCCACCAGCTTGATCAGCTTGCGCTTGCTCATGACCGTGTAGGGCAAAAAAAGGCGGGCGAACTCGATCTGCTGCGGGGCGAAGATGCCCAGTTCGCGGATAAACCAGTCGTAAAGCGGGCGGTGATCCTCAAACTCCAGGGTGCAGATGGAATGGGTGATGCCTTCGAGGGAATCGCACTGGCCGTGGGTGAAGTCGTACGACGGGTAGATGCACCACTTGTTGCCGGTGCGGTGATGCTCGGCATGGATGATGCGATACAGCACCGGGTCGCGCATGTTGATGTTGCCGCTGGCCATGTCCACTTTGGCCCGCAGCGTGCGTGTGCCGTCGGGAAATTCGCCTTTGCGCATTCGCTCGAACAGGTCCAGATTTTCCTCCACAGAACGGTCGCGGTAGGGACTGTTCTTGCCCGGCTCGGTCAGCGTGCCGCGATATTCGCGCATTTGCTCGGCGGTCAAATCGCAGACAAAAGCTTTTCCTTTTTTGATCAGCGCAACGGCCCAGTCGTAAATCTGATCGAAGTAGTCGGAGGCGAAGAACAGGCGGTCTTGCCAATCTGCGCCCAGCCATTTGACATCTTCGATGATGGCATCCACATATTCCTGCTCCTCTTTGGCCGGGTTGGTGTCGTCGAAGCGCAGGTTGAACTTGCCGCCGTAGTCGCGGGCCAGGCCGTAGTTCAAGCAGATGGCCTTGGCGTGGCCGATGTGCAGGTAGCCGTTCGGCTCCGGCGGAAAGCGGGTGTGCACGGTTGTGCGCTTGCCGCTTTTCAGGTCTTCGTCAATGATGTCACGGATAAAGTTGGTGACTTTTGGGGTTTCTTTCGGTTCGGACATGTTGGGTTGCTCCTTGTGCAAAAGTCTATTCAAGTTACAGAGAATTTATGTGCTCTCATTTTGGATTGGAGTTACGCTCTTACAAATCCAGCGCGAGCGCAATCGCCAATGCTTTGTTTAATTCGCGCATTTTTTGCGGAGAAAGCGTGGCCACAAAATGCGTCAAGGCCGATTTGGGAACACTCATCAACTCGTCACAGTGAATGCTGCAGTCGTGTTTTAAACCGTCAGCAATGCCGAGTTGAACTTGTGTGGAAAGGCCATCCTGCCGCGTATAGATCGGCGCGCAAACGACGGTTGAAAATTTGGAATCAATCACGACTTGGCGGCTGACAACAACAAAGACTCGATAGTTTTTCGGGTCTTGCGACGACCCTTTGTAAACGCGATACATTTCGCCTCGAATCATAGCTCCACCTGATACGCTAAGGCATCTTCGGCTTCTTGATTGAGCGCGTCGGCATTGCGATTCAAGATCGCCAAATCGTTCATATCACGAGTCTGGTCGGCGAAATATTTTCGCAGAATATTTTCGATGATTTTCGAACGGTCATTGGCCTCATTAATCAGCCGGTCAATAGCCTGAAGCAAATCATCCGAAAGCGTAATAGAAGTCATTACATGCATGGTAAGCTCCTCTACTTTGATAGTCGGTTAAGTTTACACAAAAATTCGATCCAAGTCCCGCGCGCCATGCAATAGTACGCGGCGATCTCGTCAATATCGCGGTAAGCTTCCGGCCGCTTTAAGATGCGCCGTTTCATTTGGCCTGCGCCCGTTTCACCGCCCGGCGGCGGAGTTCCGCCCAATCCGCATCTCGGTAAAAGGCGTGGCCGGGCTTTGGTCGGCTTCAGCCAATAAGCATTCCACATCATCCAACGTTTGGGCATAGGCAACGGCGGTTTTTTGCCTTTGGTCAGATAGGTTTGGATATTCCGGTCGGCTCGTCGCTGAACAATTTCCAGATCAACATTCCCGTCAATGAAGGCTTCCAAAAAGCCGGAAAGATTGTCATAACCGGCTTCATGCAAGCGCACATCCAGAGTTTTCAAGCGTTCTTCGGGGAATTGCAATGTGAGTGTGGATAAATACCCCTTTCAATTAGCCACTAAGAATGTATGGCTTTTCTTACTTCCAGCGTTTCCAAATCCGGCGGTGATGCCTTTTTGATGCAGCCATTCGCGGGCCTTCAGATAATCCATCTTCAGACGCTCAGCCACCTCACCCAGGCTCAAACGTGCTTCCAGATAATCCTGGATGATCAGCCCTTCGATGAGTTTTTGGCGCAGTTCAGCCTTTGTCCGCTGCAAAATGAGATTGTCGTCCAGATTGAGTTGTACGATCATGTTTCAACTCCGTTTGTTATTATATCATGGTTTGATACGCTAACGCATCTGCCGCTTCCCGATTGAGGGTGTTGGCATTGCAGCTTATAATCGCCAAATCTTTCCACTCATGTCGAATGCCAAGCCATTTCCGCACATGGATATTCAAATTCTCACGGTCGGTGTGCAGCACAAACATTTCGCGCCGGGGTGATTCGTGATGCAATTTGGCATATTCTTTTAACGCCGGGGTGGAATCATCAAAAATCTTGATGACCGCAATGTCTTCAAGAATGCGCAGCCCATTTTCCGTGCGGGCTTTCAGGGCTTCGATTAACAGCCATTGCTGCGGAAAATGCCGGCGGATTTCTTCCCAGGTCATAAAGTGGTTCCTTTGGTTGAATGATTACAAAAAGTTAAGCAGGTAGTTAAAAACCACCCCGGCGCCGGCGTTCGGCCAAAGCCTACCAGCCGGCGCCGGGCATCCGTTTAACATTCGGCCGCCCTGAACATGTCGCAGGGCGACGCCGGACGACATTCTGGATCTCTGCTGGCGCGCTCTGCTCATCCGTAAATGAACAAACTCTGGCCAAACCTGACAGGTTTTAAAAACCTGTCAGGTTTTTTTGAGAAATACTCGAACCGCGCGAAAACCCACGTTGTTGTTGTAGTTGCCGGGGGTGTTGTTGTTGCGATTAGCCGCGCGCGCGTAGATTCGGTTTATTGATCCACGAACCGCCCCGCAACACACGGTCCCACTAACGAATGCCGCCCGTTTTGAAACCATACGCTCGAAACGGATGGGTTTCCACAACCCTAAGGGTTTGCTTTTCTAACCCTAAGGGTTTTTTTAGGCCAAACCCTAAGGGTTAAAGAGCGAAACCCTTAGGGGCAAAAATTTTTGCCCGCTTCGCGGGAAAGGGTTAAAAGCAAAAGATTTAAAGAGGGTAAAAGTGTAAAAGTTAGACAGTTTAAAATCCTCGAACCGCGCGAAAACCCACGAAGTTGAGGCAGTAGCCGGGGGTGCCGTTGAAGCGATTAGCCGCGCGCGCGTAGAGCCGGCCTATTGATCCACGAACCGCCCCGCAACACACGGCGTTGTGTATTTTTTACACTAACTGTTCCGTCGGCCAGCATGTCGGCATAACTGTCCTGATACCAATCGGCGCACCATTCCCAAACGTTGCCGCTCATATTGTACAAGCCCAGGGCGTTGGGCCGGAAAGAATCAACCGCCACAGTTTTTCCGCGATACTCCCCCGCTTCGGAATAGAGTTGTTTATATTCCGCGCCGGCTTTAAAGTTCAACTCACCGGCTCGGGCAATGTTCTGGCCATTGCCAAAGCGCACCTTCTTGCCGCCTTCCCGGGCGGCATATTCCCACTCCGCCTCGGTCGGCAGGCGATACGTCGTGCCGGTCAATTGGGACAGTTTTTCACAAAACGACACGGCGTCGTTCCAACTCACCTGTTCCACCGGCAGATCATCGCCCTTAAAGTGACTTGGGTTATTGCCCATAATCGCCTGCCACTGAGCTTGGCTTACCTCGGTGACAGCCATGTAAAACCCGGCCAGGGTGATGTCATGGTCTGGCGGCTTTTCGTTGCTGCTACCATCGCCAAACAAATCGCCGATGCGGAACGATCCGCCCGGCACATAGACCATCGGCATGGTCACGCCGCCGGGTAGGGTCTCGGCGTAGGCTTGGGGAGTGGCCGGCGCTTCCGCCGGTTGACTCGGAGCGGGCTGCGGCCTGGTTGCCTCGGCTTGCGGAGTCGTCACCGCCGGTTTGTTATCGGCAGGAACAGGCAAGGGTTTGCTCACTTCCACTTGCGCGGTTGTTCCGGCGGTCTTTTGGTTTTGCGCTTTCCATTCTTCATATTTGGGCAGCAAAACGAAACTGGTGATCACCGTCACCAGCAACCCGGAAATCACCCCGGCAATCGTCTGAGCGATGATATTGCCTGTCCAATGAAATGGTTCTTTTGGTTCGGACATGGTGGTTTGCTCCTTACATGCATGTTGCGAACATGCTATTTTATTTGTGAACTCGTCAATGCGTTGTAAATTTCCAAGCGGTCAAAATAAAGGCAAGCTTTTATGCCCAGCACAAAATCCACGCCGATAATGCCGTCAATGTTGATGTCGTAGTCCATTGCTCCGATATCAATCGGAAGTCTTCCAGACAAAACTCGCCCATCCACAATTGATTGACCCGCCTTTGGAAAACAAACTCTTCGCCGCCCACGCCTTGGATCGCATAGATTTCATCAGTGCGGTTGAACTTCAAGCCGATTTCCAGCAACCGATCCGTCGGAAAAATGCAGCCGTGAGAGCCGGTATCCAACAGGACGTTTTGAAACTCAAGCGCTTGCTGACCGTAAACAACGCGGGCCGTCACCAGCGGCATTCCGTTTTCGATGCGGATTTTCATGCCAGCCCCCGGATGCCCAGCCATTTCCGCACATGGATATTCAGATTCTCACGGTCGGTGTGCAGCACAAACATTTCGCGCCGGGGCGATTCGTGATGCAATTTAGCGTACTCTTTTAAAGCCGGGGTGGAATCATCAAAAATTTTGATGACCGCAATGTCTTCAAGAATGCGCAGCCCATTTTCCGTCCGCGCTTTCAGGGCCTCGATCAACAGCCATTGCTGCGGAAAATGTCGGCGTATTTCTTCCCAGGTCATAATGATAGTTCCTTTTGATTCATTTGAATTCACTCTAATAACCACGAAAAATGAAAAACGTGCGGGCGCGAATCCCTTTTATTCCATGGCGATCTGGCTCAGTTTGCGGCCGGCCATCAGGGCGATAAAGCTGATCAGGCAATAGACAAACAAGGCCCCCCACAGATTCAACAAGGTGGCGACAAAAGCGGCCATGCCCAATATAATACAGACATGATAAATAAAAATGACCACGTATCTGCGCGGGATTTTAAGCGCCTCCAGGCGCAAGGCAAAGTGGTCCTTGCTGCCGTGGAACGGATTTTTACCTTTGATACTGCGTAAAATCATTACTAAAAAAGTGTCATAAATCGGCACGCCCAATACCAGCACCGGCGTCAGTACCGCCAGCGCGTTGTTGGCGGAAAATTCGGTTTTGATGGAAATAATGGCCAGGGTAAAACCGAGCAAATAGGCGCCGCTATCGCCCATATAAATTTTGGCCGGGAAAAAGTTGTGCAGCCAAAATCCCTGCGCCGCGCCGACAATTGCCGCGCACAGCAGATAAACCAGCGGCTGCGGCTCCGGCGTAGCCAGGCCGATAAACAAAAAGCTGAGTCCGGAGATAACAGCCACGCCACTGGCCAGGCCATCCATAATGTCGATAATATTCAAGGCGTTGGTGAGTCCGACAATCCACAATACGGTCAAGGCATAATTGACCCAGGCCGGCAGGTAGACAATATCCAGGTGAATATGCGCCGCAAAAACAATAATCAGCGCAATGATGATCTCGGCCACAAAGCGCGTGAGCGGACGCAGATTGCGCACATCATCCACAAAACCCATTATGGACAAAAAAAGCATACTGGCGGCGACAATCGCAAATTCAAAATTTAGCAGCTTAAGATAGATTGCCCCGCCCAGACAAGTGACCATGACCGCGGTCAGCATTGCTAATCCGCCCATGTATGGCGTAGCAACCTTGTGGGTTTTGACGGCGCTGTTGGGTTTGTCGATAATACCAAAGCGAATGGCCAGCCGGCGCATCAGCGGCGTTATCAGCCAGGCCAGCAGAAAGGCCACCGACAGAATTACAGCAATGGCGATGTAGAATTGACGAGCTTCCATGAATGCTTTCAGGCTGGCCACGGAATCGCACAGCGTATTTTGAATTCAAAAGAAAAGCTCAAATAGCCTTTCCGTGTATTTCCGTGTGGTTCCGTGGCTAACAGTGATGCGTCAGATCAGGCGTTTGACCAATTGGCGCAAAACGCCGCGCACTACGCTTTTGATCAAATCATGTCGCCGGATAAAACCGGCCAGTGGCGGCGAATAGCGGTAATAATGCCGGATAAACCAACGTCCACCGCGGCTTGTTATCAATTTTTCATCCCGAAAATGGCGGAGCTGACGGACAACCGGATCGTCGGCATTATTGAAAGCGGCGCCGGCAATCCAGCAGCCGCTGCCTCGGATTTTTTGGACGGCTGCGGAGTTTTCTAAGAATTCGATGATTTTTTCGGAAGATACGGCAAGCGCCGTGTCCAGAAAACGCGCATAACCATTTGGGATGGAGATATCGGTAATCATCCCGATTACTTTTTCGCTCCCGAGTTCCCATACAGGGCCGCCACTAAATCCGGGTGAAATTTCACCGGATTTTATCTGGATAACGGCAGGCTTATCCGGGGGCGTTAAAGCAACAACTTGGCCATGGGCCCAAATACCATCATACCAAGCAAAACCATAGGTATAGACGGACTGTTTCTGTGAGCTCACCGAAGGGCGCAATTTCAACCCATGCGGCAGTTGGTGCTCATAATAAAGCACGGCAATATCAACATTGTGGTCGATAGCAATCAATAATGTTTTGATGCGCCTTTTTTGATGCGGAATATCGACGGTTATCAACGGCTTTGTCGCAGGATTGATCTGTCCGACAACATGAGCGCATGTTAATATGATTTTTTCATTTGCTAAGGCAAATCCCGTTCCCCGCCCGCGCATGTTATGTGAAAATACGCGAACCGTAGCCTGATACAGTCTGGATGTATACTCAAACGACTTACCATTTGTATTTAAAGGCATATTTGCCATGTTATAAAACTGATTCACCCGTTCGTAATAACCATCCGCCCGCTGCTCGGCGCAACGTGACAGCGCTATGGCCGCGGCCGCAAAATCACCCTGATGATACCGCGCCACGCCCAAATGGAACAAGCACTCGTAGCCATTATCGGTGACAGAATCCTGCGCGCCATTAATTGCCGCTTCGTAATATTGCGCAGCCTGCCCGAAGGCCGATTGCTGCGCCGTCAAATGCCCTTTGAGCAGCAACAGGCCAGCTTGATTGGGCCATTGCTGCAGTTGCGCGTCTACATCCCGCGCGATTTGGTCCAGCGACTCCGGATTCGCGGCCGCGCCGGGCATCACCGTAAAAAAAGCGTCCGGCTCGCCTTCACCGGCCAGCGCCGTTTTGAAGCGTTGATGCAGCTCGATAATTTGTGCCTGGAGCGTGTCAGAATCCGCCATAACAACCTCTTGCAAACAGTAAAAAAAGAAACCCTAAGAGTATTGACCCTTAGGGTTTTGCAAGGAAATATAATCTCAAAATTCAGTAATTGCCATAAAGACTTGATGTTTCTAAAAAACGGACGCGTCTTTCGACAAAAATGATGAAATTACGTAAATTATTTTGCCACATCAAACTGAACGGCGCGTGTGTTAAGCGCCTGCACCGGACGATTGTTCATGGCATACAACGCTTTAAAGGCGCTGATCTGCCCGGCGGACAACATAATCGGATTCGTCATCACAATCCAGCTGACGCCTTCGGTGCAAGGCGGCGTTGTTAATGAGCCGCTATAGCGATAGGTATCTTTTTTGGCCGGCAACACATCGGCAATCTTAAGCGGATCGGCCAATGGCGCCTCGCTGTTGGCTTGCGCCGGCAGGTTGGCCAATAACGAACCCAGCACTGCATTCGAGTCACCTTCGCTGACCATTAAACCCACCACAGCCAATGCGCCGGCCGCATTTTTGTGAACCAGATGAATTTCCAGCGGAAAAGCCGTGCTGTCAATCATGTGCTCACCGGGCGTATGGAAGTGAAGTTGGGCCAAATCGTAAGCCACACTGTCGACCATGATCGAGCAGCCGGCCGGAAAATTGGCCTGAATGGTATGCCCATTGTTGACCAGGGTGACTGCCGACGGTTGATAATTAAAAACAACATCTTTAAGATCGGCAGTAGCGGCTGCCTTCTTTTTAATGTCGATTGGCGATTGATTTTGACCTTGTCCGCATTCCTTAAACTCTTCGGAAAGACCCATCCAATTGGCTGGCCCGTGCTCGCCTTCATAAGTCCAGTGCGGCGGTTCCACCGGCTTGGGCGCCATGGCGGTAGAATCGGCAGGCGCTTGCTGTTGTTCCTGAGCCGGTTGGCTGCAAGAAAAAGAAAACATAGCCGCGGTCAAAATAAGACCGCTAATTTTGACAAAAAACTTCATAGAATGATACATACTGACGTTGACCTCCTCAAAAGATGCATAGTAAAAAAGTGAATGAAAGTTGAAACTCCCCAAATATTGACAATAGTGACAATAGTCAAAATTTATTAGCGGACAACCAAGATACACTTTTTTTCTGTTTGCACAAGTGGCATATTCCATAACTTATTAATTAGAAATGTGTTAAACCTTACCGCACACTAAAAAGAAACTAATCACTGCCGACTCCGACGCCGGTTTGTGCTTCTTTCTTCTTCAACCAAAAGTCAAACAATTGCTCGGTCTGCCGGACCATTTGCTCCAGCGAAAACTCGGCGATGACTTTTTGGCGGGCATTGGTCGCTAACTGTTGGGCCAGCGTTGGGTTATCCAATAATCGCATAATAGCGGCATGGAGTTGATCCGCATTGGCCGGTTCGACCAACAGGCCGGTCTGTTGATCCGCCACTAATTCGGCTGTACCGCCCGCATTCGTGGCGATGACCGGGACGCCGGCGGCCATTGCCTCGATGACGGCGTTGGGCATGCCCTCCGCCAATGACGGCAATACGAAGATATCCATCAGCTTAAGATAAGGAATGACGTTTGTTTGATTACCGGCAAAAATGACCCGGTTTTCAACGCCGTTTTGGCGGCAAAGTGCACGTAATTCCGCTTCTTTTTCGCCGCCGCCGACAAACAGCAGCTTGAGGTCGGCGTATTGTAACCGGGCAAACGCTTCCAATAAATAGGGATGACCTTTTTGCGAACTCAACCGGGCAACGCAGCCTATCACTTTAGAATCGCCAAGACCCAACGCATGGCGTAGCGCGGTGGTATCTATTTCCGCTAAATACGGCGCGGCATCAAGTCCGTTATAGATGATCGAAACCTTTTCCGGCGGATAGCCGATAGCGCGAATCGCATAATCGCGAGTGCGGCGTGAGTTGACGGTAACTTCGTCCAGCAAGAGCGATACCAGCCGCTTGAGATACAGCCGCCACAGGGCTTCATAATCCATCACGCGTTCCGAACCCAGGCACACCGGCACACCGACCAGCCGTCCCATTAATGTTCCAAGCACAATCGGGTAGGTCATGAAATTGTAGATGAGATGCGGTTGATTTTGGCGCAGCCGGCGATAAAACCGCCACAGACCGCCAGGCACTGCCGGCAGGGAAGTCATATCCAGCGAAAAGGCGCTAAGTCCCTTCTGCCGGTAAACTTCGAATGTGTACGGCTTGACAATACGGAAAGCCATCACCGTAACGTCAAACCGTTGTCGATCCAAGCGCTCGGCCAATCGCAGAATGATATTTTCCGCGCCGCCGGTGGTAAAGGCATTCATCAGGAAGATTACTTTAAATCTGTGCATAGGATCGATTTAGCGTTGTATGTTGTATGTAAAATTAAGACTGGATAAAGTAGCGGGAAAAGCATTGGCCGGCATACGCAAATTATATGGAAAGATACCGCTCCTGCCACATTTCAAACATCACCAGCGCCCATAAAATATATTGATGATTATAATCACCGCGCAGATGTTCGGCTACATAAAACTGCACCGCGTCGGTATTCAACAGGCCGCCGGAACGGATTCGCGCCGGATTCAGATAGTCATCCAAAAGGTATTTCAAGTCTTTTTGCAGCCAGCGATGAATCGGTACGCCAAAGCCCTGCTTGCGCCGCTGAAACAACTCGGCGGGCAGATGACGGAAGAGCCATTTTTTCAACAGGTATTTCTGCTGGCCGTTTTGATATTTGAGCTCCGGCGGTAGCTGCATGGCAAATTCCACCAGCCGATGATCGAGCAGCGGCACCCGCGCTTCCAGGCCAAACATCATGCTGGCCCGATCGACTTTGGCCAGAATATCGTCCGGCAAGTAGGTGTGCAGATCGACAAAATCTGCCTGTGGCCGGCGACTCCAGTGTTGAAAAAACGGCGTGGTGGACGGGTCAAACGCTTGCCCGGTCAACGCCGCGATTTGATCGAATTGCAGTCCGGAGCCGATCAAAAAGCCGTAAACTTCAGCTAACGAGCGACTGCTCAAACTGCTCAGCAGTTTACGTGTCCGCCCGTGCGCCCAGCGGTTTCGTTCAGCCGTGAATAGCGGACGCAGCGGCGACGGCATCAACCGATCCCACCAACGATATTTTTGCAGCCAGCGATAGCGGGTGTAGCCCCAGAAAAGCTCATCGCCGCCATCGCCGGACAGCGAAACCGTCACTTCCTGCCGGGCTAATTGCGACACCAGCGCCGTCGGCAAGGCCGATACATCGGCAAAAGGTTCGTCGTAATGATCGGGCAGCTTGGGAATCAGATCAAAAAAATCCTGCGGCGTGACGTAAAGACAGTGATGATCAGTGGCCAATCGTTCGGCCACTTGCCGGGCATAGTCGGCTTCGTCAAAATCAGCCTCGCGGAAACCGATGGTAAACGTCTTAAGCTGCCCGCCCGGCTGGATTTGGCGCATGGCCGCCACGACCGCGCCGGAGTCGATCCCGCCGCTTAAAAATGCGCCCAAAGGCACATCGCTGATCAACCGGTAACGCACAGCGGACAGGATGAGTTCGTCTAAGCGGGTCAGGGCGTCGGCTTCATCAATTTTGTCATTAACCTTGCGAAGGTTTGGGATTGAAATTTCAGGATTTGTCTTCGAAAACCTTCGCAAGGTTTCCGGGATTTGCCAGAACGCCTGCTGCTCGATTTCGCCATTGCGCTTGAGTCGCAGCCAGTGGCCGGGTAACAGTTTAAATACGTCCTCAAAAATAGACAGCGGCGCCGGCACGTATAAAAAATAGAGATATTGTTGCAGGGCGGGCAGCGAAAGTCTGGCCGAAAACTGCGGATGGGTCAGAATCGCTTTGAGTTCCGAAGCGAAAATAAAGCAGCCGTTTTGATAAGCATAATACAGCGGTTTGATGCCGAGGCGGTCGCGGGCCAGCAGCAACTCGCCGTCCCACAAGGCAATGGTGAACATACCGATAAAGCGCCGAAAGCAGTCCGCGCCCCATTCGCGATAAGCGGCCAGGATGACTTCCGTATCGGACGCGCTGCGGAAGCGGTAACCTTTTGGTTCCAACTCGGCCCGGATTTCCCGGAAGTTGTAGATTTCGCCGTTAAAGACTGTCCACAGCCGGCCATCGTCCGCGCTCATGGGTTGATGACCGGCCGGACTCAGGTCGATAATCGCCAGACGGCGTTGACCCAGGCCGACGTCGCCGTCATCGAACGATTGGGCCGGATCGCCGTCGCGCCGCATCAACCGCAGACCGGAATCGTCCGGGCCGCGATGCCGCAGCGTATCGGTCATGCGCTGAAGTTGAGGGGTATTCAGCGTAGTTTCGTTATGATGGACAAAGCCGCAGATTCCACACATAGGCAGTTAGCAATGGGCAATGGGCAATGAAGAATAGATTTTCCAAATCTTTGAGATTTGGAAAATCTGGTATCAATTCAGATTAGAAGCGTTCTTCCCAAAAGACGGCAAGCTTGCCTGTCTTCTCGCCGTAATCGGATTGGACATGCCAGAGATAAACACCGTCGGCCAGGGCGAAACGCTTGACGTTGAGCAAATCCCAGGTCAAAATCGTGCTCGCGTCGTCCTTTTCCAGCATGTTGACCAAATCGCCGGCTAAATTGAAGATGCGGATGGTGCATTTGGGCGGCAGGTTCATGAACTGCACGCGGGGAGTGCCGGACGACGATTGATAGGCTGAGTAGGCAAAATACGGATTGGGCACGACTTTGACATCATCCAGAGACGCAAAGGTTTTTTGCGGCACGGCCTTCACCCGCTGCGGCTCGGTTTCGATGACGCGAATCGCTGAAACCGGGTCGGGGTTATAAAAGTAGGCCGTGACGCCGAATTCGTAGGTCGCGCCGTTGCGCAGACGCCCGCCGCGGAGAGCGTCTTGCGTCACGGACAGGGTGTGTTGCAGGCCGGAATCCCGGCCAACCTGCGCCACGCGCTGCTCGACCGTCCGCGTCTGCGGATCAAAAACCGGCTGCAGAATCGTCGTTACATCATTCATCGCGTCGAAGGTGGCAATGCGGCGGGCAACCGCGCCGGCATATTGATAGATGTTGTAGCCTTCAAAGCGGAAGGCCGGCGCGGGGGGCTCGTTTTCCAACCGGTTATCCCAGGACAGACGAATTTCTTCGTCGCCTTCGACCGCTGAAACCTGCGGCGTTACGGTCGTTTCAAAAGGCCGGAAGTTGTTGGCATAAAAAGCTCCGGCGTAGCCGGCATAATACCGCAAGACGCTAACGCTGCTCAGCCGGTCTTGCCCGTTGCCCACGATCACCGCCAGGATAATTTCCTGCACACCCGGCTCACCCAAATCGGCCTCGTTGTCGCCATCGCTGTCCTGCCAGGGCGGCAGGTTAAACGGGCCGGTTGACTGCAGCATGTATCGGTCACTCGGATTGAAATCAAGCCAGCCGTTACTCGTAACAGGGTCGCCGGAACACATAAACCGGGTGATTTGACCGGTCACGGGATCGATCATCGGAGAAGGCGAAGAAGAAGGCCACCAATATAAGCCTTGCAAGCTGGCATATGCGCCCGAAAAGTTCCACGGCGCTGTGCCGCTGTCATACCTTTGAAACGCCGTTATACCGAGCATTTTCATCCCCGGCAACTCGCTGCCGTCGGGTAAAACCGTGCGATCGCGCGGATTGTCCGAGGCCGTGATCGGCCCTTGTAAAAAGGAAAACCCTAAGGCCGGCGAAGCGCGATCATACTGGCTGTCCCGATTGGAACCGTTGTAGCAGTAAGCCATGTTGAGGGTTATATCGCAGCCGACCAAATCATCGCCGGCTCCGCCCAAATCCGGATCGCTCCACAACCCCATATAAACGTCGGTGACGGGTTGCCCGCCGCGATTGAGCAGCAGATACTTGACAAAAATGATGTGGCTCAGCGGCCCGCCGCCGTCTTGATAAGCCCAGACGGTCTGCCGCACCTCCACGCCCAGACCGTAATCCGATTTCACGGGACTGTGTCGATAGCCCGGACCCGTGCTGTCGGTATAAACGGCATATAAGGTTTGATCGCCCGATAACAGCGGCCGGCCATCGGCACCCGCCGGCGCGCCCTGATCGATCGGCCAATCGGCATAATCCGGGTTGGTCGCCGCCGTATCGCCGGTTTGAATTCCATATACCTTGTAAGTCGAATCGTCGGCGCCGTTATAAAACGCGCCGTTTTTGAATTGACCCGGCCTAAAATCAGTGCCGTATTCACTGGCTGACACGCGTATTTCGCCGTTGATTTTTCCGCCCAGCCACAGGCCGGCCGCGTAGAGGAGGGTTTTCGTTGTGCCCGCGGGATAAAACAGACCGGGCCCGTTGATATCCGGGGCACGGCCAAAACCGCCGGTGTTGCGGACATAAATGGTCAGTCGGTCGCTATGGATCATCGTATCATCGTCCAGGTCGGCAAAGACGCCGGCCGGATATAGCAGCAGCAAACAGCCGAGAAGGATCGGGCTTCGTTTCAAAGTATCCTCCGTAGTGAATTTAGCCGCAATCAACAAGCCTTCAACAAAGCCGCCACAATCCGATCCGCCGCGTGGCCGTCCCACAAGGGCGGGATTTGCCCCTTTTTCCATTGACCGCTTAAGATTAAGTGGATGTGGCGCAAAATGTTTTCGGGGTCGAGGCCTACCAGCTCGTTGGTGCCAAGCGTAATCGTGACCGGGCGTTCGGTGTTTTCGCGCAGGGTCAGGCAGGGAATGCCCAGATACGTGGTCTCTTCCTGCAAGCCGCCGGAATCGGTCATGACAAAGCGGGCCGACTGCATCAGCGAGATAAAATCGATGTAGCTTTGGGGCGGGACGCAATGCAGATTTTTCATGGCGGCAAAGCGCTCGTCCAGGCCAAACTCGTGTAGCTTCTTTTGGGTGCGCGGATGGATTGGAAAGATTATCGGCAGGCGGGCTTGAACTTCTTCAAAAACCGGCAGCAGCCGCTCCAGCATGGCTTTGCTGTCCACATTGGACGGCCGATGCAGCGTCATCAGCAGGTAGTGACCGGGTTCGACCGGCAGACGGCTCCAGGCTTGGCGGGCCCGGGCCGCGGCCTCATATTTGACCAGCGTGTCGATCATCGTATTGCCGACGAAGAAGATTTTTTCCGGGGCAATGCCTTCCTGTCGCAAGTTGTCGTCGGCATCGGCGGAGGTGGTAAAAAGGTAGTCGGACAGCACATCAGTCACCAGCCGGTTGACTTCTTCGGGCATGGCGCGGTCGCGGCTGCGCAAGCCGGCTTCGACATGGGCGATTTTGACGCCCAATTTGGCCGCCACCAGCGAGCAAGCCAGGGTCGAGTTCACGTCGCCGACGGTCAAGACGATATCGGGCTTGTGGTTAAGCACCACTTCTTCAAAGGCCAGCATAATTTTGGCTGTCTGCCGCGTCTGCGAGTCCGAACCGACGCCCAGAAAAACGTCCGGTGGCGGCATCTCCAAATCCTGAAAAAAGGCGTCGGACATGGCGCTGTCGTAATGCTGGCCGGTATGCGCCAACAGCGGTGTAAGGTTCGGCTGTCCGCGCATGGCGGCCATAATCGGCGCGATTTTCATAAAGTTGGGTCGCGCACCCACGACGTTGATGATTTTCATGCTCACCGCTTATTTAACAAGGGTTAGCGACCGGGTAATGCGTTGGTCGCCGGTGCGTAATTCATAAAAGTAGACGCCGCTGCTGACGGCCCGGTCAGCGTTGTTGCGACCGTCCCACTGCAATGTGTGCTCGCCCGCCCCAAACGCCCGGTTATCGGCCAAAGTCCGCACGACCTGACCCGCAGCATTGTAGATCGTGACGCTGACTTGATCCGCCTTGGGCAGTTCGAAGCGAATGGCCGTGGCCGCCGCGCGCATCGGATTGGGCATATTTTGATACAAGCGGGCTTTTAAACCGGTCGGTTGATGATCGTCCTCAATGCCGACCGGGTCATACACGCGCAACGTGCGCCATGTATTCAGCCACGCGTTGTTGACCCAACTTTGGTCAATCCATTCGATCCAGTCGTTGTTAGCGTTATATACGATGGTGTAACGACTTGTGTTGATTAACTGATTGCTAATAAAGTCAAGCAGCTGATAAGCGCTTTCAATCTCCCGGCCATTGGCATCATAGGCATAAGTCCGGTGGAAAATTATTTTCCACGCATTGTCAACCCATGATTGAAACACTACTTCTGTGGGATGATTGCCGGTGTCGTATGTCCATACAGTCTGATTCCCAAACTGCCACATGGATCCATCCCAAAACTGGACGAATTGGTTTATTAAATTGCGGCGGACGTCGTAAATTTGGGTCGCTTTATATAAATTGACCCAGGCTGTCGTCTGCCACTCTTGGGTCAAAAGTTCAACCTCGTCGCCAACGGTATTGTAAATATAAGTGCGAAGGAATGAACTAATCAAACCGCCTTGCCAATTTTGTTGCAGTTCAGTACCGACGCGACCATTAGTCAAATAGGTGTAGTTATATTTAGTTGAATTTTCCCAAATGTTTGCCGGACTCCAAATTAGAAAAGTTTGCTCAATCATATTATTGACGCTATCGTAAGAATACTGTTTTTTATATTCATTCTGCCAGGCATTGGCGCGAGAATCCCAAGCTTGGCCTATTATTTCGGTCTGTTGATTGGCGCTATTAAATTGAATCGTCGTCCGGTATGTACTTTGCCAAACATTGTTTTCCCACACGTCGCTTAAAAATTGAGTAGGCGAATGGGCTGCATTATAGGTTATCGTCGCGCGGGTTTTATTCTGCCAGGCTTCGCTATGCCTGGCTTGATCGATGAACAACGTGGGATAGCCTTGACTGTCGTTCACATAAATTGTTCGTAACGTGTCGACCCAGGCGTTGCTAAGCCACTGCTGCACCAACTCCTGGGTCAGACCGACTTGCCGGATATCCGGCGGTTGATCCGTGGCCAAGAGGCGTTGTGCATTCTTCACGTCTTCCACCGACCAAGCGTAATTGCCGGTTTGACGCTTAACTTCCAGAAAATCCCGCAGCGGTTCAATTTGATTAGCAGGCGGATTACCAAGCGAATTTGTGGCGGCCGAATGAGCATTGCCAAGTACCAGCGTCATCATTACAAATAAATCCAATAAACGTCTCATATTGACCTCCTTTTACGTGATAACACTGATTTGAAGATTCAGTTAACCCAGGTTCCGCGCTGTAGCACTCGGATCCTTATTTCATGCGGATCGGATC